>CAYPMM010000054.1:0-1524 GCA_964412115.1 uncultured Candidatus Saccharibacteria bacterium | reverse complement strand
GTCAAACGCGACATGAAATTCAAATACGTCCAAACGGTTAACGAAGTCCTCAAATTCGCCCTCAAAAACGGCCGCGTCCCGCGGGTGTAAGTTTTTTGTTAGCGCGCTCCGCCATAGTGCCTTCCGCGGACGCTACGTTCGTCCAGCGACTCACTCCGCTATTTCAAGCCAGTGGATTTGGCTTCGTGGTAAGAGACATTATACCACTCCGCCAACCATGCAATCCACTGTCTTGGAATCCACGGAAGGCACTGTGGCCTCCCGCTAAATTAAAAGACGACCTTGCGGTCGCTTTAGAAAATCCGGAGAAATCCAATGCCGGCGGTTTTAAGATTTGGGCCGGGGTCAACTTCGCCGTAAAAGACCCATTTTTTTGATAGATTCATTGAGAATCCGATTGGGACATTCACAAACGTCTCCGGCGGAGTAAAAAGCTTGTTCTTAACCTCGCGGCCGATTGGGACCAGAAAGTTGATCCCGCCGTAGAGCGTTACCGTGCTTGTGATCGGCCGGCTGGCGACAATAGCTGAGTTCAGGAGCAGTGTTGAGGATTCCTTTCTCCGGTGAAGCGGTACCGTCAATACATTGAAGAAAGAAACGTCAACCAACGCTTTCTCTCGCCTAACTATATTGATGTTTGCGCCCAGTCCGGCGTAATTCTGGCTTTGGCCCAAGGCAGTGATGTTGCCGTAGGCCGCCATCAGGTCAATCTTTTTACCGATACCATAACCGAGCTGGACATAGGTGTTAAACAAATTCAGTCCTTCTGGCGCCAATCCGTTGGCCGTGAAAAGCAAGGCCTTACTGCCCTTACCACCGGTCTCACCGGTGATCAATACCTGTGCTTTTGAGACTCTCGCTATAAAACAAACAAGCACGGCTGTTGTCAAAAGAACTAATTTTTTCAAGGTAATCCTCCTTTTTCAGCCCTCTATCTAGACCTAGTGAGAGTAACGCCCGATATTTTTTTGTCAATGCCTTAACAGAAGATTGACTTTCAAGAAATGTCGATGTATTATTAAGGCGCTGGATTAGTTCTTTTATTGGTCAGCAAAAAAGGCGGAAGGAGATGAGAAAGTGATTAGAAACGGCCAAAGGAAAGGGGAAGTGGTGCTACGCGAGCTGTTAAATATGCAAGACCGACTTTTTGATATTTTTATAGAGAACGGTACAACCGGTAATTTATTAAGCCTGGAGGATGTTAATGAATTTAAATTGGCGTTTCATGAGGTTGTTCAGGTGTATACTGAATTGTTTAACGAGAAGGGAGGCGATCTTTCCGTAAGCGACGTGGAAGCCAAAATCCCTAACAATATTTGGCTTAGAGTACTTACGAATACTTTTTCAAAAAGATAAATACTACCCCGCCCCATTTTATGGGCCCCGGTTTCAGCAATGGAGACCGGGTTTTTTATTTTTGTTTGATGGCTGATATAATAGCGGTAAGATGTTCGGTAAATTGAAACCGGGTAAATTCTGGTACGCGGTGGCGACGCTGATGGGGTCAACGGTGGGCATCGGGTT
>CAYPMM010000053.1:0-1619 GCA_964412115.1 uncultured Candidatus Saccharibacteria bacterium | reverse complement strand
TCCGTATCTTGACGCGGCGGTGGTTGTCAGCCTGCCGACAGGCGAAGAAAAAAAAATTATAATTTGGACAACCGGACAGCTGTCCGTTGAATAATCATGAGTAAAGGATTTTCACTGCTGGAAACGATAGTGGCCATATCTATTTTGGCATTGGCTTTGGCCGGAGTTTTGTCGCTTGCCTCTCTAGGAGTTCATTCGTCTTCCGGCTCCTTCAACCAAATCAGAGCGTTTTTTTTGGCCAGTGAATCGGTGGAGTACGTCAGAAATAAACGGGATAGCAATATTATGGCCGGCTCCGGCTGGTTGAGCGGTCTCGGAGGGTGCGAATCCGGATGCTACGTAGACGCGTATAACGACGTCGTCGCTACTTGCGACGGAGGTGTCTGCCCGAAAATAAAGTTTGATTCGGCAACAAACATTTTCGGCCACATCTCCGGTTCGGAAAGTATTTTTACGAGAAAAATAACCATAGCCCAAGTGGCGGCCTACGAAATAAAACTTACCGCCGAAGTTTTGTGGCAGCAGGGCGGGCTCCCGAGGAGTTTTGTCTTAGAAGAGCGTCTTTTTGACTTATCTTTTTGATTTATATGTCCAATCGCGGATTCACACTGCTTGAAATGATAGTCGCCTTGGGCGTATTTTCCGTGGCGATTTTGTTGTCCGTGTCTTCCTTTTTAAGCCTGCAAAACGCCGAAAAGAAAATTCAGTCCGCGGTCAATATACAGAATAATTTGCGCTTTGCCATGGAAGTAATGGCTAAAGAAATCCGCACCGGAGAGTCTTACCACTGCGGAGCCGATTCCGGAACAGAGCCATTGGATTGTTTGTCGGGTTCTTCATCCCTGACTTTTAAAAACGCTTTGGGGCAGACGATAATTTACAGAAAAATAGATTCAAGCATTCAAAAATCTTCCGACGGCGGAACTGTTTTCCAGCCCCTTACGTCTCCGGACATTAAAGTTGACGAATTTAAGTTTTTTGTTATCGGAGCTCCGTCAAACGAAAATTTACAGCCCCGAGTTTTAATAAATTTAAAAGCCTCGGGACAGGTCGGCGTCAACTTGAATGAGGTCAGTTTACAAACGTCCGTTTCCCAAAGAAAACCGGCGCCATGAACACAAAAAACGGGTTCACATTGTTATTCACCATTCTTTTTATCTCGGCAATTCTTGCGTCGAGTCTTGGTTTATCGGGGCTGATTATAGGACAGATCAAGCTTTCCGGAACGGGCCGAGATTCGCAGTTTGCTTTTTATGCCGCCGACACCGGCGCTGAGTGCGCGGTTTATTGGGATAGGGTTGAAAATAAATTTTCAACCACAAGTCCCGGAAGCATTGTTTGCGCGGGTCAAAGCAGGCTTGTTGGCGGATCGGAGGTTAGCTCCTTTGATTTGAATTTGGAAAACGGCTCATGTGTTAACGTGAAGGTGGATAAATCTAGCTTGACCGAAACCGTAATAACCTCAATAGGACATAGTCCGTGCGACGGCAGAAAAGTGGAGCGCGGGCTGGAGGTGCGTTACTAAAGCGCCGCAAAATTCATTTTTTCCGAACTTACAAGACCATCAAAGCGCCGCAAAATTGTTTTCTTATGACGGTGCTACGGGACTTGAAAATTAT
>CAYPMM010000052.1:0-1692 GCA_964412115.1 uncultured Candidatus Saccharibacteria bacterium | reverse complement strand
AATCGCGCTCATCAATAATACGATTGTAATTTTCAAGAGAAAATTTCGAATCAATGGGAATGATTTTGTCTTTTACAAAAATTACCGCATCGGGAATAAGCCGTTCGCCGTTTTTTTCGTCAACTCCCAGATCATACTGCATCTTGTACATTCCCGGCGGGAAAACGTTTTTCAAAAGGGTTTCCAGCTGATACTCTCCGAAAATTCCGCGCTGTTTGGGATTTTTCAAAATATCTTCAAGCCCCTTTAGCTGGTCGGCAACACCGACAACCTGACGGTTCGTCTCATCAAGTTTGGTCAACCGTTCGGTGACATCCCGGATGATACGGGCGCTCTCGCCGAATTGCTTTTGAAGAACCTGCGTTGACTCGCCGAGTTTCTGATCAAGAACGCGCGCGATTTCCTGAACCTGGTTCTGAAGAAGCAAAAACGGCTGATCTCCTTTCGGCTGCTTTGCAACCGATCGGACAAAAAGAAACAAGCCGGCAAAACCGGCAAGGACCACGAGCAATAAAACCGCAAAAAGAATTATTTCCATTTGCTCACTTTATCACGACATCTACCACAACGAAAGCTGAAATACCAAAGACATAATCACAACATAGGCGCCAATAAGAAAAACGCCTATTCTTCTCGAAATACGGCCGCTCACCTTTAAAACAACGCTGATAAAAAGCGCTGCCGCGGTTGCCGCAAGAAAAATTAAAAATGTAACACTCGCCTGCTCCGGCAAAACAGTGATGGGATTAATAATTGCGGCTCCCCCCAAAATAAACAGCAGGTTAAATACAACGCTGCCGATAGCATTCCCCAACCCCATTCCTCCATGACCGGAAGAAACGGAACGAATTCCGAACGTAAGCTCGGGAAGAGTCGTGCCGAGCGAAATCACAAAAAGGCCGATGAAAAAAGCGGGGATACCGAAACGCCGAGCGCCCAGTTCTCCGGCAAAAACAACCATTTGCGAGGCAATCAATAAAAACCCGATGCCGCCCAAAAATAAAAACAGTTTTTTGACGAATTCACCGAACGCCGCCGGCGTGACCGGAAGCGCATTCACGGTTGAATCGGAAATTTTCGACGCCGCAAAGAGGTAACGGAGGTATGCAAAGAAAAGAAAAACCAGGATCACTCCTTCAGCCCGCGAAAGAACACCGTCAAGCAGTAAAATAAGCGGGGTGACGGTAAGCGCGAAAATAAATCCCGCCTAATGGCTTACCCGCTCATCATCCGGAGTAATATCTTTAACCAGGGCCACGATGCCGATCACGAGCGTCAAATTCAAAAGGTTGGCGCCAAGCACATTGCCGAGCGCAAGGTGCGGAATTCCCTGAATCGCGGCGTTAATACCCACGAAAAGTTCGGGAATAGAAGTCGCTGCGGCCATTAAAAGGAATGCAACACTGTATTCGGAAAGCTTAAGGTAGCGCGCCATCCACATCAAAAGCGAAACCAGCCAACCGCTCGTTCGCACCAAAAGCAGGATACCGATGATAAAAACGCCGAAAAGAAAAAGGTTACTGTCCATAAGTCGTACCGGAAGCCCGATGGCGGACTGCCGATCGCACCCGGCCACCAAGTTTTTAAAATCAAAATTTACTTATTTTTGACAAAAAAGAAAAACTTCAAAACCTCGATCAACACCACATTAAATATACCAAACCCGATAATAATTACCCAATCTCGCAAGGA
>CAYPMM010000051.1:0-1698 GCA_964412115.1 uncultured Candidatus Saccharibacteria bacterium | reverse complement strand
CATTCTGTCCGTTGAACTACGAGGGCCTACTCTATTTAAAAACCAAGACGCTCGGCGATTATGTCGGCAAGAGAATCCTTGACCTCCTCTTCTTTCAAGGCGCGGATCAATATGGCGCGGATTTCGTTCGGGTCGGCATCGGCCAACGGCAGAATCAGGCGCGGCATAAAAAGTTTTTTTGATATTATCTCCAGCTCTTTTTTTCGCGGAGGGTCGTATTTAATCCAGAAAGATTTGAGCGTCTCATGCGGATATATCTTGTCGCCTATTTTTACGCCCTTGGCGCTTACTGAAAACTGAATCATCCGCGGTTTTTTCGCGCCGTATAAAGCGGCCGTAAATCCGGCAAGCACAATAAAACTAGCAAAAAGAATGTTTTTGAGCAACAGGGCGGCAACGGCAAGCGCTACGGTCAAAATGCCAAGAGTCCAGTACCATTCACCGGATTTCGCGGAGTTTTCGTATTCGGAGGCAGACCAGGAAATTTCGCTTTTCTCCATAATATAAATATAACTCAATGGCGCAAAAGAAAAAGCTCGGGTTATTTTCCGAGCAATTTTTTGATGAGTTCCTTTTCTTCTTTAAGTTCCCGGTTTCGGCGCCGTTCTTCTTCGGCAGTCTTAATAAATTTTTCTTTTGAGTAGAAAAATATCGTGCCATCGGGGCATAAAGAGCCGTCGGTTTCTTTGGCGGTTGAGTATCTTACCAAAACTCGGTTGCCGTCCGCGGCTATTACCGTAAGCGCTCCATCGCCGGAAAGATGGCATCGGTCGCCATAAACGAAAGTCCTCGTTTTGTTTTTTATTTCATCCAGATTTTTGACTTCGGCTATGTCTATCGTGTCTATTTTGGCCGAGTCGCCCTTTTTTATTTCAAGTTCAGCGCCAAAGGCCAGAACGGGCGGTAAAGCCATCAATATTGCCGCAAAAACACAACCTTTCATCGCTTTGGTCTCCCCGGCCAGGTTCCGGTTTAAATATTACACCACTAATCCCGCGTTTTCAATGTTTCAAAATAACTTCAAGCAGTTCCGGAAATTCGGCAGTTTTCATGTCGTATAGGGTGTAGTGCCCGCGTCCTTTCAGTTCAATAATTTTACCGCCGAGTGTCTCATGAAAAATTTTCAAACCCTTTTTGCCGTCGGGTTCTTCGTTGTCGGAAGTGAACATGATTATTTCCTTTACCCGGTCTTTAATTGCTTCGTCAATCCGGTATCCATAAAACTCTTTTCTATACTCGTCGTCTTTATCCGGAATTTTCCACGGCGCGACTAAAACAAGCTTGACGATTTTTCTTTTGGTCTCACCGAGCCATCTAACCAAAAAAGCCGTCCCGCAGCTATGCCCGACCAAAATCGTGTTTTCGCCGACTTCGTATTTTTCAAATTCTTGTTTGAATTTTGAATAGTCCGGCGCCCACGGCTCGGGCATTAAAGGAGTTTCGGTTTTTATACCCTTTTTGACAAGCTCTTTTTTAATCCAAGGAATCCAGTGTTTGTCGTAAGTTCTTGCTTTTGGCCCCATTGCCTTTTCGGCATCCCGCGGGCATCCGTGAATTATGATGACGTTTGGTTTTTTGGTATCCATGCTTAATGTGGACGAAGGGGTTAAGATTGTTATTGCCAGCGCGAAAAACAATATTTTTTTCAAGGCGTGGCCCCGTATTCTCGGCCTCTAATTATAAGTATATATCAAATTG
>CAYPMM010000050.1:0-1764 GCA_964412115.1 uncultured Candidatus Saccharibacteria bacterium | reverse complement strand
ATAAAAATTAAAAATTCTAAATTAAAAATTAACTTTTCTTCAAATACCAATTTATTGTTTTTTTGAGCCCTTTTTCAAAATCGGTTTTGGCCTTGAAGCCGAATTCTTTGCGGGCCAGCGTTGCGTCAACCATTCGGCGGGGTTGGCCGTCTGGTTTTGTTTTGTCCCAGCGGACTTCGTCCCTGAAGTTCATTAGTTTACAGACGATTTTTACGAGGTCTTTTATTTTTATCTCCCGGTTAGCTCCCAGATTGACTGGGTCGGACTTATTGTATTTTTCTGTGGCTAGGACTATGCCTTCGGCGCAGTCCTCAACATATAAAAATTCTCTCGATGCCGTGCCAGTGCCCCAAACATCGATATATTTTTTATTCGCCTTTTTAGCGTTGGCAACTTTTTTGATAAGAGCGGGGATGACGTGGGAACTTTCCGGGCTGAAATTATCTCCGGGCCCATAGAGATTGACCGGCAGAAGATATATTGAGTTAAAATTATACTGCTGTCGATATGCCTGCGATTGGACGAGAAGCATTTTCTTGGCCAACCCATAAGGCGCGTTCGTTTCTTCAGGGTAGCCGTTCCATAAGTCACTTTCTTTGAATGGAACAGGAGTGAATTTAGGAAATGCGCAAATTGTCCCTATGGCGACGAACTTTTCTACTCCTGTCTGACGGGCCGCTTCCATAAGTTGGGTACCCATCATCAGGTTATCGTAGAACATCTGGCCGGGAATTTTTTGGTTATATCCTATTCCGCCGACAACGGCGGCAAGATGTATCACAACATCTTGTCCTTTTACCGCTTTAACGCAATTCTCCCACTTGCGAAGATCAAAATCTTTAGAGCGGGGGATAGTAATGTTTCTTTTAGGCACTCCTCTGTTCATCAATTTTTCAACTACAAAAGAGCCGAGAAATCCGGCTCCGCCTGTAACTAGAATTTTTTTATTCTTAAAAAAATTCAAATTTTTACTTTTTAATTTAAAATTTTTACTTAATTTTCAAATTATAAATTCATTAAAAATTGAAAAGTGTAAAATTAAAAATTCTTTTTAAGGTCGTTAACGTCATTCCAGACCATTATTTTCACGAGGTCTTTGAATTTGATTTTTGGCTGCCATTTTAACACTCTTCTCGCTTTTCTTGTGTCGGCGACCAGGATATTCACTTCGGCGGGACGGTAATATTGGGGGTCAATTTCCACATATTTTTTCCAATCGCCAAGGCCCGCTTCTTTGAAAGCTAATTCCACGAATTCTTTTACCGTGTGTGTCTCGCCGGTGCCGATAACATAGTCGTCCGGCTTGGGCTGCTGCATCATCAGCCACATTGCTTCGCAAAACTCCGGGGAGTAGCCCCAATCCCTTTTGGCATCAAGGTTACCAAGATACAATTTTTTGTCTAAACCGGCCTTTATTCGGGCGATGCCGCGCGTAATTTTGCGGGTTACGAATGTCTCTCCGCGACGCTCCGATTCGTGATTGAAAAGTATGCCCGAAACGGCAAATATACCGTAAGCGTCTCGGTATAGTTTAGTCATGTTATGAGCAAAGACTTTAGCCGCGCCGTAGGGACTTTGCGGCACAAACGGTGTGTTTTCGTTTTGAGGCGGGGGAGCCGCGCCGAACATTTCCGAGGACGATGCCTGGTAAAATTTTACTTTTTTGTTTGTTTCACTTTGAAAATCCCTTATTGCTTCAAGTATTCTTAAGGCGCCGTTGCCGGTGATATCCATTGTGTATTCAGGAATTTCAAATGAGACCTT
>CAYPMM010000049.1:0-1837 GCA_964412115.1 uncultured Candidatus Saccharibacteria bacterium | reverse complement strand
TGTCGCTGGGCATGGCCGTTGACGGGAATATTTTGATTTTTTCAAGAATTAAAGAAGAGATAAAAGAAGGGAAAAACCGGGCCGCGGCGATTAATATCGGTTTTGAGCGGGCCTGGACTTCAATCCGCGACTCGCAGATCACCACCTTGATTGCGGCGGTTATTTTGTACATTTTCGCTACCTCGCTGGTCAAAGGATTTGCTTTAACTTTAGCCATCGGCACTATTTTCAGCATCTTTTCCGCCGTTTACGTGACTAAAGTATTTTTGAAATCGGTTTACAAGTAAAATGCCAAAACAGTTTCTAAAATCCGAGCATTTCTACAAGTTTTTTCTGTGCCCGCATTGGATTTGGTATGATATCTACGAGGACCAGAAAAAACACAAACACGTGCCGCCGGTTTTAGATATGCTTTATTCGGGCCGCATCCGCGACCCTCATAAAGTTTTACCGGTCAAGGAATTCGTGGAAATAAAATCCGAACTTTACAACGACCTTGACGAGGCATTTTTAACCACGGTTGAGTTGATGAAGCAGGGCAAAAATATCTATAAGCCGGTCTTAATGGACGGCCACTGGGTCGGCGAACCGGATTTTATCGAGCGCCGGCCGATTGCCGAATTAAAAGCGGTTGATCGGACGGCTAAAAGTAACTTCGGCGACTGGTATTATGTCGCTTACGACATTCGCAACGACCCGGAGCTGAAAGACGAATACAAGTTTCCTTTAGTTTTCGCCAGCTTGATTTTGGAAAAAATCCAGGGCGCCAGGCCGCAGGACGCTTATATTCTGAACGCCGACGGGGAAGACAGGTCTTTTCTAATTGAGCCGTTTCTGGACAAATTCCAGCTGACCTTGAAAGAAATTGAAAAAATTCTGGAGGGCGAAAAGCCGCCGCCTTTTATTAAGGGCGGTTGCAAAAGAAGCCCTTGGTTTGCGATTTGCGAAGAGGAAACAAAGGGTTGCCAGGATGTTTCCCTGATTCACGGCATTAGTCAGCGCGACCAGAGGGATTTTTACGAAATGGGGATAAAGACCGTGGGTCAACTGGCCGAGAGAGATTTAAGCCATCTTCAAGAAGGTCTTGAAGGCTGGAATTACGACAAATTAATCCGAGTCCGCAATCAGGCCGAAGTTTTGGTTTCCGGCGAACCCCTCGCAGTTCAGCGCTACAACTTTCCGGAAGTTGAAAACGAAATTTATTTTGACGTTGAGTCTGACCCGACCCGGGGGATTTATTTTTTGCTCGGTCTATTAGTAAAAAAACAGGGTCGAAAAACCCAGGACTTTGAATATTTTTTGGCTAAAGGGAAGGACGAAGAGAAAAAAATGTGGGAGGATTTTCTGGAGTTTTTGTCAAAATTGGAAAATTTCGTCATTTATCATTACGGCTATTATGAAAAACATGTTTTGCAAAGGCTTGAAAAAAGATACGGCGCGCCGGCTGATTTGATGAAGAAATTCAGGGATAACAGTTTGGATTTATATAATATCACCACCAGTTCGGTTATTCTTCCGCTTTATTTTTACAGTTTGAAAGACGTGGCCGGCTATATCGGCTATAAGTGGGCCGACGAGGGCGCGGGCGGGGGAGAGGCGGTGATGTGGTTTGACCAGTGGCTGGAAACAGGGAAGAAGGAATTTTTGAATAAGCTGATAAAATACAATGAAGATGACGTCCGAGCTACGCTGGCGATCAAAGAATGGCTGGAGAAGCAGAGGCCTAAACTTGTTAAGAAAGAAGAACTGCCAGAGGAGTGATTCGGGGTATAGCCGATTTCTAAAATAAAGCTTCCCTCGGGTATAGTCATCTGGAAACCGCTCACAAAACCCAGCG
>CAYPMM010000048.1:0-2197 GCA_964412115.1 uncultured Candidatus Saccharibacteria bacterium | reverse complement strand
AGATTAAGCGGGCCAAAAAAATCAGCTCCTCTTCCTTCATATACTTTCATTGAGAGGGTCCACAGAAGATCCGACCCTTTCAACCTTTTTCCGTCAACCTCTCCATATAGCGGTTTCACATAGCCCCTCTCGTCTCCGAGCCAGAAGCCGTAATCCTGCATAACGGTCGCGAAAAAATAGTCCAATGCGCCATCGTCGCCCGCCGAGGGATACATATTCCCTTCGGTAAACGTCAGTGCCGTACCGGAAAGAGGCATTTCTTTGACCCTCTGCGCAACTTTTTCAACCATTTTAACATTCATTTTCGCCATAGCTACTCCGTTTTGATAAATTGAAAATAACTGCGGATAAGAGTACATTTATTTTGTCATGCCGTCAATTTTAGACAAAATATTGGAAAGCCGAGGCGGTTCCAGAAATTCCGCTCTAATAGAGAAGGCCTTTAAGTTTGCTGAAAAAGCCCATGCCGGGCAAAAACGTCTATCCGGAGAAGAATACATAACCCACCCTCTGCGCGTGGCTTATTTTCTCGCCGATCTGGAACTTGACTCGCCGACCATAGCAGCCGGTTTGCTTCACGATGTATTGGAAGATACAAACGTCACGCTTGAAGAATTTAGAAAAGAGTTTGGCGAAGATGTCGCTTTTTTGGTTGAGGGCATGACCAAACTAAGGAAAATATCAGATGCGGCCAACAAAGCCGCCCCGCCTAAAGCGGGCGCCCGCTCCGACTCGGAGACGAGGCGAGAGCCTCGCCACGGGCGGGAAGAGAGCGCCCACAGAGGCCATTTCAATTCGCTCAAAAAAATGTTCTTCGCCACCGCTGAAGACATAAGAGTTATTTTGATAAAGCTAGCCGACAAGTACCACAATATGGAGACCCTCAAATTTATGTCCAAAGCAGACCAAAAAAGAATCGCGCTGGAGACATTGGAAATATACGCTCCCATTGCAGCCCGCTTGGGTATGGGCCGGCTCAAAGGCCAGCTTGAAGATTTAGCTTTCCCGTATGTATATCCGAAGGAATATTCCTGGCTTTTGAAAAAAATTAAAGAAAAATTTACCGACCGCCTCAACTACATAGAGAGAACAAAACCGATAATCAGGCGGTATCTGAAAGATGCGGGGGTCACGATAATTGACCTTAATTCAAGAGCAAAGCACTACTACAGTTTGTATCAAAAACTCAAAAGAAAAGACCTAGCCATAGAGAAAATACACGACCTTGTGGCAATGCGGCTCATCGTTCCTGATATAAGTTCCTGTTACGAGGCGCTGGGTGTAATACACAAACACTACAAACCCCTCCCCGGCTTGATAAAGGACTACATAGCCCTTCCCAAGCCCAACGGTTACCAGTCGCTTCATACGACCATATTCTGCGAAAAAGGCCGACTTGTTGAAATACAAATACGAACAGAGGGTATGCACGACTACGCGGAGAATGGTATCGCCGCCCACTGGGCTTACAGCGAAAGTGGGAAAAAGGCTCCCATATCCGCAAACGCCAGAGAAGTTCAATGGGTAGCCCAACTAAAAAAGTTCCTAGAAGAGTCAAGGACCAGCGAAGGACTCGCCAACTTAAAGATAGATTTTTTCAAGAACCGTATATTCGCATTCACCCCGAAAGGCGACGTAAAAGACCTGCCCGAAGGCGCGACACCCATCGACTTCGCTTACGCGATACATACAGATCTTGGCCACGCCGTCAAAGGCGCCAAGGTTAACGGCAAGATGGTGTCTCTAAATTACGAGCTTAAGAACGGCGATGTCGTTGAAATTATCAAAGGCAAGGGAAAAAAACCGTCCTTTGACTGGCTGAAAGTAGTAAAGACGGCTATGGCAAAAAAAGCAATTAACTCCTGGCTACGAGAAATCGGAGATAAAACATCGGATGTCCAACGGCCATCCGATGTCATTAGTTCTAAGCGCTTAACTCGCTCAAAACGTCAGACAAAACCCAAACCAGTAGCTATCCAAAACAAGCAAACCGGCGAACTTATTATAGCCGGCCAGCGCGGCTTGCTATACAAAATAGCCAAATGATGCAACCCGGAGCCGGGCCAGAAAAATAAACGTTATATGACGCTCAATCAAGGCGTTACGGTTCACTCTACCGCTTGCGCCAACCTCAAAAAATCAAAAGGCGACGGAAAAAGGATCGTAGCGGCAAACTGGTCAAGGTAATCGCTCAACC
>CAYPMM010000047.1:0-2317 GCA_964412115.1 uncultured Candidatus Saccharibacteria bacterium | reverse complement strand
AGCGTATAGTCCAAAAGTCAGCATCTCTGCGCCTCCTTTCCGGTCAAAACTCTGACTTATGCTTAACATAAAAGTTAAGTGGTGTCAAATAAAAAACCCCCGATGGTCATCGGGGGGCGGATGCGATTATTTTTTCAAAAAACTCGTGGAAATCCGTCCGCGAAAACTCGCGGGCCGATTCGACAAAGGTCTGGTTGATTATTATCACGCCGTCAGACAACTTCAATCGGTTTTCAGAGGTAAATATTATATTGGTGTTTGGTAAAACTTTGCTGAATTTCTGAAAACCTGAATGTTCATCCGAAATGGCGGAGCTGAAATGGGTCTTTAAATGTTCAACATCATCCGTTCTTATTCCGACCAGCTGAATAACGGCGACTTCGCCGTTTTCTGCCGAAAGTCCGTGGTTAATGACCACTTCGTATTCAACCTTTCTGTATTTAAAACCGGGCATTCCGCAGCAGCATTCCGCGGACCCGTTAAAAATTGGAGTCCATGCGCAAAACGAATCAATAATCAGCGCCAGCGGCTTGTGGCCGTTTTTCAAAGTCTCGCCGTATTTTCGCGCGTCGGCGGTCATTGAGGGTAAAGACGGGAAGCCGGTTTTTTTATCCCAAGGTACTGCGCAATTCAAGGCGTCGCTGTTTATGGATTCCAGCGTTTTTATCGCAGCACCCATTTCAAGCCACAAAGCCCAAGCCGGAATAAATTCTTGTTTTTGCGCCAGTCTTTCGTCAAGAGCGATTCTTAAACTCTTCCTGATTTCGGCTATGCGCTTTATTGACTCTCTCCAGTCGCGAAATTCGGGAGGTGTAAAATCAAGCTGCGGAATCGGCGGACTTTTGGATTTAAGTAGCGTTTTAGGCATGACGGCCTCGCTTTCTCGGAAAGAAATTACAAGTTGTTAAACAGCTTTTCTTTTTCTGCCACAATACTAACACACTCGCCGTAACCCAGTCAAGACTTGACTAATAAGCCTGTTTCGTGGTAATAAACATTAGGGTTGTTTTTTTGAAATAAGAGGGGGACGAAATGAACGATTTTGCCGGATTGGCTTTGACCGACAGCAAAAACTGCGTTGGGCCGTCTCCAAAAGACGAACTGGGCATGATTATCATACGGAAAAGAGAGCTCAAAAAAGTTTCAGCTGTAAAAAACATCATGAGTGTACAATTCAGGCACTTTTGCAAGATACTGTTTGACTTAAACGATGATGACTTAAAAGAACTTTCTGACCTGCAAATAATTGAACTTGAAAAGGAAATCATTGAGCAAACCAGGAACCGGGCGCTAAAATATCTGGCTGGCGCCGGCCCATCGTTGCTCGCCACGGGTGGCGGAGTATGGTCTGTGTTTTTTGGAGTATCACAGTCCTCAGCCGTCCTGGGCGTTGGATTTTTTTTAGGCGGTATTATTGTCGGATTACTGGGGCTCATGGGATCAATTGCGTGCGTTTGCTGCGCCTGGGATGAAAACTCTTACAGGATCGGACACAAAACCCTGAAAGAAGCAGTGAAGTTGTTGAATCCGGAAAAAAAAGATGCCGAAGAAAAATTCACCAAAGAACTCCTGGACGCCCTGCGAAATCCCTCGACATAAAACACAGTCAATCTCCGCTTTTAGCGGAGATTTTTGTTTTGGAAATGTGCTTGACTTATTTGGCGTAATATGATAATAGATTTATAGCTTGGTCGTTAAAAAAATAAGGGGCTCAAGATGAACGAGGACGACGCGCTTGTTTTTACGGATAATAACCGATTTGTTGGGCCGTCTCCAAAAGACGAACTCGGCGTGATTATCGGGCAAAAAGTAGAAATGAAAATAAGATTATCTGTTTTTTTTTGTTTTTGCCCAAACTGATAATAGTTGATAAAAGAATTGAAACGCCAACCGCTGATACTATTAAATATCGATAAGTAGTTGGGAAAATAGACTGAGGAACCCACCACCATGCAAAGAAAAAAGCTAATATAGCCCATGAAGTAGCCATGAAAATGCCAGTAGCTATCTTCACTTGCTTAAAAAAATGCCAAAGAAAATAAAATATAAGAATTGAAAGATAACCACCTATTAAAAGTAAAAAGATATATTGAGAATTAAATAGTGTCTCTGGATTAAATTTGCGAACGAGAGTAACTATTATGGTCCAAGCAATAGATAAGGTTATTAAATATCTTGTTAATTTTTTTTGTTTGAGTGATAAATTCAGAATGAAAACTAGACAAGTAATTACAAAAACCACTAAAGCCGGAAAAGCTATCTTTAAAAGAAGTTGAGTTGAAGAGTTTACTGAGAAAGATGGTATAAGTAGATCAGG
>CAYPMM010000046.1:0-2349 GCA_964412115.1 uncultured Candidatus Saccharibacteria bacterium | reverse complement strand
CCTTCAACCTTATCCTTAAGAGGGATCTGCTCTGCCAATTGAGCTACGGGCGGATATCTGATATATATTATAGTAGGTTTTAAGTTCTTAAAAGAGGAGGCGCAAAATGGCTGGGTCCAAAAAGCCCGATTTTCACATGACCGACAAAGCAATTGCCAAGGTCAAAGAACTGCGCGAAAAAATGAAAGGTGGCGAGTATCTTAGGGTCGGAGTCGCCGGCGGAGGATGCTCCGGGTTTTCGTACCACATGAACTTTACGGATTCAGTAAGCCTGCTTGAGGACAACATTTTTACTTTTGACGGACTTAAGGTCGCGATTGACCAAAAAAGCATGCGTTTTCTTGACGGCGTCAGGCTTGATTATGTTGACGGTTTTAGCGGCGGGGGGCTCAAGTTTGACAACCCCAACGCCGGCCAGTCCTGCGGCTGCGGAGAATCATTTTCACCCAAAAATGACGGTCCGGACTCCTAAAATGGCGCTCAAAAAGAAAAAGGATAAACGGATCAAAATTCTAAGTCCTTTCCCGACACTTGAAGAGTTGTCAAAAATAATGGGCGTCCCTAGAGAAAGGGTCGCCTTTCTGAAGGGCTTGATTGAAGGACAGTTTTTAAAAAAAGGACTGCGCTCAAAAAAAGAAAGAGGTCAGTATTTAAAAGGATTAACTGCGGCACTTTTTGATAAACAACCAAAACAAAAGTGCCAAAAAAAAATTTAGAGAGCCCCAAACCGGGCTCTTTTTGTTTTGTGTCCTCGGGCAGATTCGAACTGCCATTACCGGCTTCGGAGGCCAGCGTTCTGTCCATTGAACTACGAGGACTAAGTGTAGCGGTCGGCGACAACAAATGCGGCAACGGCCTCCGGTTTTATGACCGCGTCAAATCCAAAACCTTTGGCCATGCCCAAAACACTTTCTTTAAATTCTTTGGTCGGTCCAACTTCGCCGACGTCAATATGAACCGATATTTTGTTGTCCCATAAAAAGTCTTCACCCATGCGGTCTTTTAAAACGCTCCGAATCTCTTGGGCCAGCATTATGGATTTCATGGCCTCTTTATAAATCCGGTCCCGCAATGTCGGGCAACGCTCAACTCCGGACTTGGTCCAAAAATATCGTCCGCCGTTGCCCATTTTCCAAACGGCCACCGCCGAAACTATTTCGGTTTCGTTTGAAGCCCTGGAATCGCTTCCAACCATAACCGAATAACGCCGGCTTGTATCGGATTTTATATAATCCAGAACCGCTTCAATCAGCCCGTCAAACGTAACCAATCCGTCTTGGGCGTGAAATTTTAGGCTGGAAATTTCGGCGCTCATAAATTTACATCAAAGAGAGCTGCGGGCCGTCGTCCGCAACGGTGGCCGACCAGTCAACTTTTAACATTCTCGGCTCGGGCGAATAGCGCGAGACGAATTTAACATGGCCGTTTTCTTTTCCGAATTCGTAAAGTTTTTTGGTAACCTCAACGTCTTTCAGACAGTAATCTCTAACTTCCTGAATTTTCCCCTGCCTAAACCACTCAAGCGCCTGCAGGCCGTCGGCGCTTTTGGCAAGCCCCAAAGTATTTTGGGCCAGATTATCCAGACTCACGCGAAAACCGGCCGAATTAACCACGCCGTCCATCATGTCAAGAAAATTCAATTTCTTAAGATTAATTCCGACATATGGCTGTAAAACAGGAAGGTCAAATCCGCGGATATTGAAACCGACAACCAGCCCCGCGTTTTTTAGCATACTTTCAAAATCTTTCAGCTCGCTTTCTTCAAAGGCCAAAAACTTGTCGTCGTTATAAGAGTAAGCGCAAAGCATTGAAACGCCCAAAAGTTCCGGGTGGTCGCGTCCGCCCACCTCGGCAAATTCTTTTTTCGTCTCCAAATCAAAAACAATAACGTCTTTTGCCATTAACTACTTTTACCACATTTCGCCAAAAAATCAAAATGACAAAACTTTGTTTTTTAACTTGTGCTCATTCCCATGCCCCAAAAGCCCTAAATATGAATTTATTGTTTCGGGCGCGGAATTTTCAGATATTCTCTTAAACATTCTTCTTTTTGTTTTAGTCCTTAGCACTCTGTGATCCGGAAAATGAACCCAGCCGAGATAGTCGATGCCCGACGACAAGGTTTTTATTTGGATTTTGTTTTCGTGTAATTCAAGTTTGAGTTTATTTTTCAAAAAACCTTTTATCGGTTCAATTTTTTCTTCAAGTTCTTTTTTATTATCTGACAGAAAAACGAAGTCGTCCGCGCACTAACCTACTACCAATTGCAAATTATCACAATATCTTGAAAATTTAAACCCCTCGCGCGCGAACGCGCGAGGGGTTTTGCGAGGACAAAGTTCAATAGCG
>CAYPMM010000045.1:0-2602 GCA_964412115.1 uncultured Candidatus Saccharibacteria bacterium | reverse complement strand
GTGCGCCGCGCCTCTTTTTTATTTTCTTTAGTTTCTTTGTTCTCCGCCCCGCCAAAATCTATTCCAATATTCTCAAGAATTTGAGAATGGTTTTTAAAAATAACCCATAATCTAATACAGGCTGGTTGCTTGTATTAGATTATGGCCTGAAAAGCAAAACTGCGCCCAAAGCGGCGGAGTATTTGCCTAGACTCGATTTTAAAACGGGCAACACAACTCCATTTTTCTTAAGCGCGTTTTTAAGTTTTTCAAAAAGATTTTTCCTTTTCATCGCCACTCCCCCGCCGATGATTATTGCCTGCGGATTATATGGCTTAATGAGATTTATCAGATGCTTGCCTAAAAATTCGGCGAGTTTTGCATCATTTTCCCCATCGCGGATTTTCTGGTACTCTCGCTCCCATTGTTCCGCATACTCAAGTTTTTTAATTTTCATAATTTTTCCGTTTTTACCGTAAGCCCTGCCGATTCCCGTGCCAATGGTCAGAAAAAATGCGCTTTTGAACCTATTGCCAGCGCCCAAAACATATTCACCCCTCGCGAAAGCGCGCGCGTCATTGTCAACCCTCAGCCCAAAGTGCGGGATTCCATCCCGCAGGTTGGCGAAATCAAAATTTTTTATTTTTGGGATATTGCGGCTGGATTTTAGAATTGTGCCCGAAACAACCCCTGCTGTTCCAATCCCTATGCCTTTAATTTTCTCGCCAAAAGCAAGTTTTTTGATAAGGCCCTTTAGCCCATTCTCAAAATCAGCCGGCTTTTGCGGCGTCTTCATCTCCAAACACCGTAAAATCTTTTTTCCGTCCCACAAAATCCCCCGCATTTTCGTCCCGCCGATATCTATGCCGATAAAAATGCGGTTTTTATTTTTCATAATCAGCCCGCGTTTGGGCGTATCCGCAGTATTCGCAGTCTTCGCCCGAGGGCGGTATTTCATCGCCCGAAATGCTCTTTTTAAGCTCCATAATTACCGGTTCAACCCACGCATCATCTCCGGTGTAAGGCAAAACGCTGATATCAAATTCAATCTTGCCGTCAAAGGCCTCCAAATCGGTGCGCCCGTTGCAGTAAACGAAATATCCGGTATCCGAAACGTCAAAGTCAAGCCGGCGCAAAAGCCATTGATACACTTCCATTTGGCGCTTGTAGCCCATCTGCCATTCGGCATCCAGTCCCACTTCGCCGTTTTTGGCAGTAGATTTATAATCCACGACAATCAGCTCGCCATTTTTATTTTCCCAGATATCGTCAACGGCGCCGGTTATCAGCAAATTACTCGGCTCGTGATGATATTGGATTCCTTTGAAATTTTCCCGCCACTCGTCAATCATTTCGTGCTGATATGGAACGGCGTCAATCCCGTATTTTTTCATCAAAGGGTGCGCTGTTTTTTTGGCGCGGTGAAAATCAAATTCTTTTTTGAGCAGAAAGTCAACCGCGCTGTTTATGTTAAACGGCGGAAAAGACGGACGCCTGATGCCCAAACGGTTATTCAGATAAAAACAGCGCGGACACTCAACAAAAAGCTCAATCCCCGACCGGCTGACCTTAAACGGCTTTTTATCATCTTCAGCGTATAACCCGCGCGACTTTACGACAAATTTTTTCTTCATATATTTAAGCTAATTTACTGCCAAGATCAACAGAATCCTTGATGGGCGCTATCAAAACCCAGCCGATGCCGGCATTGTTTCTGAATCCGAGCGTCAAAACTTCGGACTCAAAATCGGCTACTTTTTTGGGCGGAAAATTGGTAACACAGCAAACAAGTGTTCCTTGCAGTTCCTCTTTGGTGTGCGGGCCTACCGCCTGCACGCTTGAGGTTTTGACGCCAAACTCCGGCCCAAAATCAATTTTAAGTTTAAATGCCGGCTTTTTCGCTTTCGGAAAATCCTCAACCTCAACGATTCTCCCGACCCTTATATCAACTTTAGCAAAATCTTCGTATGTTATGGTCATTTGTTTTAGTGTTTTATTTATAAAGATTGCTGTGGGTATCTATATCAATGAAAATAACCGTATCTTCGCCTTTCAAAACATAAATAGCCCGCCAATCGCCCGTTATATTAATACTCCACTGACTTCGTCTTTCGCCTGTAAGAGCGTGGTTGTTAAGCTGCGGATGAAAAGGATTTTCAATAAATAAATTCATCCGCTCTTTAAATCCATTCCGAATCTTTCGAGAAAGTTTAATAAACTTTTTCTCAAATCTCCGGTGAAAGACTATTTTCATTTACTCAAAGAATTTAGATGGGCATTCATCTCGCGAACGTTGTGAAAAGTCGGAGACAGATTCTTGCCCATAAAGGCCTCTTTTTGAAGAAAATCCAGCCGTTTTTTAACAGACGGCTTAAGTTCTCCTTCCAGATAAAAATGCACCTCTTTTGTTCGTATAAACTGATTTAGGTAGGCGTTGATAACTGTTGAAAGGGGCATTCCCAAACCCCGGGCCACCATCTGCGCCCTTTTCTTTGTTTCCCTGTCGGCCCTGATATTTATCATAGTTTTAACCATATATCTATAGTATATACAACGGATGTTCTGGTGTCAATAGGCGAAAATGTGAGCAGTCAATTATGACTTCGGCCTAATTACAACAATC
>CAYPMM010000044.1:0-2837 GCA_964412115.1 uncultured Candidatus Saccharibacteria bacterium | reverse complement strand
TGCGCGGTAGAAGGATCGAACTTCTGGCCTCTTCGATGTCAACGAAGCGCTCTACCACTGAGCTAACCGCGCGATATAGACAATCTAACAGACTTGCTTTTTTATGCCAAGAATATAGAATTAGCGCAGTTTTGCTTCTTTGAAAAGGGGCCGGGATGACGCAACAAGAAATTTCCAACTTGACACTGAAAGATTTTGACATAGACCCAAAGAAAGGACTTCTCCCCGCTTACGAACCGCGTCCGCCCATACGGTCGGTTTATCCTTCAGCTGTTCTGTCCGAGCAAGGTTTGGCACTCCCAAAAATTCTTGCCTCGGACAAAATTCGCGACATGTTCAAACCGGGCTTGGACCGGGTGCCGAAAATGGATTTGCGATTCCTGAAAAACGACAAGCAGGCGCTTGATGAAGCAATGCGCTACTTTTCTTTTTTGGGCAATTCCTATGTTTATCCGCCCGGCCATAAACCGGCGGAATTAATTCCGGCGGAAATCGCCGTTCCATGGCACGCCTGCGCGAAACTTTTAGGCCGGCCTCCGGTGCTCTCTTACGCTTCGTACGCGCTTGCCAACTGGTACCGGCTTGACCGGACAAAACCGATAGAACTCGGAAATATTGCAGTTTCCCAAAATTTTCTGGGCGGACTGGATGAAGACTGGTTCATTCTGGTTCATGTGGACATAGAAGCGAAAGCCGGAAGAATTCCCGAGGAATGCTTAAACGAGATTAAAATCAGAACCGGAAAAACAGCGCCTTTTACCTCTCTGACCCTTGCTCTGGTAGCGCGGTGGCAGGAAAAAATACTTGAGACAATGAGACGAATGCCCGAGCATTGCGATCCTTACATATATTACACGCGCGTAAGGCCGTACCTTTTCGGCTGGTCCGAGCGTTCGCCGCTGCCAAAGGGAGTTATTTACGAGGGCGTGGACGAGTTTGAAGGAAGACCGCAGAAGTTTTTCGGCGAAACGGGCGCCCAAAGCTCGATAGTCCCGATCCTTTACGCTTATCTAGGTATTGAATTCAAAAAAGACGGGTTCAGGCATTACTTAATGGAAATGAGAAAATATATGCCTGCCGGGCACAGAAAATTCATTGAATTTCTGGAAAGCGCCAGCGCCGAGCGGGGCACTTTGAGAGAGGCCGTCAGGAAAACCGGCAACGAATACAAAAAATCCACATATAATTACTGCGTTGACTTGCTTGCGGAATTTCTTGAACTGCACTATAAATTCGCGAAAGAATATATAGCCGATCAGGAACAAAAATCGGGAACAAATTCCACGGTCATCGGGACGGGTGGAACAATGTTTCTTGATTACTTAAAAGAACACGTGGAAGCCGTTAAGGCTCATAGAATTATTTAAAAAAATAAAAAGCCTCGGACATTAGTCGGGGGCTTTTTTGCTTGCCAATTCAATCTCTTCAACTATTTTCCGCGCGGCATCGGCCGGGTTGCCTATGTCGGGCGGGGGATCGAGAATCGGCCGGCCGATAATCAAAAAATCAGCTCCGGCCAGAACAGCTTCACCCGGAGTCATCACTCTTGCCTGGTCGTTTTTTTCATACCACGAAGGCCTTATCCCGGGAGCGGCGATTTGAAGCCGATTAAACTCGCGATGTCTTCTTACGGCCCGAACCTCAAGAGGCGAGCAAATAATTCCGTCGGCACCCGCTTCAAGAAGTATTTCGGCGAATCGCAAGACTTCGCTCTCGGGATTTTTTCCGAAAGCCGAAATACAATCACCACTGTCGGCAGACGTCAGGACCGTAACTCCAAAAACTTTGCCGGATTTTTTATGTTTTACCGCGGATATTATCGCCTCTTTTCCGGCTGAAGCGTGAACACTGAACATGTCGGCGAACAGGCCGGCCATCTGGACGGATGTCGCGCCAACCGTATTGGGAATATCGTAAAGTTTTATGTCCCAAAAAATTTTTTTACGGTCCGGTCCGGATTTCAAATCTTTAAAAATTCTTCTGATGCTCGTGGCGTTGGCGATTGCGGTTTCATCAAGTTGCGGCTGAATAACGCTTTTAAGCATCGCCGTCATCAGCTCAAATCCGATTTTAAATCCGCCGACCTCGTCTTTTAAAAGACGAACTAAAAATTCGGCGCTATAAAGGGTGTCCGTGTCCAAACCGACGATTATTCTTTCTTTCGGTTTCATCGGGCCTCCAAAAAACAAAGAACGCTTGATTATAAATATCACAATCGGGGCTCTAAAACAAACTTTTGTGCAGTATCTTGAATTAGTCCGAATGCATTTCGCCGCCTGCGGCGGCGAGGAAATCCCCCCGCGAAATCTGGAAAATGCGGCGGAGCCGCACCGCTGACAATTTCAAGTTTTTAATCGAATTAATCGTAACTCGATTCACTAAATTTTTCAATCAAAATGAAATTGAAAAATTTACTGCTTTGGCGGCAAATTCTTTGAAAAAGAAAAACGCCTTCCGTAGAAAGAAGGCGATCAGATACTAGCGAAGTTGGTTCGGGTTCACTCCAACTTTTTTTAGAGCTTTAGCGACTTGAATGACCGGAACACGGAAAACACTTACTGCGCCTTTGGGCGGGGTAAATGGAACTGAAGTTTCGAATCGTTTGAGGTCCTTGAAAAAGAAACCGATATCAAATGGGCCGATATAGGCAGGGCCGGTAAATTGCCCAAACTCCTCCACTTCCTTTGGAGTAGCGTTATTGAACTGGCAAAGAAGTCGAAACTTTTCTCTCTCGGTCAATTCTCGAACATCAACAAGATTGCCAACGCCAACAATCGCACCTTTTGGAAAATCGTTTGGGTTGAGATCGTATGCTTCGGCCGGAATCTTGTGATAAC
>CAYPMM010000043.1:0-3745 GCA_964412115.1 uncultured Candidatus Saccharibacteria bacterium | reverse complement strand
GGGCTGGGTTTTCCGACCGCTATTTTTCCTCGCAAAAAATCTCAATTTTCTACGGCTTTTCCGCAAGGCGTTCGGCGGGATTACGGGCGTTCCTGTTTGCGTTTTACTCTTCTATTCCCCGCGGACGCAAACATTAAATCCGTCAACCTGGGAATTATAAAGATCGGCCATTGATTTTGTTTTCTCAACGAAAAAATTATATTCGGACGCAACCGCGTTGTACTGCTCGGCCTTTTTTCTGTAGGCTTCCCCGCTTTTCGGCTCCATGCTTTCAATCTCTTCTTCAAGCGCGCTCAATATTTTCCGAAGTTCCGCCATGTGCGCCTGATTTTTGTTTATTTCTTTTTCCAAGTCTCGGCTTGGGTAGGCGCACGATGAAAGCGGGCGCCCGAAATGCTGGACCGCGAGCCAAACGGTTTTGCCTTCAAATTGCCCTTCGCCGACCGCCACCCCTATTTCTTCGTAAGCCTTATTTAAAATATTGGCCCTGTGTCCTATGCTTGCCATCCATGCTTCAACCAAAGCCTCATCGCTTGCGAAATTGCCCAAGGCCAGGTTTTCTCCGACCGCCAGAAATTCGTAGCCGAAATCTTTGGCCAAATCGCCGGCCCCGCGGCCTAAAGGGGACTCGTGGGCAAAATATTGGTTTTTAAACATGTCTTCAACTTTTGCTTCCGCCATCGCGTCCAACTGCCGGTTTTCTTTAAAAATTTCAAGGCCGGATTTCACTCTTTGGATGTTTGTCCAGGCGATTACGGTCTGCTGGTTTAAAGTTATTCTTGGCGCGGGCTTTGGAGGAAGTTCCGG
This sequence comes from uncultured Candidatus Saccharibacteria bacterium, assembly GCA_964412115.1. GTDB lineage: Bacteria > Patescibacteriota > Minisyncoccia > HO2-45-28 > HO2-45-28 > HO2-45-28. The sequence continues at coordinate 2,938 of CAYPMM010000043.1, read as the reverse complement.
TTCTATAAGACGCAAAGGCGGGGGAGCGGAAATCTCTTTTTTTGCCTCCGGAATTATGACCGGAACAGGGGCGGGTGTTGGCGCCGATTCGTCCGCAACCTCAATGATTTCGGGCAGAATCTCCTGAACGGATGGCGCGCTTGGCTGCGAAACAAAAAACAGCTTAGCACCTGCGATTATCAAAAACAGACCCAAAATTAAATACTTTATTCGAAACATAATATTTATTGTACTACCGAACTCCGTTTTTGGGACAAAATACCCACGCTTCAGCTGGATATTGACAAACGATGCGCTTGGGTGTTTAATTTCGTAAGAATACACCTTAAAAGCCCTGGGAGGCAATCAATGAGTTTGCGCGCCGAAGTTGTTTGGAACCTAGAAGAGCAAGGGTGGTTTGAGGCAAACCGCTTCTATATCGGATACGCGACCAAAATCCTCGGCATCGTATTTGCAAAAAAATTTCCTTCGGTGAAATCCTGGGAAGAACTTGCCCCCGGCTGTCAAAAAGACCTGAAGTCCGATGTTCAGGCGTGGCTGCGAATTGAGCGCGGCCTGTCCGCCAGCAAAGATTTGATTTTTGGAGTTTCCGGAGAAACTTGATAAATTGGCTCAAAACAAAACTTCCGCGCGCACCCCGCGCGGGTTTTTATATTTCGGAAAATTATTTGCGGCGCTTGGCAGCTTTTTTGGCCAGCATTTCGCGTTTGATCGCCAGACGTTTTTTCGTCTTTTTTGAATGCGACCTCCTTTTCCTTCTTATTCCCCTTTCTCTTATTGTCATATACGGTCATTATACACCTTTTTGTTCTAAGGGCGTATCACGATAAATCTTTTTTTCCACGCTTTTTTGAAGTTGCTGACGGATATTTTTTTCCCGCCGGACGTTTCGGCTGGGTCATTGTAATATATTGTGCCGCCCTCAATCCCGTTTATGACCGCCAAGTGGGGGATTTTGTTTTTCGGGTCAAACGTATAATGCACCGAGGCGATAACAGGGCCTTCTTGTAAAAATTCTTCAAATTTCGCGAATGCCGTGTCCATGTCTTCCTGCGACAGGTCATAATTCGCGCCTTCTAATCCGTAGGGGCGGGCAAGAAGCGCTAAATCTTTATGTTTCCATCCGGCGCCGTCTAAAAACGCTCCGGCTTCAATTCCTTCTTTTAGGAGCGTATTTACCGACACCGTTCCGGGCTTATAAAACTCAATAAGCATGGCCAGGTCAGCAATTCCGCAGCCGAGCTTTTGCCATTTTACCTCCCGAATATCGCGAAACTGCGAATAAAAGGGGACACTAGGAACATTTGTTTTGGCGCTTAAAGAAGCGCCGGGGACGACGCTTGAAACGCTCATAAATATACCTATAAGCAAACCAACATAAGGCATGATTTAGTACGACAGACTATATCATAAAATTAGCCGTCTTTGCAAGGCCATGTCTTAAACTCGCCGTTGAAGCACGAAATCAAAAGAACGTGCATCATCCCGCCGAACGCCTTGCGAAAAAGCCGTAGAAAATTGAGATTTTTTACGAGGAAAAATAGCGGTCGGAAAACCCAGCCCGCAGGAATTTGCTTGTTCAAACCGGCAGTTCGCCGCTCCAGCGGCGGCGCCTGCCTGCGCTCTCGGCGAAAATTCAGCCCCAACGCTTACTGCGTGTAAGAAAGGGGCTGAACCCAGCATTTTCGCCTCCGAGAGATTTTCACAAACAAATACCTGCGGGCTGGGGCAAACGGGGTACCGCGTTATTTTTCTGAAGCAAAAATTCCAATTTTCAAGGTTTTGGAGCATTTAAGTGAGGCGGGATTACGCGCGTTCTTGGTGTTGCGTTTATGTTTTTCTAATCCTGCACGATTACGCGTGTTCCCAGCTCGGCCCATTTATAAAGTTTCTCCGCCTGCTCCGGGCGCAGATTGACGCATCCGTTGGAAGACGGCTTCCCAAAATTTTCATGCCAATATGTTCCGTGAATCACGGCGCCCTGATAAGTAAAATACAAATTCCACGGCACGCCCGGAAGGTCATAGTATTTGTCGGTGATGCCCGGAATCGGTCCTTGCATGTACCTACTCGGCGTTTTTTTGAAAATCGTAAAAGTGCCCCGCGGAGTTGGAGTAAGTTCTACTCCGGTTGAGATTGCTTCTTTCATAAACAATTCCTCGCCGTCATAGGCGTAAATCATTTGTTCGGAGCGGTCCACAACGATGCGTTTTGTTCCGGCGCTTAGTATCTGCTCCGCCAAATTATGTTCGCCCTCGTCAAGCAATATCCGCGCGTAATCGGCCGAAACATACCAGTCTTTTTGCACCCGTTCCGGATAGCGGATTTTTTCGTCAAAAATAATTTTGTACCACGTTCTCCCTTGGTACTCCACCTTTCCGCCGACTTTAAGCACAATGCCGTTTCTAAGTTTTGTCACTACGGGATATTCTTCGCCCGGCCCCGAGCGAACATTCAAACATTCTCCATTTAAGTACGGCCCGCATCCGTCGGTAACCTCTATATATTCAAAAAGAACTTTTTGAACCGGGAGAATGACCGCCTTTTCCGTTCCGCTTTTTGGCGCGATTATAAAAACCTCCTCCCCCTTGAGATACTGTTCAATGGTGGAAAATTCTTCTTTTTGTTCAAAAAGACCGACTCTAAGAATCGACATTATCAGTAATATAAACAGCGCCAGAAGCGTTCCTCCCAAAATACCGACAACGCGCCTGTGATGTTCAATCGGCACATGCATATAATATAGTATAAGAATTTCCGGCGTTTTTGGAAAGAAAACGCCGGATTGAAAAATTCCAGCGTTTGAATATAATATATAAATATTCCCCGGTAGCTCAGCGGTAGAGCTGCGCCCTGTTAAGGCGAAGGTCGTAGGTTCGAATCCTACCCGGGGAGCATTGATTGAGATCGGGCAAGAGATTGCTCGATTTCTGTTTTA
>CAYPMM010000042.1:0-3825 GCA_964412115.1 uncultured Candidatus Saccharibacteria bacterium | reverse complement strand
TTTTCCGCTTCAAAACTCTTTAATTTTCAAAGTTTTTCCGCAAGTCAACGAAAATAAATTTTGCGACGCTTAAGGGCCGATTTTAGAAAAGCGGGGCTTTTTATAAAATCGCCTGCTGTATAAGCAAATCCGCAAGAAGAGATTTTTGAAAAAGCGGGACGGCGTTTGCTTCTGAAAAGCTCTCGCAGGCGAAAATGCCGGGTTCAGCCCCTTCTTTTTACGCAATAAGCGTTAGGGGCTGAATTTTCGCCGAGAGCGCAGGCAGTCGCTTCCGCAGGAGAAGCGAACTGCCGTTTTGAAGAAGTAAATGCCGTCCCGCTCAAAAACCTTCTTACGGATTTGCGAAACAAGTCGCAGAAAATGAATTTTGGGACTGATATAAAAAGGCAAAACAAAAAAATAGGACCCCACCGCGAGGGTAGGGCCTTGTGCTTTGTTGGGTGTATTAAATTGTCCAAAGTTCGTTGGCGGTCGCGCAAAAGCGAAAGAAGGGTGTCCACAAAATTACTTTGTGCTCAAGGAGCGCGGGGTGGCTCCGTCTTTTGATTCTACGCAACTTTCAATGCCTATCTGATTTAAGGATAAATATATTTTTAAATAAGCGCAAATGGGGGGTGTGGATAAGTATTTGATTTGATATAATTCTTTTATTCATGTCTGCGGGAAAAGAAAAACGATACGAGGAGATGAAAAAAATACGCGACGAGATTATCGCGTATAAAAAATCGCCTCTTTATAAATACCGCGTGAGCCAGAAAAACCTACCGGTCATAGGCGAGGGGTCGCATGACGCCAAAATTATGTTCGTGGGGGAAGCGCCCGGCAAAAACGAGGCGCTGACCGGCCGTCCATTTTGCGGACAAGCCGGACGCGTGCTTGACAAGCTTCTCGCCTCCATAAACATAGACAGAAAAAACGTTTATATAACAAATATAGTCAAAGACCGCCCTCCGGAAAACCGGGACCCTGAGCCCGAAGAAATTGAGGCCTACGCCCCATATCTCGACCGCCAAATTGAAATAATACGGCCAAAAATCATCGTACCCCTAGGAAGATTCTCCATGAGATATATTTTGGACAAATTTGGAGTGGACAACGGGGAAACTATTGGAAAAATACACGGCAAAATATTTGATGCTGAAACCCCTTATGGGAAAGTAAAAATAATGCCGATGTATCACCCCGCCGCTTCTTTATACAACCCCGACACCCGCAAACTACTGGAAGCCGACTTCAAAAAACTGAAAGAGATTTTATAAAAGCGGTCAAAAGCAGTTGTTAAATTCGTCCATATGGTTAAAAATAACAACTCATCGGTTTGTAAACATTGTAAACAAAAGAAAAAGGCCCGCGAGAACGGGCCGGAAACCAAAGTCCAAATAGTAAAAAGAACAAATGTCCAAATCCTAAAGACCTAACAACTACCGCAAGACGCGGAACCCCAGTGGTCAAAAGAGTAGTCGACCCTGTACCAGTTGAGCTTCGGCCGATCGCCGTAGACCAGATAGACAAGCGGCACCTTGCCGGCGGACTCATAGCGGGAGCCGGCAGCCCAAACATTGTGGTGCGAAAGAACATCGGTGTGGACTGCCAGAGCAATTGCTTCAGCCACAGTAAGTCCGCGGCGATCGTTTGTTTTAAAAATCTCGTTGGCCTCTTCGGGCGATTTTCCTTTTGTTGCCCGGCCGTTTTCTACGTCAAAAATATAATATGGCGCGTCCAAAGTGACCAGATTTTCAATTACTCGGTCGTTCAGATAAGAATATCCCTTAGAATTATCTTTGGTAACCAGCTTCATCTGGTCTTTGGAAGTAAACGCCCAAAACAAAGGAATAACCGGAAGAAAAGGAGTGCGTCCTTTTTCAAACCTCATGCTCTTTGCTTTTTTAAGAACTTCTTCTCGTTTTAGTTCAAGAATGATCACCTCTATACTTGGCGCGCCTAAGAGCTTCAGACGCGAGATTTGAGAGTCAAAAAGCTGGCCGAGGTCTTGGGGTGGATTTTTTCTTGTGTCTAAAGCGAGCCGGTTTTTGGCTTTGTAAACAGCGTTATCAATCTGGTCCGCGGAAAACCCGCTAAAAAGATCGGCGAGATTATCAACAAGCTCTTTTTCTCCGGCAAAAGCAAAAGTCGGCTGTAAAACAAAGGTCAAAGCAAAAAGAAAGATAAAGAGCTTTTTCACCGCCAGTCTCCTTTTGTTGTAAAATCTTTTTTCATGATAAAGTGATAGACAAAATTAGTCAACCCACCCACCCCATCGCAATCAAAACCGCGTCTGACTCGCGGGCGCGGGAGATTTTGGGTTTATATAAGTTATTTTTTAATTTCGGGGACACTCAAGTCCCTACAAATTTTGTTTGCAAGCAAATCATCAATTTCGCGATGGCGAGGAATGGTCGTGGTTCTGTTGTTTTTGAGGTTGTAATAAACAGAATGCTTCTTGCCTTCACGAAACAAGAAGCATTTGTTTTTGTTAAGATATTTCAAAAGATGGCCTCGCTTCATGCGGGAACGGCAACGCGCAACTCTTCTCTGCGAAAATCTTTATCAAAATTTTTTCTTGCGAGGGACCGGTTGGCTTCAATAATCAAGCGAAGAGCCTCGCGCAGGTTTTTTTTGGTTTCGGCCAAAGTCCGTCCTTGCGTGTTCACGCCCGGAACTTCTTCCACCCAGGCGACATATCGCCCGTTTCTTTTTTGGTATATGGCCATAAATGATCTTTTTGTCATTAAAATAATCATAACAAATTGGAACGCGAAAAACAAGCCGACTTTAAAAAACTGAAAGAAATTTTGTGAAATAAAATAAGGTCCCGAAAAAGGACCTTATGCATACCATACGACTTCGTACAAATCTCGGTCATCCATTGAGAATCCGCAAGGATCGCGATCAAATGCTGCTTTAATCAAACGCACCGATGCGTTTTCCGGAGCGCCCGCTAACTGCCGCGCGGTATCAGGAAAACGGGCAAGAATTTGAACTACTTGTTTTTCTTTTTCCACTTCACGCACTCCTTTTTCGAAACAGAGGAATCTTTCATAAAAATAGCATTAAGCCGGGCTTGCGTCAATCCTCCCACCCCATCACAATCAAAACGGCGTCGGATTCGCGAGCGCGGGAGATTTTGGGTTTTGCCAGCCCGAGGCTGGTCCGCCCTGGGCGGAAAAATTTGTTTTTAAAGGACGCGACAATTTTTCTTGTTATTTTCTGGGCGAGCTGGTTTTCGGATGTATAGATTGTTATTTCTTTTTTGGTTTGTTTGATACTTAAAATCCTGTCCATCGGATCGCGGCGATAAGCTTCTTGCGAAACATTTTCGGCAGTTTGCAAAACCTGCGCGCTATATTTTTCGGGAACACCAGAAATTCTAATCTCGCCCTCCCACTGGCGGTTCTTTTTCATCTGATGAAACGTGCACAATTTAAAATAAACCGGCTTCGTTTCTTTAAGATACGGATAATCGCGCAAATTATGATGCCACGACTTGTAGTAATAAACCTCGGGGCCCTCCGGACAGAAAATTATATCCGTTTTGCCCGGACCGAATTCGGCCTCGGCGTGCCGCGAGAGCTTAGGACCCATTTTATATTTGCCCTGAAAATTTCTTTTTCCCATTTTTATATTTTATAACTAACTCCAAATTTCCAAAATGACCCCGGCCACAAGACCGACGAGTAAAAGCCAATAAAGCCACATTCTTGGGCCCAAAAGACGATGATGGTGTTCGGGAAAAACGCGATGAAGCCGGCGCGACATTTCAATTACGAAAATGCCCAGCACTCCCAAACCGACAACACCGACAAAACTTAAGACCGACACCAGTTG
>CAYPMM010000041.1:0-4457 GCA_964412115.1 uncultured Candidatus Saccharibacteria bacterium | reverse complement strand
TTGCCCCGAGCCATTCACAACCGAATCTTCAAAGACGGAAAAAATGAATTTTGCGGCAGTTGTAGTAGAATAAAGAGTAATGGACAAAATCGAAGCGCGGCAAAGAATAGAAAAACTTAAAAAAACGATAAACCATCATCGTTATCTTTATCATGTGCGGGACGCGCCAGAAATTTCCGATTCGGCGCTTGATTCGCTTAAGCATGAATTAAAAAAACTGGAAGACGAGTTCCCGGATTTAATTACGCCGGACTCTCCGACCCAAAGGGTTGGCGGACGGGCTCTGAAAGAGTTTAAAAAAATCACACATAAAGTTCCAATGCTTTCTCTTGAAGATGTTTTTACCGCCGAAGAGGTTGAAGATTGGACGGTGAGAAATTCAAAAATTGAGCCGTTCATGAGCAAAGCCGAACTTTTTGCCGAACTTAAATTTGACGGGCTGGCCATGAGCCTGGTTTATCAAAACGGAGTGTTGCATGGCGCTGCGACCCGCGGCGACGGGCGAGTCGGCGAAGACGTAACCAATAACATAAAAACCGTTGAGGCCGTCCCGTTAAGGCTTGAATTGCACGGCAAGATGCCGGAAAAATTTAAAAACAAGGCGGAAAAACTTATTGAGCGCGGTTCGGTGGAAGTAAGGGGCGAGATAATAATAACCAAAAAAGATTTTGAAAAAATAAACGCCGAACAGAAAAAAGCCGGCAGGCAAATTTTCGCCAATCCCAGAAATCTGGCCGCGGGCTCCATCCGCCAGCTTGACCCGGCCGTAACCCGCGCGCGCCGGTTGGATTTTCACGCCTATGATTTGCTGGCTGACTTTGGGCAGGCGAAACATTCCGAGGAACACGAAATTTTGTCGGCGCTCGGATTCAAAACGGATAAAACCGCGCGGGTTTTTAAAAACATAGACCAGCTTCTTGGTTTTCATGAAAAAATTTCACACGAACGGGAAAAATTTGAATACGAAACAGACGGAATTGTCGTAAGCGTGAATGACAACGCTTTGTTCCAGCGTTTAGGTGTTGTCGGCAAAGCCCCGAGAGGCGCGGTCGCTTTTAAATTCGCGCCGAAGGAGGCCACAACCATTGTTAAAGACATCATTGTTCAGGTTGGCCGAACGGGCGCTTTGACGCCGGTCGCCGTTTTGGAACCGGTTGAAATAGCGGGAGTTACGGTAAGCCGGGCGACGCTTCATAATGCCGACGAAATAAAAAGATTGGATGTGCGAATAGGCGATACGGTGATAGTCGGAAGGGCTGGAGACGTTATTCCGGATATTAAAAAATCTATTAAAGATTTGAGGCCCAAAAACGCCAAAGAATTTCACATGCCGAAATTCTGCCCGGTGTGCGGGCGCGAATTAAAACAAGACGGGGTTATTTTAAGGTGCGTAAATGCAAAATGTCCCGCCCGCCATCGCGAATCCATGTATCATTTTGTCTCAAAGGGCGCTTTTGACATTGATGGGCTTGGTCCCAAAATAATAGACGCTTTTTTGGATAAGGGTTTGATACGGGACGCCGCCGATATTTTTGAATTAAAAGAGGGCGACATACGGCCCTTGGAACGGTTTGGTGAAAAATCGGCCGAAAATATAATTAAAGCCATAAATTCAAAACGCGAAATCAGTTTGACCAGATTTATTCTGGGGCTTGGTATTTTGCATGTGGGGGAGGAAACAGCGATTGATTTGTCGGAACATTTTGGTTCAATTGAAAAACTGCAAAAAGCCGGGAAAGAAGAATTGGAGGCCATACCCAATATCGGGGCGGTCGTTTCCGAAAGCGTTTATCTATGGTTTCGCGAGGAAAGGAACAAAGATTTTTTGGCGCGGCTTTTAAAACATGTTAAAATCATAAATCCCAAAAAAAGGCCAAAAGGCAAGCTGGAAGGAAAGAGTTTCGTGCTGACAGGAACACTTGAATCAACATCGAGAGACGACGCTAAAACAAAAATCCGCGAGCTTGGCGGAAAGGTTTCGGAAAACGTATCCAAAGAAACGGATTTTGTGGTCGTGGGGTCAGAACCGGGCTCAAAATATGATAAAGCGCGTAAACTGGGAGTTAAAATTATAAATGAAAAAGAGTTTTTAAAAATGCTATGATTTCGCCTGGTGACGTAAAAAAAACAGCGGAGCTGGCCCGTATCAAACTGGATGCCAAAGAGGAAAAAGAACTGGCAGGGGAGCTGGAGTCAATTTTGGGTTATATAGAAAAACTGAAAGAAGTGGATGTAGACGGCGTTAAAGAGGAGAGCCACGTTTTTCATATAAACAATTTTAGAAAAGACGAACCGCCGAAAGAAAATTTCAACCCCGCGCCTTTGATTGAGGCCGCTCCCGAAACCGAGCGCGGTTTCATTAAAGTAAAAAAAATTCTGGATAAATGACTAAGATTAATTTGAGCGAACTGACAATTGCGGGAGCAAAAGACCTTTTGCATAAAGGCGAGGTTTCCTCTAGGGAGCTGGTTGCGATTTATCAAGAGGAAATTAAGGCAAAAAACAAAAACCTAAACGCGTATCTTGAAACATTTCAAGACGCGTTTGCGGATGCGGAAAAAATTGACGAGCATTTGGCGCGAGGCGAAGAACCGAAAGCGCTTGAGGGCATCCCGATCGCCGTTAAAGACAACATTTTGATAAAGGGCAAAACTTGCTCGGCAGGTTCCAAAATGCTCGAAAATTACACCGCCTCTTACGACGCGCATATCGTCAAAAAGTTAAAAGACGCAGGTGCCGTAATTCTTGGCCGTACTAATATGGATGAGTTCGCGATGGGTTCTTCCACCGAAAATTCGGCATTCGGCCCGACAAAAAATCCGTATGACGAATCCCGCGTGCCCGGCGGTTCTTCCGGAGGTTCGGCCGCGGCAGTCGCGTCCAACACGGCTTTGGCCGCTTTAGGTTCCGATACCGGCGGTTCAATAAGGCAGCCGGCGGGTTTTTGCGGAGTTGTGGGGCTGAAGCCCACTTATGGCGCGGTTTCACGTTCGGGCCTTATCGCCATGGCTTCGTCGCTGGATCAAATAGGGCCGATTACGAAAACGGTTGAAGACGCCGAATTGATTTTTGATGTGATTAAAGGGAAAGATGTTAAAGATTCAACATCTGTTGACTATGAAGCGCAAAGCGCAAAGCGAAAAATGCAAAATAACAGCTCAAAATTAAAAATAGGCGTTCCTAAAGAATTCCTCGGCGAGGGTATAGATAAAGATGTTTTGGGAATTGTAAATCGCGCGATTGAAACTGTAAAAGGTCTCGGGCATGAAGTCAAGGAAGTTTCTCTGCCTCACGCCCCCTATGCTCTGGCCGCTTACTATATAATTGTCCCTGCGGAGGTTTCGGCCAATCTCGCTCGTTTTGACGGAGTTCGCTACGGGCTTCGTAAAAAAGCCAAAGATTTAATTTCGGAATATATTGAGACGCGCGCCGCCGGATTCGGAAAAGAGGTCAGGCGCAGAATGATTTTGGGAACCTATGTTTTATCGGCCGGATATTACGACGCCTATTACGGAAGGGCCTCCAAAGTCCGCGCGCTTATTAAAAAAGATTTTGAAAATGTTTTTAAAGAAGTAGACGTTTTGCTCGGCCCGACATCGCCAGGACCAGCGTTTAAATTAGGAGAAAAAATAAATGACCCGCTTTCGATGTATCTTGAAGATATATTTTTGGTGCCGGTTAATCTTGCCGGTGTTCCGGCCATATCTTTGCCGTTCGGCTCGGTTGAACGCGAGGGTGTAAAATTGCCTGTAGGCGTCCAGTTAATCGCTTCGTGGTTTGGTGAAAACGCTCTTTTTGAAGCTGGGCGGATACTTGAGGCCCATAGATAAAAATTGGCAGCCGTGCAATTCCCGCCACCTTGTGGGAATTCTTTTTGTTAGCTTCGCTCACAAAAAGCCGCGGCTGCCATTAAGGCAGCCGTGCAATTCCCACCACCTCGGCTGAATACGCAAAAGAAAAATCCGGCACAAGACCGGACTTTTCTTTTGCGAGTAGCGGGGGTGGGAATTGCACCCACTACCTTCAGGTTATGAGCCTGATGTGCAACTGGTACACTTCCCCGCAATGTTTAATATTATAAGCCGATTCTTTGATTTTTGCAAATTTCGTTGTAAAATATATAAACGCCAGCGTAGTTCAACGGTTAGAACGAGGGACTCATAAGCCTTAGACAGAGGTTCGACTCCTCTCGCTGGCACAAAACAAAATAATCCCGCTTCGGGATTATTTTGTTTTGTGCTGTTGGGGTCGAATCTGGGAAGGGGGTCGGGGAAACGGAAGTTTCCCCGTGGAGGAAAACAGCCCCGCAGCTGCGGGGCGCTAGAAACCGAGAGGTTTCTAGGGAGTCCCGCCAAAGGCGGGACGACGGTCTTGTGTTTTCCCCGCCCTATTTTATAATTAAATTAGCCAGCGTTTTGGTGGCTGGAAGAGCTGGCACTCACATAAGAACATAGTGT
>CAYPMM010000040.1:0-4530 GCA_964412115.1 uncultured Candidatus Saccharibacteria bacterium | reverse complement strand
TAGCCATTATGTTGCTGAATTATCGTTCTAACGCTGTTCACAGTGCGGAGCCAAAATAAAAACAGATGACTTCATGCCATCTGTTTTTATTTTTTGTATCTGCGGATTCGAACCGAAGGCGCGAATTTTTAAGAAGCTTTGGCGACTATAAAAATTCAGCGTCTCGACTGAAAGAAGAGGCGAATCCTACCTGCGGAGCTCTGGGGCGATTTCTATTTATAAAAAGCTGTCCCGGAAGAGCTGCGCCCTGTTAAGGCGAAGGTTTTACTTCGGGAGCCAGATAGGATGAATAAAGCCAAAAGCTCTGCTTTTCTCTTTATTCCACGAGCTTGTTTGGGAGTGCTATCGTTCATAAATCTCTGCTGCGGAGCTAAAGCCGGTCACTTCTCCTGTTGTTTTTCCCGGAAATTTTTCCACCTTGACGAGACGATCGCTTATCATTTGAACAAGAATCACACCGGCATTATCTCTACTTGGTACACGGCGTACCGGCCCAACATACGCTTCTTGATCCCACCCTTTGCCATCCAAGGTCGTAAAGGAGGCGTGGGTTAATTCATATTTAATCATGCCGCTCGCAACACTTACTTCTTTTGGATCCGGCGCGTTATTTCTGACCGCAAATTGAGAACCGTTAGTAGTTCCAGCCCAACTACCAATCGAAATTTCAATACTCGAAGGATCAATTTCGTTGTATGCAAACACCAGATGACCTCTCCAATAGCCTTGAACGGTGGGGTCATTGCCGGTATATCCTCCACTTCCTTTTAGGAACCATGTGCCCACCAACTTCCCATCGCTATCGTAATCAAACCGACCGCCTCTAGGCTCAACAGTTCGCGGGTTTTTGGCAAGCAATTCACTCTTCAACGGCTCCGTAAAATATAAAAATGCATCCGTGATAAATCTTTTTACTCCCTCGCTGTCGTTATAATGTTCGGGAATGATCCATTGTTTTGGAGGGGTATTGATGTCAAATGTAAAAAAGTCCAGGCTCTGCCCGCCCACTCGCGCTATTTCTTCACCGGCCCTGATCGAAATACCGGTGTGCTTTTCTCTCCCACGCTCAATCGGACCAAGCTTTTTCGCCACCTCATCGGAAATTCCCGTGAGAAGACCGAGCTTAGAATAAAAAGTGCACGAATGCTCGATGATAATATCATAGCCATCGCGTGAAGCCAGTCCTTCTATGTTATTACCCGAGGCATATCGCGTGACACTCACGATAGTGCCATCCGCGGGTGCGAAGATTGGAACCTCGGCAGCTCCCTTTCGCCACCCCGTCGGATAAAAATATTGATGATCTACTGGCGTCACGTGGCCGCCCACCATGAGTCCAAGCGGCACAACCAAAGCAATATCCGCCGGGCGCATGGGCGCGGCAGTGTAGGCGCTCAGACCCGATCCGTGGCACTCGCCGCGATTAAACACCTGATTAAGCAGATTGGGTTTACCGGATGTGGTTGCGCTGATTGTCTTCTGGTTTTTTTCCGAACCGGCTTCTTGAAGATTTTTTTCCGGTTCCGCGGGCGGATATTTTTCTGGAGTTTGAATTTTTTGCTCTGTCCGCTGTTCGGGGATAGAGGAACTCATTTGTAAGGCAGCGTCCTCCGAAGTTGCTTTGGTCGGTAGAGTGGGTTGTACCGATTTTTGGTTATATAAGACGACGCCACTACCTGCGATCGCGAGAACAGTTATTATCATGACAAATATTTTAAAAAATCCGTATTCATTCCGGAGCATATTTATATTTTAGCTTTAAACTTTTTCATGTACAACGCGTTGTTCAGTTTACACATGTCACCCCGATTGGATTTGTGTATCAGATTTGGCAAAATGATTTCAAAAGTTTGCGAAGGTTTTAATTCGGGAGCAAGGTTGGACAAACGGAGGCAAGAAACCGCCTCTTTTTTGTAGTGGGCTTGACGAAAGCCGTTATTTTTGATAAACATATCGCATTGCGATGTGTGTATAACTCAACACGCAAACTATTCTATAATTAAATAAAGACACTATGACACCAAAAATGAAGTCCAAAATTGACGAACTGGCGCGCGCAAAGCAGCAAACAGCTAAAGAGTGGAAAAAACTATCTTCTAAACAAAAAAACGACATTGAAAAAGCGTGGGATGTTGAACACGCATATTATTCCGCGACCCTTGAAGGAAACGGTTTAGATAGAAAAAAGTTTGACGAGCTGGCAAAGACAATAAAATAAGTCGCTTATCAAGCCATGTTTACTCTGGGTAGACCGCGCGACGAAAAAGAAAAACAACTTATGGACGCGGTCGGCACAATCCGTGCGGCTCGTTTTGTAAGAAAATACGCAAAAACAAGAAAACCGATTGACGTCGGGATAATTTATGATGTTCACAAAGAAATCTACAAAAATTGGTGGCAAGAAATGGCGGGCAAACCGAGGCAAGAAGAAGTAGAAATCTGGCATTCAAGTCATTTGCCCCCGCACCATCTAAAAGTCAGAGAGCATTTACTTCAATTAGACCGCGACTTGAAAGAGATTTTGAGACAAATTGACCCCTTGAAACTCTCCTCAAAAAACAAAAAGGTTTATCTGGACGAGTTTATTAAACTCATCAATGCGGCGGCTTTTGTCCATCATAAAATTGTGTGGATCCACCCGTTCGTTGACGGAAACGGAAGAACCGCGCGTTTGATGACCAACCTCATATTACAGCGTTATAGCTTTTGGGGTCTTTCCGCCCAAATTGAACGAGAAAATAAAGAAGCATATTTTAATGCCCTTGCTCAAATAGACGACCATAATGATTATGAACCCCTGATGAATATGATTGCCGAGGGTCTGTTAGAAAAAAGCAAAAGATTAACAAGCCAACCCCGCCGCATTTAATTACCCCAAATCATTCAACGGGCGCTTGCTTACTTGAAGGCGTAAATGCCCTGTGCTGGTACCCGCTCTTCCTCAATTGTCGCCCTTCGGACATCTTTTAACATTCGGAGCCAAGAAACTGCATACATAACGGCGCCTTGAGTTATCGGCAATAACGCGCTTTAATTAAATAAATTTTATGAAAACGACTGACAAAATTCAGCGCTGTTCGTGGGTGCAGGGTGCCGACGAGCTGATGACCGGATACCACGACAAAGAGTGGGGTACGCCTCTTCATAATGACAAAAAAATATTTGAATTTTTGTGTCTTGAAAGTTTTCAGGCGGGCCTAAGCTGGAGGACAATTTTAAATAAACGAAAAAATTTTGAAAAAGCCTTTGCCGGTTTTGACCCAAAAAAGGTGGCGCGTTTCGGCAAAAAGGATTTCAGCCGTTTGATGAAAGACAAAGGCATCGTAAGAAACAAAATGAAAATAGAGGCCGCCATCAACAATGCCCGCAGATTTCTTGAGGTTAAGTCGGAATTCGGCGCGTTTTCAAAATACATGTGGGGCTTTGTCCAAGACCGCCCGATAATCAATAAAATACGAACCGAAAAAGATTTTAAATCCACAAGCAAAGAGGCCGTCTGCTGGGCGGATGATCTAAAAAAGAGGGGATTCAAATTTCTCGGACCCACAACGCTTTATGCCCACATGCAGGCAACGGGCATGGTGGACGATCACATGCTCGGATGTTTCCGAAAGAGCAAAAAATAAACCTAACCCTACAACATTCTAACATTCTGCAGAATGTTAGAATGTTGTATAATGGGGGGTATATGAAAACATCAAAACAATTAGAGAGATATTTTAAAGGGGCTGCGAATCATCGGCGCATTGATATTCTGCTTGCCGTGCAAAGAAATGATGGGATTGCGCTTGAGGATATTGCCGACGAGCTTGAAGCAAATTTTAAAACCATTTCTCAGCACACCCGCTCACTGGTTCACGCCGGACTTTTGAATAAAAAATATAGCGGCCGCAGGGTGACACACTCGCTTTCCCCGTACGGCAGATCCTTTCTCAGGTTCATGAGAACCTTCAAATGACATTCTAACATTCTGCAGAATGTTAGAATGTCGGTAACACCTAAACGGGCGCGCCCGTTTAGGTGTTTGGGTTTTGTGCCGCAAAACGCCCCCCGCCTCCGGCGCGCGCCGGAGGCGGGGATTTTAGGTTGAAATCAGGCCAAAAATGTGGGAAAGTAAGGGGGATATTAAAATTAAAGATTTACCAAAAGTAGACAGGCCGCGAGAGAAGCTCGTAGCGAAAGGAGCTGAGAATCTAAAGGACTCGGAGCTTTTGGCTATTCTTTTGCGGACCGGCAAGGCCGGAAAAAATGTCATTGAAATCGCCTCACAGATTTTAACCAAGCATTCCAAGAAGCGACTTTTGCAGATGACTTATCAGGACTTGGTAAAAATAGGCGGCATTGATTCCGCCAAAGCGACAACGCTTCTCGCGGCTTTTGAGCTGGCAAGGCGAGCACTGGAAGTGAACGACACAAATTTGCCGACCATCGTTACTCCCAAAGATGTCGTGGCTCAATTGACCGATCTGCGCAACAACAAAAAAGAGCACTTCATTGCTTTGTATCTCAACGCCAGAAACCAGCTGGTGC
>CAYPMM010000039.1:245-4973 GCA_964412115.1 uncultured Candidatus Saccharibacteria bacterium | reverse complement strand
TAAAAAGTGTTGAGTAGTTTCGTTCCCGCCTTGTGTTCCAAGTCGTCAAAGCCCCAGTATGGTTGCGGGTTGAGCTCTTTAACACCAACGCGCTTTTTGACTGACTCAAGCCATTTCTTGTGCCGAATATCAACGCTTCCGGCGCCAAACGAAATCAAAATCTTCTTTTCCTTACGGTCAATCACAACCATAAAGCCGCGGTCGCTTCGCGATTGGCCATGTATCGTTTGCCGGAAGCTCATTTCTCCTTTCGGATATTTCTTGCCATTCTCTTGGTGCGCCCAGCCGTATTTTGGCAAAAACACTTGTGAAACAAACCGGATCGCGCGCGGCGATGGCTCAATGTGAAAAAGGGTTGTAAGTGAAGTTGAATTGAGCCGTTGCGCTTTCAATTCCCATTCTGATGCATTCGGTATGGGTAAATTGTTTTCGACAATACCGAGTAAATCTTCAAGTGTATTGCCAACACCTCCAGCGTTTCCTCGTCGTGCGTTCGCAATCCAGCCCATTTCGGAAATTTCCTTGAGCTTGGCTATCAATTCCGGCTTTGTATAAGTTTTGGGTTTATTCTTCGTCATAATATTACCAAATTTTAATTTGAGGTTTATGTTTGTTTATTCTCTTTCGCGCCATTTCGCAATACTCCGGTGAAATGTCAATCTCGATATAATCCCGTCCGAAGTTTAGCGCAGAAATTGCTGTTGTGCCGGAGCCCATAAACGGGTCCAAAATTGTTTTTGCATCCGTAGCAGAAACAATCCTGTCAATTAGACTAACTGGAAAGGCGGCCGGATGGTCATTGTTCATTTCCTGTGTAAATTCCCAAATATCGCCGTAAGCATTTGCCTTCTCCACAAGTCGAAATTTCGACTTCGCTATTAAATAAACAACTTCGTAGGTTGGTAAAAAATACCCGAGGTTAAAGTTAAGGCCGCCCTTCCTGCGCCAAATAATAACTTGGCGCACTGGAAAACCACCCACAATGTCTTGGCGGTCTTGCAATAAGCCGCCCTGCACGCGCCATTTATGATTGTAGAAAATCGCGCCGTCCTCCGGAATAATCCTCATCATTTCAGTTAAACAATCTCTTTGCCATTTCACATATTCGTCGTGAGGCATACAATCGTCATGGTGCGAATATCCTTTTTGCAAGGCAGCATTTGCCCATTTCCCGCCACGACCATCTTTCATTCCGTTGCCGGTAGAATTTTTTAGATTGTAGGGAGGCGAGGTAATCACTAAATGCACCGAGCCATCCGGTATTTGCCTCATTATATCCACAGCGTTGCCGCAGATAATTTTATTTTTAAAATCTTTTGGAAATTTCATATTTTCTTTCTAGCATACTCAAATTTTAACACAAATAAAATTCCCGTGATAATTCATGGGAATTATCACGGGAATTTTTTAGTGCGGTTTTGCGGGATGGCAAAATTTTCAATGCGGTGTGGGTCGGCCTAGAACTACCCGACATGAGGTATCTTAAGGCTTTTTAGCGCTCTTTTCCAGAGCGTGATTTGATGGGGGTCGGTCGATCCATTTTAGACCAACATCTGAATAAGCTCTGATATAATTCTACGAATTTTCAACTTATTATCATCAATATCTTCCCTTGGTGTTATATAGCTTCTGCTGTGTGCTGCGTTGTCGCCGATATCTTTTATCAACTGTATACTCTTTGGCGCACTTCTGCTCAAACTTACGTCCGGGTCATTCGTGACTGTTGTTATCAATTTATCCAAAGATTTAAAAACTGTGTCGTTTTTGATTTTTGATGCTTGTTTCTTGTCGATATATATCTCAATGATTAGAGACTCTAATAGGCGGCGCAAAATCACGGCCGACGCATCGTAAAACCCTTTGTCGTAACAACCATTAATTTGTTTTACCATTTGTTGAACATGAATTTTTGCGTTATAGACAAAATTTAGTGGTATAACCGAAGAAGAGGCATTTGTTTGAACATAGTCAACTATTAAGGCATATTTTTTCGTCAAGTCTCCAAAAAATCGGGGATTAATCCTAAGAGAATCCTTGCCGTCGCCTTTTATGGTGCGCCTGTCTTTACGCAATGCTTGCGCAAAACGACTGACGTTGGGCCTAGAAAACCCGTCATCAAACAAGTCTTGCGCCAATTCAGCTGCTGTGCGCTCGTCGTATTCCTGTTTAATCTTGTAAAACCACAAAAGAGCCACTCCGTGTTCAACTTGAGTGGCCCCTTTTTCAACTAGGGTCTGAATGAGTTTTTTGCGCTCCTCCATTATTTATTATTCCAACAACGATGTGATATATTTCTCGCCCCTCAACCCTATTGTGTATTGTCCGCTTTCGCCTCTTTTCCGTCTATTGTGCGGAATAACATACTTTGACCCTGCCTTACTCAAGGTTCTAGAAATATTAGGAATAGACATCTTTACTCCCAACTGTCGCAATATTTGATATATATCTCCTGATGTCATTTTTACTTCTCCGATATTCTTTTTTGCGATATATAGCGGTAATAAAACTCTATCAACCTGACTAGATTGCTCTAAGATATTCGATTCAATTTTTTCTGATTGATCCCCGTCTCTTATTTCCTTAACAATTTGAATTACAACATCTTCTGAGGATGTGGGTTCGACACCTTTTTTCTTTTTGTCACGATTCCGATTTCCCTCAGCGGAATCGTCCTTCGGATGCTGCCAGCTACTATTGGAATATACCGTAAGAATATTTTTTATTTCTTCCGGCGTGCCGCTTATCTCAATATGCGTTCCATCGGGGCGTTTTATGATTGATTTTGCCATGAATGTATTTAATTTTATTTTTTGAAAAAAGTCAAATTAATCTGGGCGACACGGTCGCTGGCTCGCCTAAACGGAGGCAGTCTATCAAACAGGCGCTCAATCCTGCGGAGGCGAGAGCCCTTCGCCCTGCTCAGGATCTTAGCTGCGCTTCGAGATTCGAACCTCTGTGGGGCTTTTTAGCCCCGACGGTTTAGTCCCGCAAGCAAAGCGGAGGGGGTGGGATTTGAACCCACGAGAGGCTTTTTACACCTCCACGGTTTAGCAAACCGTTCCGTTAAACCACTCCGGCACCCCTCCGCTTTGCCGACGGGATCCTCGAAAAATATACTCGCTTCACTCGTTATTTTTCGGGACAAACCGTTCCGTTAAACCACTCCGGCACGCCTCCGATTCCCGCTTATTCTATATTTTAACAGGTATTTTCGCAATAAGCATAAAACAAAAAAATACCCCGATAATTATCGGGGACTTTATTTTATAAAACTAATCTTCTTCCGGATCTTTTTCGTCTTCTCCGTCTTCTTCGGATTTCAAATATTCTTCTTCGGACAAGCCGTTGTTGCGAAGTCTCGGTGTCACTCCCCTTAAAGCCTCTATTTCAACAATGTTTAAAAGCCGGTCCAAAGAGCCTTTTTCAACCTGCGAAGCATTGCAAAGCATGGTCGGTCCGGACTCGTCAACAACACTGCCCGCAAGAACTATAAGGGCGCATTCTTCATCAGTGGGGTCTTTTAGGAAAAACAAAATCGGATAGCCGGAGTCGTGCCGGAAAACAACCACCCTGCCGGCATACTCTTCGTTTGTCTGAACAAGGTCGTTAAATTTATCCGCATCGGCTGGTTTAAAATCGCCAACCTTAAGCTCAAGCTCTTCAATCCCGCGGCCTGTGGCCAAACGAACTTTAATCGTTTCGTCGCCGATGGTAATTTCAATCTCGCCAAGGCCGGTTAGAGAGTGAAAAACGGGAGAAAAGCCGGTATATACTCCTTTGAAATTCAGCATCGCGCCCCCTCCTCATTAAATTAAAAAACAAACCAAATTTAAAATATACCGCTACCGATTTCTTGTCAAGCGTCCGGTGTGGTAAAATAAAGAGATTAAAAATTAGCAAAAAATAAAATGAATCATAAAGCCGTTGAGTGGGTTTTGAGAGTGGCGGTGGCCGGGGAGTTTTTGGGGCATGGCGTATTCGCTCTGCAAGGAAAACAGCAATGGATCGGCTGGTTTTCCATTTTTGGGATTTCAAACGCCGAGACTGCCGCCCAATTATTGTTTTTAGTCGGCATATTAGATGTGGTACTTGCGATTTTAATTTTAATAAAACCGGTCCGAGTAGCGCTCCTCTGGATGGCGTTTTGGGGATTCTGGACCGCGCTCATCCGGCCGATTGTCGGAGAACCGGTCTGGGACTTTGTCGAGCGCTGGGCCAACTGGGGCGCGCCTTTGGCGCTGCTTTTGCTTCGCGGATGGCCGGCAAATTTTAAAGAGTGGTTTAAATAAAGACGCCGTCTGAAAAAAGTCGGGATAGGCATTGAAATAAACAGATGGACGACGAAACAAAGAAACTTATTTTGGAAAATATTGAGCTCTCAAAAAAGACGCTTGAGGTGGTACAGAAAATGGAGCGCCGTATTTTTTGGCAAAGGGTCTTGAAAACTGCAAAATGGGTCGTTATCATTGCCCTGACCGCCCTTGGCTTCTGGCAGATACAGCCCTATCTCAACGGCGTTTTGAATTTATATCAAGGGTTGTTGGGAACATTAAACCAAACGCAGGGCGTCCAAAATAATCTTCCCGCAGAACTTCAAAAATTACTGCTTCAATAGACCGCGCAACTCCTTTGTGGTATACTGGTTAAGTGATTGAGCAATACAGAAGAAATCCGAACACCAACTGCGCAATTTGCAAAAAACAAGTTTACAAAAGACCGTGTGAGATA
>CAYPMM010000039.1:0-235 GCA_964412115.1 uncultured Candidatus Saccharibacteria bacterium | reverse complement strand
AGGGAGACGTGGCTGAGCGGTTGAAGGCACCGGTCTTGAAAACCGGAGTATCCGCAAGGGTACCGTAGGTTCGAATCCTACCGCCTCCGCCCCCATCGTGAGTTCGAATCTCGAAGCGTAGCGAAGATCCTGAGCGGCGCGAAGGGCTACCGCCTCCGCCTTGCGCGGGAAAATAACACACAATTTGATATATACTTATAATTAGAGGCCGAGAATACGGGGCCACGCCTTGAAA
>CAYPMM010000038.1:0-5240 GCA_964412115.1 uncultured Candidatus Saccharibacteria bacterium | reverse complement strand
GTCCCTGGGAACGCAGGATGGCCAGTTCCTGTTCAAGACGGGAGGCTTTTTGTTCAGAGGTTTCTTCGCCCGGGAAAACGTCCGGCGTTGTGGAGGGCGGAGCTTCGGGCAGCCTGGCCATTCTTTCAAGCAGGCCCTGGTACGAATCGGCTATTCCTTCTTTAACTCTTTCAAAGGCTTTGGAGAAGAGGTAGCCGGTATATTTTCCAAGACCAAAAGAGGTTTCCTCAAAAACTTCAAAACTGAAGACGGCTCTGGTTTTTTGTCCGATGGTTAATAAGTCAAAATTCGATAAAGCGCTTAAATTAATATTTGGAGGCCTTTTTATTACCAGTTTACGAAGTTCTATCGTTTTGAAAGACTTCAGCGCGTTTAGTGTGAAAGTTTTAAAAAAATTATTTGCGGCAAAAGACGTTTCTTTTGCTCCCGAATAAAGATTGTTTTTTACAAGTTCAAAATTCCGGCCGATGTTTTCGGAAACGGATAAAGCGAATTTGCCGGCACGAACTTTTGTTGCTGCCGCTTCGCTGGCTATGCGGTGGGCGGTATTTTCGGCGGAAATTTTAAGAATCCGGTATTTAGCGTCAACGATGTTTGAATTCTGAAAAGTTAAAAAGGCACCAACCAAAAATCCGATCAAAACATAAACAGCGGCAAAACGCGCCGAATAAAAAGTCGGATTCAAAAACAGTTTTAAGTTTGCTGAATTTTCCTCTCTTGATTTTCCGGCTACACCTTTGCCTAAAAGAATCTCGTCCCACGGATCTCGTCTGGAAGTTTCCAGCCTCATCTTTTCCGCTCTTTTGACCGCGGTCTCTTCTTTATACCTAGCAAGCGAGGATGAGGCAACAAACCATTCCCGGCCAACGAATCTCGCGGTTATTTTTTTCTTACGGCAAAGCCAGCCGATATAGTCTTTGGCATAGCCGGAAATTCTAGCCGCTTCTTTTAGCGGCAAAAAGTCTTTTTCTTCTTCGGGATTAAATAAATAATTCATTTGCAACAAAAATCGTCCGGGCGA
Organism: uncultured Candidatus Saccharibacteria bacterium; assembly: GCA_964412115.1. Taxonomy (GTDB): domain Bacteria; phylum Patescibacteriota; class Minisyncoccia; order HO2-45-28; family HO2-45-28; genus HO2-45-28. The sequence goes on along the minus strand of CAYPMM010000038.1, from coordinate 4,219 downwards.
GATAAAACCTCATCACAATCTCGACACGACAAGACATACCTTTATTCTAATCTCGCGGCACCTTAAAAGAAAAAATTCAGGGCCATTTTTTGTGGATAACTTCTAAAAATTTAAAAACACCCCGACTACGATTTGCGGGAGTCTAATGCCTAAAAACTTTTATATACTGAGCAAATATCAAAAACGCGGCTATTTTTCAGGCCGCGAGAGGTTATTAAAGGTTAATAAAGATTAATCTATTTATACTTAGAATCGGCTAAATTGGCTAATTTTTTAGCCGTTTGCCATAAATCTCCGGCGCCCATTGTTATAAAGATTTGTTTTTCGGCCCTGTTTAAAATAAGCTCTTTTTCCCGGGGAACTCCCGATCGGCAATATTTACTGCATTTAGACAACTTATCGTAAAGAATCTTGTCTATGCCGGCGTTTTCTTCTTTTGGCTCTCTTGCCGACGAGTAAGTCGGCGCGAGATATATTTTATCCGCGTACGCGAATGCGCGGGCAAATTCGGAAAGAAGGGCCTTGGTTCTGGAAAACGTGTGCGGCTGGAAAATGACGGTTATTTGGTAATCCGGCCAATGCTCTTTGACGGCTTTGAGTGTCGCCGAAATCTCGGCCGGATGATGGGCGTAATCGTCCATAATGATAAGGCCGTTTTTATTAAAATAAATTTCCGCGCGCCTGCGCACTCCGCGAAAATCACCCAAACCTTTTTTAATTGTCTCGTCGCCGATGCCGAGCTCCCGGACCAAAGCCAAAACCAAATTCAAATTGCGCAAATTGTGTTCGCCAAGCAGATAGTCTGAAGCGAAGGGTTTTACAGCCTCGGGATTTAGCGGTTTAACTGTTTCGTGAGAAAAAATTTTTTCTTTGGTTTGAGATTTTAATTTTTCAAACGCTTTACGGTAAGATTTTTTGTCGGGATACGTGTCAGGATGGTCGTAATCAACATTGGTGATTAGAAGATGCGACGGCTTGAAGTTCAAAAATTTTTCCTGATATTCGTCCCCTTCGGCGATCATCCATTCGGATTTTCCTATCCTCACGTTTGAATCCCAGGCGATAACCGTTCCTCCGACGACAACCGTTGGGTCAAGTCCCGCCGCAGTCATAATGTGTCCCAAAAGCGCCGTGGTCGTGGTTTTTCCGTGAGAACCCGCGACCATAATCCCCATTTTTTGATTGAAAATATCGGCCAAAGCCTCCGCGTAGCTCATTTGCGGAATATGGAGTTTTTCGGCCATTTTTCTTTCAGGGTGGTCCGAGCCGTAAGCGCTTGAATAAATAAGCAAATTGACGCCTGAAGTTATGTTGCCGACGTTAAAATTGAAGGGTTTAATGTTTAAACGCTTCAGCACCCGGTCGGTGTGAAATTCTTCGTCAATGTCGGAACCGGAAACATGCGCGCCCAAACTAACCAAAAGCTCAGCTAAAGCGGTCATCCCCACGCCTTTAATGCCGACCATGTGTATTTGTTTTCCGTTAAAAGAGGCCATAAAAAGGTTATACTTTATTTATGTGGATTATTGAAGTCATTCCCGTCAGCCGGGCTTTTTTCCAAAACGAGACCTTAACCTATTTTAGCACCAAAAAGCTTGAATCGGGGGCTTTAGTCGAGGTTGGCCTTAAAAATAAAACCTCTTTGGCTGTAGTGCGTTCGGCCGAAAGCCTTGAAACCAAAAAAGAATCGGTTAAACGAAAATCGTTTGCGCTTAAAAAAATAAACCGGGTTGTCGCCGAACGGTTATTGAGCCGGCATTTTATCTCCGCCGCAAGCGACCTTTCCGGCTACTTCGTCGCTTCCGCCCCTTCCATATTAAATTTTTTTATACCCAAGACATTTTTCAGGAAAGAAGTTTTGGGAAAAATGTCTTTTTTTTCAGCAAAAGAGCCGGAAACTCCGGCATCAAACGAAAATTTTAAAATAAGCGTGTATCAGGCCGAGCGTTTTGAACGCCTGAAGTATTACCGCGCCGTGCTGCGCGAGACGTTGAGCCGCGGACGGTCGTGCGCGGTCATTTTGCCCACGCGTGGTCTAGCCGAAACGGAATACGACGAACTTAAAATCGGCCTGGAGGAGAGAACATTTCTTATGCACCCGGACCTTTCGGCAAAAGAGCTGGCGTTTGTTCTGGATAAAATTTATCAAACTGACGGCGGTCCCATTGTTGTCGTCGGAACCCCGCATCTGCTTGCATTTTTGAGGCCAGATACGGGAACACTGATAATTGACGAGGAATCCAGCGAGTATTACTACAATTCAAGGCGCCGGCCGTTTTTTGACCTGCGCGTGTTCGCCGAAGTTCTAGCCAAAAAGACCGGTCTAAACCTTATTTTCGGGGACATTATCTTAAGACTCGCCTTGGAGGCAAATCATCGGACATTATCCGATGGACAACCGGCTTCCGTTTTGGCGCGGGCAGGAAGACTCCTTTCCCCGGCCGAAAATTTGATAATTGATGCCGGCAAAAAAATGCCCGGGGAATTCAAAATTTTAAGTCCGGAGCTTGTAAATCGTCTTTCTGAAGCCAAAACAGCCAAAGAATCTTTTGTTTTAATCGGGCATCGGCGCGGATTTAATCCGACGACTCTTTGCCAGGATTGCGGCAAGACGATAATCTGCCAAAACTGCTCAAGCCCTCTGGTTATACATCAATCGGACGCGAAAAACAGCGCCAAAAAAAGTTTCTTTTGCCATTACTGCCTTAAAAAAGAAGAAATCATTGAGCGCTGTCCGAATTGCGGAAGCTGGAAGCTGGCAAACTACGGCATAGGCGTGGAAAAAATAGGAGAAGAGCTTAAGAAACTTTTTCCGGATTTAAAAATTTTCAGGTTTGACTCTGACGCGGTTAAATCAATAAAGGAGGCCGAACGGATAAGGAACGATTTTTCCGACACTCCCGGGAGCATGCTGGTCGCGACTGAAATTTTTGTTAATTTTTTCCGCAATCCCCTGCCGCATATCGCAGTCGCGTCCATAGACGGCCTTTTTTCCATTCCGGATTACGGAATACATGAACGGGTAATGGGGTTTTTGATGCGGCTTAGGGCGCTGGCCCAAAAAAGTTTCATAATCCAAACCCGTATTCCCGGCCATCCCATATTCGGCTATGTGGAATCGGGCAACATAGCCGGATTTAAAAAAGACGAGCTGGAAGAGCGAAAAAAACTGGGTTATCCTCCGGCGGTTGATTTGATTAAAATCACGCTTTCAGACGCAAACCTCGAAAAACTTACCGCGCGGATTTCGTCTTTAGCCCAAGATTTAAAAAAAATCTCCCAAGGCCGTCTTGAATACGCCGATTTTCCGGCTTTTGTAATGAAAATCAAGGGACAATTCCGCTGGCACATACTTTTAAAGCTTGAACGCGGAAGCTGGCCTGACAGGCACCCCGAAATAAAAGCGCTTTTAGCGGATTTGCCTCCTTCTTGGAGCGTTCAGGTCAATTCGCCGTCTTTACTCTAAACCGGGGCAATTTAAGGCCGGTTTGTAGCCGAGACTCTCGGCTTCCTTGCGCGAAGAAAACCATATTTTATTTTCTTCTTTTATACGATTCGTTCCGGAACACGAAGGCAAATAATAGGCTGTTCCGTTTTTTGAGGCGACAAACTGGGCCGTTTGAGCAGAAACCGTCCCTAAATTCAATTTTTCAACGGTTAAGGGCGGTTTCCGGTCCGCGATGTAGGAAAGGCGGCCCAGCCCAAACCCGATAATGGCGATGGCAAAAAAGCTCAAAGCCATGAAGGTCGCTTTGGTTGTCTTTTAGATACGCCTTGACTTCGTTAATCTTTTCGGATAGCATAATAAAGTAATTATGGCGCCTCGATGAAATTTTGCAAACAAAATTTGCTCGGGATGCCGCAGGTACTGATAGTATTGGTTGTTGATTTATGGCACCCCTCTCAAATTTTGCTTGCAAAATTTGCTCGGGATGCCGTAGGCACTGAGCACATCGCGCGAATGTGCCGCAGGTACTGAGCGCATCGCGCGAATGTACTCATAATTTAACAAAAAAAGATTCGCTAAATATGGCGCCCCTCTCAAATTTTGCGAAACAAAATTTGCTCGGGGTGCTCATATTTACCGTTAAATTTTATTCATTATCATTCTAAAATTTAAGTAAATATGGCACATACAAAAGCGCAGGGTTCAGCTAAAAATCTGAGGGATTCCAAGCCGAAGTTTTTGGGCGTTAAATTAGGCGACGGCCAAACCGCC
>CAYPMM010000037.1:0-5609 GCA_964412115.1 uncultured Candidatus Saccharibacteria bacterium | reverse complement strand
TGTTTTTTAAATCCGCGGCTAGAGCCAAATATGAGGTAAAAACCGCAATAAGCCCGATAAGCGATCCCGCGACAAGAGCGGGAAAACCAATAATACCGGAAATGCCGGTTAGGGCGTCTTCGGATGTTAACGCGCCGGACACCCCGAGCACCGATACGACAAAAACCCAGTAAACCGCGGCCGATATTACCAGACTCCATATTATGACTTTCCTGAAGTCGGCAAGGGTGGAGCCTTTCATTATGTCGCGGGCTTCAGGAAGGCTCGCGAATCCGCCCAACGAAAAAAGCCATATGCCGTAGGGCAAAAACCAATTAGGCGGCGAGCCGACTAAAAAATTTTCAAAACGTATTGACGGCCATGAAAGTCCGAGTAAGTAAAAAATGAAAATGAAAATGGGTATGGTCAGATAAAAGTTAATCGTGCCTATGCGCTCAAAACGAAACAGACCAAATAAGGCCGCGACAATAAAAAACGCCAAAGTAAGGCCGGTAACGGAAAACTGGGGCATAAAAACTTTTAAAAATATTCCGCCCAAAATTCCGTAAGCCAAAAGCGCGCCATAGTAGCCGAAAAGAGTGGTAAAAAGAGCCAAAAACTCCGCCTTGCGTCCGAGAAATTTTCTGACATATCCCGTAAACCTATGCTGGCCGTCGGTTAAATATGCCACCTCTCCGTACATCAGGTGCAAAACGACCATGAAAAACATGGCGATAAAAAAATGAACCGAACCCCAAAAAAGGCCGGCTTGAGCAAAACTGTAGGGTAGAGCAAAAACACCCGCGCCGAAAATCATTCCGACCAAGGTCCCCAAGCCGTCTCTGTATAGACGCCACTTAGACATCGTCGTCATCATCTTCATCCTCCTCTTTTTTTGGCAGTCTCGGGAGCCGTTTTTCAACCAAACGCACCCCCCACAAAAGAAAAAGCGTAATTATTGCGGCATAAATCGCGAGAGCAAAAAATCCCACACCGGAGGCCATGCCTATGGCGGCCGCGGCCCAAACCCCGGCGGCCGTTGTCAGCCCCCGCACGGCGTTTTCTTTAAGAAAAATAAGTCCGGCGCCGATAAAGCCGATGCCGACCACAACTTGAGCGGCAACTCGCGCCGGGTCCCGAAACCCCGCCCCCTCAAATCCAAATATGGAAATGACCGTAAAAAGAGCGGCGCCCATCGCGACTAACGCGTGAGTTCTAATACCCGCTTCTTTGTGTTTATAAAAACGTTCAAAGCCGATAATAACTCCCAAAACCGCGGCCAAAAGAACTCTAAACACCATTTCTTGAGTCAGGGGATCAAAAAAATCCTTCATATTTCAATCACTTTGTCTTTGCGGATAAGCTCAATTACTTTTTCAACCAAAGTTTTGGGGTCCGGGTCATAAACTATTTTTTCGTTCGGGCGGTGCGATTTTTCAACTATTTCTTCTATCATATCAGCCGTGCCGCCGGTGCCCGTCAAAATGCCTATCGGCTTGTCGTCCTCAAAAGCGATTGTGAATTCATTTAACGTTCCCATGCGCCCGCATCCGACTATGACCGCGTCCGCCGAACGAGTTAATAAAAGATTCCTGCCGGAATAATCAAAGCCGGTATAAACAATCATATCCATATAATCCACCGGCAGTTTGTATTTTTCCAAATGCTCTTTTTCGGTGGATGCCGGTGAAAGGCCGATGGTAAATCCGCCTTCTTCTTTTGCGCCTATTGCCGACCAATAAGGAAAACCGGTGGTGGCTCCATTGACCAAAACGCCCTTTTGGCGGACGATTTCCCGCCCAAGTTCTTTTGCTTTTTCCAAAGCGTCAGGCAGGCAGTGCCCTGTCTCGGCCGCGCCCGATACGGCTATTTTAAATTTTAGATGCGAATGCGGTGAAGGTTTCATAATTTTTATTTTAGCTCAAAACTATCGCCGTATCTAGGTGCCAAGGCATCAATGCCCAGATAATCTCGGATGCGCTGGACCAAAAACAAAACGGCGGCAGGTTCGCCCTGAATGCAAAAAACTTTTTTAAGCGTGTCGGCTGAATTTTGAACGAAGTCCAAAAGCATTTCGCGGTCGGGATGCGCCGAATATCCCTGTATGGTTTCAACTTTACAGCGCACCGGAACGTCTTCGCCAAAAATTTTAACCGACTTGGCGCCATCTTGAATCTGGCGGCCGCGCGAACCCGCGGCTTGATATCCCACCATTAAAATAGCCGAATTCGGGTCGGATAAATACCTGCGCTCGTGGTGCAAAATCCTGCCTCCCGTGGACATTCCGGAACCGGCAATAATAATTTTTGGCGCGGGCGCATCGTTTATCACTTTTGATTCTTCCGTGGTTAAAGTGAACTTCAGCATGGGGAATTTAAAAACCTGGTCGCCGGAAGAAATTATGTACCGCGCCTCCTTGTTATAATAGCGTTCGTATTTGCGATAAACCTCCGTCGCGCGAATGGCCAAGGGCGAATCCAAAAAAACGGGAACTTCGGGCACCCGGCCTTTTTCCACCAGATCATTAAGCTCAAATAAAAGTTCCTGCGTTCTTTCCAAAGAAAAAGCCGGAATCATCAAAACGCCTTTTTTCTTTACGACATCTTCTATAACCCTTTCTATTTTCAACTTTCTTTCTTTGCGGTCTTCGTGAACCCTGTCGCCGTAAGTGGATTCAATTAGCATAAAATCGGCGTCGGTTATTTTTTCGCTTGGATTCAACAAGGGCGTCGGCGGATTGCCCAAGTCTCCCGAAAAAACAATTTTTTTACCCTCCCCCGCGACTTCAACCATGCTTGAGCCCAAAATGTGCCCTGCGTCCAAAAGACGAATTTTAAAATCGCCGATGTTTTTTTCTTCATGATACTCAACGCTCTCCCAATTTTGCGCAGCGCGCGCCAAATCGTTTTCATCAAAAAGAAGTTCGGATTCGCCGTTATATTTTTCTTTACTCTGCGTTTTTTTTAAAAGCTGGAGATTGTCTTCAAGCATTATTTTAGCAAGCTCTTTTGTTGCCGGCGTTGAATAAATTTTTCCGCGAAAACCCTCCTTGAATAATTTTGGAATCCTGCCGACGTGGTCAATATGGGCGTGAGTTACGAAAACGGCCTTGATTTCGGCGGTATTAAAAGGAAACGGCTCGTGACTCCGCGCTTCGCAAACTTTGGGGCATTGAAAAAGTCCGCAGTCAACCAAAATCTTGGCCGCCTGTCCTGATGAATTTGAAGAGGATTCAAGTAAGTAGCATGCTCCTGTCACCTCCTGCGCTCCCCCGTAAAAAGTTAATCGCATTTAACTATTATAGCAAATTAAACAAAAACCCCGCAGTTACGGGGTAAAATTTTACTTTTTTATATTTTCAATAAGAACGGCTACAGCTTCGCCTCCGCCGTTGCAGGCGGTTGCTATACCGTATCTTTCGCCTGTTTCCAACAACTGCTGGACGATGTTCATCACAATTCTCGCGCCCGATGCCCCAAGAGGATGGCCGATAGCAATCGCTCCTCCCCAAATATTCACTTTTTCATGCGGAATACCAAGCTGATGCATGGTAAAAATTGGAACAACGGCAAAGGCCTCGTTTATTTCAAAAGAAGATACGTCAGAAACCCTAAGTTTGTTGCGCCGTAAAATCTTTTTAATAGCCTCTACAGGAGCTGTTGTATACCAGTGCGGATGCTGTGAATGGGTTACAAAATCAACCAGCCGGATCCCTGCGGCGACCCCGATTTTCCTTGCCGAACGAGAGTCACCGAGAAGCAAGACAGCGGCGCCGTCCGAAATCTGAGCCGAAGTCGCGGCGGTAGTCGTTCCGTCTTCAGAAAATACCGGCTTAAGAGAGCGCATTTTGCCTATGTCCGGCTCACGCGGACACTCGTCAAAAATAACCTTGTCGACAGGAATAATTTGTTCGCTGAATTTGCCGCGCGTTCTCGCAATCCTTAAACGCATAAAACTCTCATAAGCGTATGCTTCCTGCTCTTCTCTGGATATTTTATAAACTTTCGCGCAGTCATCGGCAAATTCACCCATAATTTTCCACGATGCGGTCATGGTATTAAGCAGGCCGTCAAAAATCATACTGTCGTCCACATAAGGCCGGTGAGACACCTTGTCCAATCCCTGCATGAAGGCGCGGCCGAGAACGCTTGTTCTTCGTTCAAGAAGGTAAGGAGTTCGGCTCATTGATTCCATCCCGCCGGCAATCATCAGACCCGCCTTGCCTAGTTGAATCTTTTCGGTCGCGCTTTCAAGAGCGAAAAGAGACGAAGCGCAAACCTTATTTACCGCCGCCGCGTGGCAATGTGCCGGAAGTCCGGCCTTAAGCATGGCGTTTCTCGCCGGAGCCTGTCCCAAACCGGCCGACAATACATTACCCAAAACAACTCCATCAACTCCGATGTCGCCGCAGCCAAGTTCCAGACTAAAACGCGCCGTCAAACCGGCAATCGCTTCCGATGCAAGTTCAACCGCCGAAACATGCTTGAGAGAGCCGAAAAATTTTCCAAAAGGCGTGCGCTTCGCGCCCAGAATATAAACTCCGCGTTTTTTTGACACCCAAAACCTCCTTTAATTTAAGTTGCGAAATCCAATCCGATAGTAATATAAAAGATAAAAAACGGCAACAAAAGCGCCAGCCAAATCAAAAAACAAATCCGACAAAGTGTCTTCCAAAGACGGCTGGGCCAATTGGGCGCTATAAGGCTTGGCAAAAAAATAATCCCACGAAAATTCAAAAAATTCCCATAAAACTCCGCCCAAGACCGCGAAAGAAATCAAGCCGAGAAACAAAAGACCGGCCGGCAAAAAATCGCGCGGGTATTTTTTGTACGCGAATAAATACCAGAAACCTAAAACCGCAAGCCAGACGCCTCCCAGAAAATGAAGAGCCATATCCAGCCACCAAAGCCCGTAGCCCAAAAATCCGCCAAGAGCCAAACCGTGAACGATAAACATGAAGACCAGAAGCGAAATTAAAAACGCGTAAATATTTGACATTAAAAACATTATTGCACAAGTCGTCTTTCTTTGCTATTTTGAAGGCGGAAAAGAAACTCAGAGGGGTCAAACGATGCTTAAGGTGGCGACTAAAATAACTCCGGAGGAAATAAAAAATTTTGACTACTTCCGCGACCTAGAAAACAGGTTCATTGAAATACGAGGCCCAAACCAAATGTACTGGCGTACAAAAAAAGAGCTGGGAGAACTGACGCCCAAAGACGAAGAAACACTTTTATTTCTCTTGCGCTCAATGATGATTACAAGGCGGGCTGAAGAAAAAATTAAGGGCTTGGTCGGACAAGGAATGATTCCCGGAAGCGCGTTTTTCGGCACGGGAAACGAAGCGACTTCCTGCGGAGTTGCGGCCGCGATGAAATACGAGGACGACCCGTTTCCGCTGCATAGAGACCTCGGATGCGATTTCGTGCGCGGAGCCGAAGCGTTTAAAAAAGGCGACATAAAAGTTCCTCTGGCCAATCTGTTTTTCGCCCAATATATGTCCAGAGCATCTTCGCCTTGCGGAGGAAAAGACGGCAACATCCACTGGGCCATTCCTGAAATGAACCGCCCTCCCATGATAAGCCACTTGGGCACAAACATACCCGTTGCCGGAGGAGCGTCGTTTTGGG
>CAYPMM010000036.1:0-6020 GCA_964412115.1 uncultured Candidatus Saccharibacteria bacterium | reverse complement strand
GGAAGACAACCGATTTGTTTGTTCCGAATTCGGCTCCTTTGGCCACGTCAATGTAGCCGGCGACTGTGGTTGTACCGGTAGAATCCAAAGAAAGTCCGGAGGAAGAGGCGGTGAAAGCTCCGGTGACGGTAAGGGAAGATATGGTGGTTGTGGCCAGAGTTGAGACGCCCGAAACGTTAAGAGTTGAAGAAAAAGAAGCCGAAGTGCCAGAAATCCCTTTTGAAGTCGCTATGGTTATGTCGTTTGGAATGTCGTCGTCGTCGAGGCCAGAAAAGTCCGATACCGTGGCGTTGGATATGGTAACCCCGGACAGGCTGTCTATCTTGTTGGTCAGAGCTATGGCCGCGAAGTTGTCCGAGGACTTTTTGGCGATTTCTTTTTTTAACTCCGAAACTTCGGCCAGTATTCTTGAATTGATTCCAAAAAGTACTGCGTCAAGTTCTTCCTTGGTCAGGAGGTTTGAGGCAAGTGTTGCGGGACGCTCTATTATTCTTTCAATGATTGCAGGCTGGGCCGGAGTTGAGGGTTCAAGTCCCTGGGAGCGCAGGATGGCCAGTTCCTGTTCCAGACGGGAGGCTTTTTGTTCAGAAGTTTCGCCCTTCGACAGGCTCGGGACCTCGTCTTCCTTCGGAGGTTCGGCCTGCCCCGCCGGAGGCGGGGGCAGCTTGGCCATTCTTTCAAGCAGGCCCCGGTACGAATCGGCTATTCCTTCTTTTACTCTTTCGGTTCCTTCGGCAAAAATGGAGCCGGCGTATCTCCCGATGTCCAGGGCGGTTGATTCAAGTTTTTTTACGCCTTCAAGAATATTTAAAGCCGTATTTTGAGTTTTGAAATCGGGAATCCGGTACGAGCCGAGTTTTTGGCCGAGATTCCTTCCCAGTTCCAGAGGATTTGATTCGGCAACTGTTTTAAAAAGAGTGAAAAATGTTTTTTGGGATACCCGGGATATCTGGGCCAAATATGTTTCGGGATTAAAGGAAGTTCGGGCGGCTAAAGCCAGATCGTTTTTAATATCCGATGTTTTGGATTTTATATTTTCAAAAGAAGATAAAGCGAAACTTTCGGTCTCGCGGTTTAGAAGTTTTAAAGCTTCGGAGACTTCCGAAGCTTTAACTGAAGCGAAGTTTTTAAACTCGCCGTATTTAGCCAAAGCCAGATCGGGGTTTTTTAAAACAAAAGTTCCGGCAACGGCAAACGCCAGAATCGCCACGAAAGATTTTACGAAAACGGGACTGGTTAAAAATCCAAAACCAAGTTTAAGGTTCTCGTAAAAGGGCCGGGGTTTTTCCGGCACAGGGTCCCCCAAAAGCATGGCGTCCCAGGGGTCGATGTGTTTTTTAATTTTAAATCTTGATAAATTTATTTTTGGAACACGAAGCAATTTAGAAATCGGTTTTGCCGAAAGTCCGTTACCGTCTATCTTAGATTCAATGCTTACAATTTTATTTTTTAGTTCGCGTATTTCCTCGAGTAATAGAGTGTCCCCTTTTTCGCGAGGCTGGCTGTCTCCCACTTTTTGTTTCAAAAAATCATTAAAAATACTTTTCTCGATAAACCACGAGTTCTTCAATAACTCTCCCGTTAATTCTTTGCGCCTAATCAGTTGTCCAAGATAATCCTTGTGATAACCCGACAACGAAGAAGCATATGACAGAGAAAAGTATTCTTTGCCGTTATGCGAGATTGTGCGAATTAATTTTCGCGCCATTGTTTAATTTTATTCCCCGCATCGCTTTAATGAAAGTTTTTTTGTGGATAACTATAAAAATATCCGAATTAAAATCCTGAAAAGTCCAAAGGTTTAGCGGCCCAACAAGTTTAGAAGTCAAAAAAATGAATTATTAAAGATTGATAAAGATTGATAAATCTATATAAATCTCGTGAAATACGGGCGTGGAAATCCAAGGGACGCTTTAAGATGCCAAACATTATTCACTACTTATTCAGTTTTAGGATTTGACGGGCATTTGCGGTCTGATAGAATTTGTAGAACAACATGGCAGACGCTACCCGCATTCCTCCTCAAAATCTTGAAGCCGAGATGTCAACCCTCGGAGCTTTGATGCTTGATACCAATGCCGCTTTTAGAGTCGTGGATTATCTGCGCCCAAAAGATTTCTATCGTCAAAACAATAAGACCATATACGAAACAATCCTTGAGCTTATAGAAAAAAGAGAACCGGTTGACATGGTTTCGGTTTCAAACCGCCTTCAGGAAAAAAATGTTTTGGAAACTGTCGGCGGAAAATCCTACCTCACCGATTTGATTAATTCCATACCGACCGCGGCCAACATAAGCCACTACGCCGAAATCGTGCACAAAAAAGGCGTGATGCGCGAACTGCTTGAGGCTTCCCAGCACATAAACGATTTGGGCTACAAAGAAGAAGACGATGTCGGAAACCTGCTTGACGACGCCGAACGCAGAATTTTTTCAATCGCACAAACTTCTTTAAAACAAAGTTTTGTTTCGGTTGGCTCCTCTTTAGACTCGGCCTGGAAAAGAATAGACGACCTGCATAAAAATAAGGGAGTGCTTCGCGGAGTTCCAACCGGATTTCCCGACTTGGATAACGTCCTTTCGGGGCTTCAGCCCTCGGACCTGATAATTCTCGCGGCGCGTCCCTCCCTTGGAAAAACTTCTCTGGCTTTGGATATCGCCCGCAACGCAGCGATAAAACATAATATTCCGGTCGGTATATTTTCTCTTGAAATGTCGTCCAGGGACCTGGTGGATCGTTTTATCGTCGCTCAAGCCGATATTGACCTCTCGAAACTAAGAACCGGCCGGCTTTCCGAAGAAGGCGGAGATTTTGCCAAAATCGCATCAGCTCTTGAAGACTTGTCCAAGACGCCTATTTTTATCGATGACGAAGCCTCAAACAATATTTTACAAATGCGCGCCATGGCCAGGCGTCTCAAGGCCGACAAAGGTCTGGGTTTGATAATTGTCGATTACCTTCAGCTTATGCAGCCGAGGGTGCAGTCGGATAACATGGTTCAGCAGATTACCGAGATATCCCGCTCATTAAAACAGCTGGCCAAGGAGCTGGATGTGCCGGTTTTGGCCCTTTCCCAGCTTTCGCGCGCCGTTGAACAGCGCCATCCCCCGCGTCCCCGCCTTTCGGACCTCCGTGATTCGGGTTCTATTGAACAGGATGCCGATGTGGTCATGTTTATTTACCGCGAGGACAAGTACAAGCAAAATAGCGACCGCCAGAATCAAGCCGACATTCTTATTGAAAAACATCGAAACGGCCCTTTGGGACAGGTGGCGCTTTACTTCAACCAGCATAAAACCAGCTTTTCCAGCTTGGCCAAGGGAAATTTTGCGAACCATGAAATATGAGACCTCAAATTATTGACAAGCTGTCTAAAATTTTTATGATGCTTCCGGGTATAGGCCAGAGACAGGCCGCCCGTTTTGCCTATTGGCTGGCGGATGCCGACAACTCCGTGATTGATTCCTTAAAATCCTATCTGGACGAAATAAAAACGGCGCGCAGATGCGCCGACTGCTTCAGGGTTCACTCGGAAATTGGCCTATGTTCAATATGCAAAGACGCTTCAAGAGACGGCGCTAAAATAGCGGTCGTGGAAAAAGACACGGATTTGGAAAACATGGAAAAATCCGGCGTTTATGACGGCAAGTATCATATTTTAGGCGGGCTTCTGTCAACGCTTGATAAAGAAAGCCGCGATCGTCTTCGGCTTAAAGAAATTTTTAATCGGGTTAAAAACGACGGTAAAATTAAAGAAATAATACTGGCTTTAAACGCCACTCCGGAAGGAGAATTCAGCTCGCGTTATGTTGAAAAAATTATAGAACCCTTGGCTCAAAAAAGACAGCTCAAAATAACCCGACTCGGACGGGGTATTTCTTCCGGCGCGGAATTGGAATATCTAAACAGGGAAACTTTGCAAAACGCCCTAGAAAACAGGAAGTGATTTGTAAAAAATTTTATCGCTAAAACGGAGATCAACATAGTCTGCGGTTTTAAGTTTATTTTCCGGAATTGAGTTTATGAAAAGCGTCAGATTTTCCGCGGCTCTTTTGAAATCGGTTTCAGAATCAAGCGCGATTTTAAGGCCCGAATCGGCATATAGCCAAAATACCGGACCGAGTACAATGTCGGCGGTTTTTATCCGAAATCCGTTTTTTCTTTCGGCATCATTCATAAAACTTTTCAGCCCGTCCAGCTCGTCTTTTTTTATCACCGCGTCCCCAAGCTTGAAATTCTCGGCTCTCTTGTCGGTTATTTTAAAAACCAGGCCGCCTAAAAACTGAGGCGCCGGCTGAAAAATTATTCCGCCATCATCCATATAGAAACATTTTTCCGAACACCAGACCGCCCAGCCGTCCTTTTCTTTTATTGTTATCCGCAGGTCTTTATTAAAAAAATCCCGATTTATTTTTATCCGGTCTATTGCCGAAAATTGGTTTTTTATGCCGGAAGCGATATTTTCGGGGCTTAAAAATAAAATATTTTCCTCCGGCCAAAAAAAGAAGGGCTTGTTTTCAAGAAGACTCGCGACCCGGGCCTGAATGTCGCTTGTTTGCACCCGCTCGTTACCGGCGATTTCTATTTTATTTACATGAAACGTTTGCTGGACGATATAGACCGAGGCTACGGCGAAAGCAATAATAAAAAACGACCCCCAAAAAAACAATTTAAAAAAAAGCCGTCTTTTTTGGCTTTTAAATTTGCGCGCTACTTCAAGTGGCATGTCTTTTTATTGGTTTTTAGGCTTTATTGAATTAAAGCCCGTGTATTTTTGAAGAACTTCCGGAATACGCACCGAACCGTCCGGCCCCTGATTGTTTTCCAGAAGCGAAATTAAAATTCTCGGCGTGGCAATGGCGGTATTGTTGAGCGAATAACAGAAGCGGATATCCCCTTCCCCGGTCTTGTAGCGTATGTTGAGGCGGCGTGTTTGGAAGTCGTGATAATAAGACGACGAGTGCGATTCGCGGTATCTGTGCTCGGAAGGTATCCAGACTTCAATGTCGTAAGTTTTAACGTGCGCCCGTCCTATGTCCCCTCCGGCAAGAGTCGCGACACGATAAGGCAAGCCGAGGGCTTGTATGACTTCTTCGGCGTTGGCGGTAATTTCCTCGTGGAAACGCACCGAATCCTGATGGTCGGCCACACTTAAAATCAGCTGTTCAACTTTATAGAATTCATGCAGGCGGTAGATTCCTTTAGTGTCTTTTCCGTGCGAACCCGCTTCCCGCCTGAAACACGGAGAAAAAGCCACATATTTTTTGGGCAGGTCGTTTTCGGAAAAAGTTTCGTCCGCGTGGAGTCCCATCATAGGTATTTCAGCTGTTGCCGAAAGATACAAATCATCCTGTGTTTTATAAACATCTTCTCTAGACTGCGGGAAATGCCCCGAGCCGAAAAGATTATCTTCTTTAACCAAAGACGGCGCCAATATCGGAGAGTATCCCTTGCCTTTTAATTTGTCCAAAACAAAAAGCCAGATGGCCTGTGAAAGGATTGCCGCCTCGTTTTTAAGGAAATAACCCCTGAAACCGGACACTTTTGCTCCGCGTTCAAGTTCAACCAGGTCAAGGCGTTCCATAAGCGTAATATGGTCAAGGGGCGTGAAATCAAATTTGGTAATCTCTCCCCATTTTCGCTCTTCTCTGGCGTCTCTTTCGTCGGCGCCGTCAGGCACCGAGGGGTCGGGAATGTTCGGGATATCGTATAAAAGCCGGCGCCAATCGGTATCAATTTTTTTGAATTCGTATTCTTTTTTGGAAAGGCTGTCTTTAAGCTCCCTTAAATTTTTTATCTCCGCGTCTTTTTCATTTTCATCTTCCATCATTGCCACGCGGTCCGAGGCGCGGTTTTGTTTGGCCCTTAATTCTTCCGTCTCGGCCATCAACTTCCGCCTGTTTTCGTCTAAAGCCAAAAATCCGTCAACTTCAAATTCCAGCCGTTTTTTGCGGACGGCTTGTTTTATTAAATCCGGGTTTTCGCGGCTGCACTTGATGTCTAACAGTTATTTAAAAT
>CAYPMM010000035.1:0-6220 GCA_964412115.1 uncultured Candidatus Saccharibacteria bacterium | reverse complement strand
TTTCTTTGCAACTTTGGTTAAAATTTATCAAACCAAAATGTACGACGTGCCTGAAGGCAGGCGGACGGCTAAAGGAAAGTCGGTGTTAAACATTTTACCGCTTGCTTTAGGCGAAGAAATAACGTCGGTGCTGGCGGTGCCAAAAACAAAAAAGGGAGAAAAGGTCTTTTTGGTCATGATTACGGCGCTTGGTATAATAAAGAAAGTTGAACCCCACAATTTTGAAGGCGTCAGACGCTCGGGCATTATCGCGATAAAGCTGCAAAAAGGAGATTCGCTCAAGTGGGTGCGCCTTGCCGAAAAAGGAGACCATGTGATTCTGGCCACAAGACAGGGCAAAGCGATACGTTTCAAGGAGTCGGACTTAAGGCCCATGGGCCGAAATGCCTCCGGAGTGCGCGCGATGAGAATCGGCAAGAAAGACGAGCTGATAGGCGCGGATGTCATATCGGCGCAGGAAAAAAACGCGCATCTTCTGGTGATGAGTTCCGAAGGATTCGGAAAGAAAACCAACGTGAAAAACTACCGCCTGCAAGGACGCGCGGGGGCAGGAATAAAAACGGCTAAGGTTACGTCCAAAACCGGCCCGTTGGTTTCGGCCAAAGTAGTCCATCCTGAACTGGAAGAACTTATCGCCATTTCCAAAAAGGGACAGGTAATCCGCACCGAACTTAAAAGCATACCCGAGCTTGGCCGGGACACGCAGGGAGTGCGGATAATGAGACTTGCGAACGGCGACGCGATAGCCTCGCTTACATGTTTATAAATCCGGAACAAATAATAAAAACAATCGGGGTAAGGCCGGGAACGCAGGCGGCCGATTTCGGCTCCGGCTCCGGTTTTTACTCCATACCCTTGGCGAAAGCGGTGGGCTCCGGCGGAAAGGTTTACGCTTTTGATATACAGCCCGAAATGCTGGAGCTTACGCGCTCAAAAGCTCGTCAGGCCCGTCTCTTAAACATATCCGCGATGCGGGCCGACCTTGAGCGCGAGCGCGGAACGAATCTTGCCGAAAACACGATGGACTTGGCGCTTATATCCAACATACTTTTTCAATCCGAAAAAAAATCCGCGATTTTAAAAGAAGCCTTCAGGATTTTAAAAAACGGCGGGGAGCTGGCGCTAATTGAGTGGAGCCCTTACGGCCGGGGGGCCGGTCCAAAAACGGATAAAATAATCCCGAAACAGGCCGCCGAAAAACTGGCCGAGGACGCGGGCTTCAAAATGATCAAGGAATTTGACGCCGGAGAAAATCATTACGGCCTGCTTTACCTGAAACCATAAAAATTTATAAATGAACAAGCTTCAAATCATAATAATAACCGCGTCAGTCATACTCGCCGCATTGGCTTTGCTTATTTTCTCGGGGATTCTTCCGGGTTTTAACGGCGGGGAGCCGGGAGAAACGGGACGGATAAGCTTCTGGGGCAGCATTCCGCAATCGTCGTTGGCTCCGGTTTTAAACAATTTTGCCGAACGTTTCGGAAACGTCAGAGTTGACTACAAAGAAATAGATTCAAAAAGTTATATTGACGAATTGATCAGGGCGCTGGCCTCAGGCGCCGGTCCGGACGTTTTTATCCTGCCCCAAGACCAGATTTTAAAACAAAAGGACTTGGTTTACCCGCTTGATTCCCGGACCTACCCCATCAGGGCTTTCCAGGATAACTTCGCGGACTTGGCCGGGCTTTACGTTCGGCCCGAAGGAATAGTCGGCTTGCCCTTTGCCATTGACCCTTTGGTTTTATATTGGAACCGCGATCTTTTCAGGAACGCGGGAGAGGCTCTGCCTCCAAAAACATGGGATGAATTTTTAACCGCGGCTAAAATTTTAACCGTTAAGAGCGGCCAAAAAATAACCCAGTCGGGTGCGGCTATGGGAGAATTTACGAACAACCGGCGGGCAAAAGATATTTTAGCGCTTTTGATGATTCAGGCCGGAAATAAGATAGTTGACCCAAAAACCCTTAAACCGGTTTTTGCCGACAAATTAACAGGCGAAACTTTAAGCGCCGCCGAATCCGCCCTGCTTTTTTTTCTAAGTTTTTCAGACCCGATCAAGGAAAATTACAGCTGGAATAAAGTCCAGCCGGAGGCGCTTGAAGCTTTCGGCTCGGGACGCCTTGCTATGTACGTCGGATACGCCTCGGATTTGGAAAAAATACTGGCCTTAAATCCGCATCTTAATTTTGACGTGAGTATCGTCCCGCAAACAAAGGGCGGGGCGTTAAACGCGTCTTACGGCAACAGTTCGGCTCTGGCCGTAAGCCGACAAAGCGCCAACAAATCAACAGCCCTTACTTTTATTTACGACCTGACCGGGTCTCAGGCCCAAAGTCTCTTTGCCAAAAATTCCTTTCTGGCTCCAAGCTTAAGAAGCGCTTTAAGCGAAACACAAGAAAATCCGGTGCTGGATGTTTTTTATAAATCGGCCATAAAGTCGCTCGGCTGGCTTGACCCGTCGCCCATAGAAACCTTCGCCATCTGGAAAGAAATGTCGGAGTCGGTTTCGTCTGGCGCGAAACGGATAAACCAGGCGGTGTCCGACGCCCAGAGAAAATTTGAAACATTAATTCCGAGACAAAACTAGAATGAAATCTTTAAACCTTTTGCTTATATTTTTAATTTTGAGCTTTGCGCTTTACGCTTCTTTAGCTTACGCCCAAGAGCCGCTGGTCACCTGCGGGGGCCAGGGACAAGCTCCGTGCGCTTTTTGCGACTTAATGACGCTGGCAAACAGAACGGTTACTTTCGCCTGGAATTTTCTTATTCTTCCGCTAACCGCCCTTGGCATATTGGCCTCGGGCATTGTTCTGCTCACTTCCGGCGGTTCGCAAACGCAAATTGAAAGGGGTAAATCAATGCTCTGGGCCATACTCATAGGGTTCTTTATCGCCGCCTCAGCCTGGCTTATAATAAATACCATATTGGGGGCGCTGGTGGAGGGCGGATTCGGGTACAACCCGCTCACCGAGCAATTTCCGGCATGCAGGTAATTTTAATTACGAAACTTTATGAATAGAATGCCATATAAAATAAAATATTTTTTTGCGCTTAGTCTGGGACTGGCCAGGCCGGTTTTTGCCCAGCTGAAAAACCCCTTGAGAAGCGCGACGACTTTCGGCGCGGTCATTGAAAAACTGGCCCAAGCCATTACCTACGTTGGCATACCGATTGCGGCGATTTTTATAATTTACTCCGGATTTTTGTTCGTATCGGCTCGGGGCAACGAAGAACAGATTAAGAAGGCCAAAACGACCTTTTTCTACACAATCATAGGCACTCTTTTGATAGTCGGCGCTTGGGCAATCGCCCGGGCCTTAAACCAGTTTGCCGGCAGTTTATAATATGTTAAAATAATAATGCGGATTAAAAATAAAAAGGTCGTAAAATTTATAAGTTTAATTAAAAAAATAAAATGAAAAAAATACAAAAAATAATTATCGGGGGAGGAGGCGCGCTTTTGCCGGTGCTTGCTTTTGCGGCCGTTACCGATTTTACTTCATTTTTAGCCAATATCCAGACTTTAATCAACAAGATTATACCCGTTATTATCGCGATTACCGTTCTTGTTTTTCTCTGGGGAATTGCTAACTACATTATGAACGCGGGCGATGAGGAAAAAAGAAAAGAGGCCAGACAGTTTATAATTTGGGGCCTGGTTGGGTTTGTTATCATGCTTGGGATATGGGGGTTAATAAATGTTTTCGTAACAGCTTTCGGCCTTGAGGGCGGCAGTCAAATCAGAGCGCCTCAAATAGACCTAATACGCTAACCGTTTTCATGAAAAAACTGGCGCCGATATTGCTGTTTACTCTTAACGCAAGCGCGGCGTTCGCGCAAGAATCACAATCGGCCATTCCCTCATCGCTTAAAAACGCTATAAATAGCCTGGTAAACCCTCTCATCGGAATACTTGTCGGTATAGCACTTATAATATTTTTCTGGGGTATTCTTGAATTTGTGGCTAACGCCGGAAACGAAGAGGCCAGAACAACAGGCAAAAGGAATATAATCTGGGGACTTTTGGGATTTACAATCATATTCGGCGTCTGGGGAATTATCAGAATTCTGCAAAGTTTTTTTGAAACAGGGGTCGGAATAGGCGGAGGATTCCTGACCTAAAAACTAAAAAACAAGCAAAATCAAAAACCGTCCCGATGAGCATCTGGACGGTTTTTGATTTTAAAAAATGCTCCCCTGCTCCTTTTGGTCCAGCTCTATGTTGACCAGGCGGTCGGCTTCGCGGTTTTTTTCGCGAGGCACGGATTTGAAAACAATTTTTTCGAAATCCATTCTTAAATTCCATATTTTTATAAAAAGGGGAAACAGGCGCTCTTCCTCTATTTTATATTCCGCGTTCAGTTGATTTACAACCAGCTCCGAATCCAAAAAAACCTCAACTTCGGCGTTTTTTGCTTTTTCCCTGCCGAAAAGCTGTTTGGTTTTTTTAAGAGCAAAAATTACCGCTTCGTATTCGGCTTCGTTATTGGTTCTTGTCCCTAAAAACTCGCCGTATTTTTTTTCTTTCGCTCCCGCGCGAATGACCGCCCCGAGTGCTGACGGTCCGGGATTGCCGCGGGAACCCCCATCGGCATTTATGACTATTTTTAATTTGGAATCCGAATTCATTTATTTTTTACGGTTTTTATAAACACTGTATATATTCTATAAAAGTTATAAAATCATATCCAGTGTGTGTTTTATAACCTTTGTTCTTTATGATTTTTTGAAATCCGCAATTTTTAAACGAAGTTCCTCTTTGCCCGCGTATCTTGAAAAATCGAGAGAGGCCGCCAGGTCAATACGATCGCCTTTTGCGATTTCGGGCAAACTTCGGGCGGAGAAAAAGCCGACTGCTTTTATAACTTCATTTTTTGAATTTTTAAAAGAAATTTCAAGATGCAATCCGCCGTTTCCAAAAATTCTTGAATTAAAAACCTCAATATTTTTAAGTAAAAAATTAGGTTTTGTGTTGCCCTGCCCAAACGGCTCAAAACGAGAAACGGTTTTGAAAGTTTTGAGATTTATATCGTCCGCCGACATTTCACCTTCCAAAACCAGGTCCGGGAAAACCTTCTCTTTGGGCATGCGCCCAAAAGCCGTTTTTATTTTTTCTTCAAAAACATCGAGATATTCCTCTTTTAAAACAAACCCGGCGGCCATCGGGTGTCCGCCGAAGTCCAGATACATTTCCTCCCCCGCCCGAATTAAAAGATCTCTTACGTTTACGTCTCCGGCCGAGCGGGCGGAACCTTTGATGGCGGACGCCTCGCCCCTGCCCCAAAGTATTGCTGTTTTTGAGTACGCGTCCACTATTCTGCTGGCTGATGCTCCCAAAACGCCTGTCGGCCAGTCTTTGCTTCCCAAGACATTTATCTCATCCTCTCTTTCGGAAATAATTTTTTTTGCCTCGTTGACGATTTTTTCCGTCGTTTCTTTTCTTTCGGCGGTCAGTTCTTCAAGTCTCGCGGAAAGCCAGTCGGCCTCTTTTAAAGAAGAGGTCAAAAGAAGGTTTCCGGCAAGAGTGGCGTGGTCAAATTTACCCGCGACGTTGATTCTGGGCGAAAGATAAAAAGCAACGTCGTCGGAATTCACATGGCGCAAATCAATACCGGCTTTTTTTGAAAGTTCTTTCATTCCGATTCTTCTTGTTTTTTTTAAGACCTCAAGTCCCCAATAAACAAGGATCCTGTTTTCACCCGTAAGTAAAACCATGTCGGCGATGGTGCCAATAGCCGCCAAATCCAAAAGCCACTTCTCCCGCCCATAGGCCAACCCAAACCTGTTTTTTTGCAAAATGGCGGAGACGACCTTAAAAGCAAGGCCGGAGGCGCAAAAATCTTTAAACGGATATTTTTCGTCCACCCGCCACAAATCAACTACCGCGGTGGCCGGCGGAAGTTCTTCGGGAACAATATGGTGGTCAAGCACAACCACGCTTACCCCGCCGTCTTCAAGAGCTTTTATGTTTTCGTTTTCGGAAATACCGTTATCAATGGTTATGACTAAATTCGCTTTCTTTTCAAAAATATCTTTTACTGCCTGCGAATTCAGGCCGTGCCCAAACTTGGCAAGATCCGGGATGTAAATTTCAACATTTTCGTGGCCTATGCTTTTAATAAAATCGGCGAGGATTGCGGATGAGCACACCCCATCGGCATCATAGTCGCCGTAGATTATTATTTTTTCTTTTTTTGAGACCGCCTCAATAATTCTG
>CAYPMM010000034.1:0-7055 GCA_964412115.1 uncultured Candidatus Saccharibacteria bacterium | reverse complement strand
CGTCAAACTGCGTTTTGACGCGAAGTTCATGCAGATGGCCGCCGAGGGCAAGTTAGACTAATTTTGTTCTTTAGAGTAAATTTTAATTCCGTCCCGACGATCATCGGGACGGTTTTTTATTTGACTAAATTTTATTTTCATGATAATATGGATTTGGAATTTTTGAAAACACCATAACAAAAAGGAGAAAGATCGTGGCTGATAAACCTTACAGTCCCTGCGACCAGCGCGATGAAACAAAACCGATAATTTTTTGGTTTCAAGAATCTCACGAAGGCCTTGTCTTATTTGTTGTTTTTTACACGCTTGCCTGCAGGTGGGGCGTATGCAGCGGCTGCAATCTTCCGTCCCTGTCGTCAAAGAGACACGTCGGTTTCAAACAGCTTATGGCCCAGATTGATTGGCTTTATTCCGAACCTGAAATAATGGCCAAACGCAAAGACATCAGAAAAATAATTCTAAGCAACAACGGCTCGGTTTTGGATGAAGAAACTTTTTCGTCCACCGCTCTGATTTACTTCGTTGCCAAAACAAACATCATGATTCCGAATCTGGATGTTCTCTCTATTGAAACCAGGACGGAATACGTGGATCTTGAAGAGCTGGAATTTCTTGGCCGGGCTTTGAAAGAGGGCGATACGCCGACCGATTTGGAGTTGGCGATTGGTTTTGAGGCGCATGATGACCGCATAAGAAACAAGGTTTTTAAGAAAGGACTGTCGCTAAGGGCCTTTGAAGATTTCGCAAAGAAGCTGGCAAAATTCAATTTCCGACTCAAATGCTATTTTATGCAAAAGCCCGTGCCCGGCATGACCGACGAGGAAGCAGTTCGCGATATCCAAAACGGCATCGATTATTTAGACGTAATCGCGGCCCGTTTCGGTCTGAAAATCAACATGCACCTTAACCCGACTTATGTCGCCAGCGGGACGTCCCTTGAGGACGCTTTTAGGCGGGAGGAGTACAAACCGCCAAAGTTGCATGACGTGGCTAAGGCCGCCTTGCATGCTATGGAAAAGAAGATTTCTGTTTATATAGGTCTTTTTGACGAGGGTTTGGCAGTTCCGGGCGGATCATTTATCCGTCTAGGCGATGAAGCTCTGATTAAAAAAATGGAGGAATTTAACAGAACGCAGGATTTTTCCTTTTTGTACTTAAAGTGAGACACGGCCGCGTTCGGCCGTTTTTTATTTGACAAAATTAAGTTTTTATGATAGTTTTATGGGGAAATTTCAGGGGTCTTTGAAAACCAAAAAAGAGGAGAGCTCTTATGCGAATACCACGGTTTTGGGGAATTCATGCCGAGCCGACAAGAACGATGAATTGGATGCTGGCCGTTCTGCCGTTTATTTTGCTTGTCGCGGTTTATGTGACCGGGTCCTATTTTCGCCTTCAGGATAATCCTCAAGATAAACTTTTGCCTTCGGTTTCAAAAATGATTTACTCAATGAAAGATATGATTTTTGTTGAGGACGCCAGAAACGGCCAATACCTTTTCTGGGCCGATACAGTTGCCAGTTTAAGGCGCATAGCCATAGGCATGACAATGTCCGGGACACTCGGCTTGCTTCTGGGCGTCAACATGGGTCTTTTTCCGGGACTAAAAGCACTGACGTTCGCTTTTGTCACATTCGTTTCAATCATTCCTCCGCTTGCGGTTTTACCGATATTGTTTGTCGTTTTCGGAGTTGATGAGTTGGCCAAGGTTATGCTCATTTTTATCGGAACATTTCTTGTGATATCCCGCGATGTTTATAATTCCGCCGAAAAAACCCCAAAGGAACAAGTAGTCAAGGCGCTGACTCTCGGCGCAAGCCAGCTTGAAGTTGTTTATCGGGTTGTTTTGCCCCAGATTATGCCCCGGCTGATTGAGGCGATAAGACTTTCTCTTGGTTCTGCCTGGCTTTTCTTGATTGCCGCCGAGGCAATCGCCTCAACCGAAGGATTGGGTTACCGCGTCTTTCTTGTAAGGCGGTATCTGGCTATGGATATCATTATTCCGTACGTCTTATGGATAACTTTTCTTGGATTCACGATGGATCGGTTTTTGAAGTATTTCATTACGCGGAGGTACCCATGGTATCAAGCGAAGTAATCATGAAAGATCCGAATATAATTTTGTTCATGAAAGACGTTTATAAGGCCTATGGTCTAAAAATGGTTCTG
The DNA here is from genome assembly GCA_964412115.1 of uncultured Candidatus Saccharibacteria bacterium. Lineage (GTDB taxonomy): Bacteria > Patescibacteriota > Minisyncoccia > HO2-45-28 > HO2-45-28 > HO2-45-28. The sequence continues at coordinate 4,889 of CAYPMM010000034.1, read as the reverse complement.
GACAACGTTGACTTCGCTGTTGAGCGCGGAGAGTTTTGCACCGTTGTCGGGCCTTCCGGATGCGGGAAATCAACTTTTTTGCGTCTGGTTTTGGGCCAGGAACGCCCGACGTCAGGAACAATTTTAATTGATGGCAAGCCCGCCGGCGAACCGAATGTGGAGCGCGGAATAGTTTATCAGAAATATTCCCTTTTTCCTCACCTCTCTGTTCTGCAAAACATTCTTTTGGGTAAAAGACTAAGCGCGGATTGTTTTGAATGGTTCAAGCGCAAAAAAGAATTTCGTGACGAGGCGATGCTTTATCTTGAGAAAATGCGTCTTGCCGAAAGCGCGTCGAAATATCCGCACGAACTTTCCGGCGGTATGCAGCAAAGGGTGGCAATAGCGCAGGCGCTTATCATGCGCCCGAAAATTTTTCTGATGGACGAGCCGTTTGGCGCGCTTGATCCGGGTACCAGAGAAGAAATGCAGGTTTTTTTGCTTGAGCTTTGGGAAGAGTACAGTATGACTATATTTTTTGTCACGCATGATCTTGAAGAAGCGGTGTTTTTGGGAACAAGGATCGTGGCCATTTCCCAGTTTTACTCCGACGATCGCGGAAATGGACCGGAGGTTAGGCGCGGGGCAAAAATTGTATGCGATTACGCTTTGCCAAAGGAGGCGCAAAGCACCGCGGTGAAAGAGACGGCCGAAATGGGGCGCCTGATTCAGCAAATAAGACGCGAGGCGTTTGACCCGGCTCATTTACAGAACGCTTTGAGTTTTAATCTCAAGCATCCCATGTCTTTTCAGGACTTGACCTTTGAAGAAATGCAAAAGCACATATAAAACAGCCTCCGGTTTCGACCGGAGGTTTTCTGTTTTAATTTTACGCGCGTTTTTGTATATTTGGGCTATGCCGAAATTTTTTGAAAAATACCAGCCGAAGTATATTTTTATAGGCGCGCTTGCCCTTGCGGCCACGGTTACGTGGTCGGCTGTTTTTCATTTGGAAAATGACCGTCTGCTTGTGGCGTTTTTGGATGTAGGGCAAGGGGATGCGATTTTTATAGAGACCCCGGATGGGAGTCAGGTTTTAATTGACGGCGGACCGAATAAAAAAGTTCTGTCGGAGCTCTCGCGGATTATGCCGTTTTACGACCGCTCAATTGACGCGGTAATTCTTACTCACCCGCATCAAGACCACGTTGGGGGATTGGTTGAAATTTTAAAAAGATATGACGTTGATTTTGTTTTTGATTCTGGCGATACCGCTTCAACGGCAGAACTCGCCGAATTTAAAAAATTAGTAAGTGAAAAAAATATCAACGAAATTTTTGTCAGGCGCGGTTCCAGAATTTTACTGGGCGGAGGGGTTTATTTTGATGTTCTCTTGCCCGAAGTTTTCAATGACTCCGAAAACCAGCATCAAAACATGGTTGTCGGCCGTTTGTCTTACGGCGGCACTTGTTTTTTAATGACCGGCGATATGGAGCGCGAACAGGAGTTTAAAATTTTAAATGATGATATTGATTGCGAGGTTTTGAAGGTGGGACACCATGGATCAAAAACATCTTCTTCGGATGCATTTTTGAAAGCCGTCTCGCCCGAAATTGCCGTAATTGAGGTGGGCGCGAAAAACAGATACGGCCATCCGTATCAGGCGGTTTTAGACCGCCTGACCGCTTCGGCCATCCAGATTTTTCGCACCGACACCGACGGCGCGGTTATCATTGAAAGCGACGGCGAAAATATTTTTGTAAAATAAAAAGGCCCCTAAGGGCCTCTATAATTCTGGAGAAAGAACAGCAGTTGCTATTTCTATCGCTTCATCAAGTGTTGCGACTATAAAACCGGACACCTCTCGCACCATAGAGTGATTATGAACATTGTCCATTTCCATAACAATGATAATTGGTATCCTAAGCATGTCGGCCCAAGCTATTTCCATAACTGAACCGATTGAGACTTTCTTTGCGCCAAGAAAATTTACGATTATTGCGTCTGCGCGCATGACATCCATGCGGTCTCGGCAAGTTATGCCTTTTTGGCATGAAAGAGGTTCCTTTTCATAAGAATCCGCGATTTTTCTTTCCTGCGATAAATATTTCTTGCCTCTCATTGGGGAGACGCCCTTGATGTGCGGTGGAAATTTTTTGCTGACATATTCACGCCAGTCGGTGCTTTCGCCGTAAGAAACACCTGTAATCGGGCCCGCCAGATAAAGCAGAAATTGTTTCGGCATCGCTCTCTCCTTGAATTTTTTTCAGGAACGGTTAATCTGAATTAAATATGAGAGACTGAGTTGGTTTTTACCAGTTGCGCTTAGAAAAAAATTATTGTTTAATAAAACATGCTTAAAGAAGAAAAAACACTAATTATTATTAAGCCCGATGCCCTGCAAAGAAATTTGCTCGGCGAGATAATAAGCCGTTTTGAAAAAAAGGGGCTTAAAATCATGGCCGTAAAGATGGTCCAGCTTGAAGACGCCTTGCTTGCCGAACACTATTCTCACCATGTGGACAAGCCGTTTTTCCAGTCGCTTAAGAATTTTATGAAATCCTCTCCCGTTGTGGTTTTGGTTTTGTCCGGCATTAACGCCATAAATGCAGTAAGGCTCATTGTCGGCCCAACTAAGGGTTATGAGGCCGATGCCGGAAGTATCAGGGGAGACCTTTCAATAAGCGGGCAGGCAAACATTGTACACGCCTCGGATTCGGAAGAGTCCGCAGAAATAGAAATAAAAAGATTTTTCAAGCCCGAAGAAATTTTTGAGTATAAAAAATCCGACTTTGAATTTGTTTACGGCGAAGAAGAAAGAAACGAGTTGGAGTAAATTAAAAATACTCCAGTTAACTGGAGTATTTATTAGTTTTGGAAAATATCAACGTTCCAATTTTCCAGATATTCTTTGAGGGCTTGTTTGAATTCGCCAGCAAGCTTTCCGTCAAACATTCTGTGGTCAAAAGCCATTACGATTGTGCCGAAGTGTCCGCCCGGTCCGTGCTCTATCTTGCCAACAGCGATACTCGCCATTTGGCTCGTTTCGGTCAGTATTGGATTTCCTTCGCTGGTTCCAAACATTCCGACGTTGGTTATTGTTATCGTTCCGTTGTCAAAGTCATTGGCGGTAATCTTTTTGCTTCGACATCTTTCGGCAGCGTCCGCTATGACGGACGCTAACTTCGCGAAACTCATTTTTTCGGCATTGCGTATGACCGGAACAAAAAGCTCGTTTGATTCCGTGGCCACCGCAATCGTCAAATTCACAAAGTCCCGCTCAATGATCGCTTTGGGTCGTGCCCAGTCGGTTGAGCCGTCGGGTTTAATGCTTTCATCAAAACGATTTCTTAAAGACCCAAATTGCTCAAGCATAAGTGTTTTTACCAAAGCGTAGGCAATGTAATGAGTGATGGTCAGGCGGACACTGAATCTTTTTTCAAATTCCTGGCGCGTTTCGGCGCGATGTTCAACGACTGCGTTAAAGCAGATTTTTATTTTGTCGTGAATGTGTGGGCGTTGCCACTGTTCGGTCATCCTTTTGGCGATCGCTCTTCTCATCGGTGTCAGCTCAATTCGTTTTTCTGCGTTTGCTTTTAAACTTGAGGGGTCGAACCCCTCAAGTTCGGGTTCTTTTTGGGAAACACCGGCCGAAGAAAAAATTTTTTCACTGAACATTTTTTCAGCCGCTTTTACCACATCTCCCGCATTCGGCAGATACTCATTTTCAAGAATCGGGTTATGCGGATGCGGAGTAAACTTCGCGCCGACAACAAGAGGTTTGATGTCGAAATAGTCAAACAAATTGAATCTCTGAGACATCAGCTGTATAAATGCCGCGCCAAATCCGCCCACCTCATGGTCTTCGTGGGCGACAATAAGACGCCCGGTTTTTTTGACTGACGCCGAAACTGCTTCGTGGTCAAAGGGCATGAGCGAGCGAAGGTCAATCAGCTCGCAAGATATCCCTCTTTCTTCCAGAGTTTTGCAGGCCTCAAGCGATTCGTAGAGCATCGCTCCGTAACTGACTACGGTTAGGTCGTTGCCGGGAGTAACTACCCGCGCTTTGCCGATAGGTGCGGTATAATCTTCTTCGGGAATTTCAAAATCAAGTTCCTTCGGGTAGTTTTCGGGAGGTTTGCCGTAAAGCTTTTTCCATTCAAGAAAAATTACCGGAGAGTTTTGGCGAATTGCCGTTTTAAGCAGACCCTTTGCGTCGTAAGGCGTTCCGGGTGAAAGGATTATCAGCCCGGGTTCGCCCCAAAAAAGCATTTCCGGACAGGTTGAATGAAACGGTCCGGCGCTTCCCGGGGCGCCGGAAGGCAAACGTATGACCACAGGAAGACGAATACCGTTTCGGTAATAAATTCCGGCAATAAAATTTCTTATCATTTTTATTGCATCGGTCACGAAATCGGCAAATTGCATCTCCGCCACCACCCGACCGCCTTTCATGGCAAACCCGGCGCCCGCGCCCACGATGGCAGATTCGTTGAGAGGCGTGTTTTTGACCCTTCCCGGAAACAACTTTGGCAGTCCGGCTGTTATTTGAAACGCCCCGTCTTTTTTTTCCGGACGGCAGACGTCTTCGCCCAGAATCACGAGGTTTGGAAATCTCTCCATTTCTTCTTTCAGCGCCTCGTTGATTGCTTCGGCATATTTCAGCTTTTTCATTTACCGCTCCTCCCGCAAAGTATTTCAATAAACTTTTGAAGCTCTTCATTGGCTGCGATGTCCGCGTAAAGGTCTTCCGGATTCGGCTGGGGCTGATTTTTGGCCCACCTCTCGGCCTCCTCAAGTTCATTTTCTATGTCCTTGGCCATCTCCGCTATTTCCGCTTCCGATGTCATGCCCATTTTTTTAAGATGGTCTTGAAATCTTTTTATCGGGTCTCTGGTTGCCCACTTTTC
>CAYPMM010000033.1:0-7167 GCA_964412115.1 uncultured Candidatus Saccharibacteria bacterium | reverse complement strand
GGGCCGGGGTTTTTCCGGCACAGGGTCCCCCAAAAGCATGGCGTCCCAGGGGTCGCGCAAGAGGGATTTTTTATTTTTAAAAAATTTAAAAGAAATCTCCGGAACGTTTATTTTTGGAAAAGTTATTTGGGACAAAGAGATCCTCGGCAATTTGGGCGATGGCGGGTTTGGCAAAGAAGGGGCGGGCTTTAAAGATTCGGGCTCCGAGCGCGTCTCGAGACCGTTCGAGATGCTTTGGAACTCATTTTTTAACTCCTCAATCTCTTTTTCAATATTAATCTCGCTATTCCGTTCGCTTGCTTTTTTTACAAACCAGTCTTTTAGCGCCTCTTCCGGAATAAACCAGGCGCCGTCCATTTTTTTAGCGGGCATTGAGCCCTTTCTTATCAGCTGGCCAAGGTAGTCGCGATGATATTGGGAAATTTCAGCAGCAAGAATAAGAGAAAGGTATCTTTTACCTTCTTTTATTAAAAGTTTTGGTTTTTTAGAAAATCCGTTTTTAGAAGACATCGATGTTATATCGATACGTTATCAGATTTACCATGAGCAGTAATCGAGGAGTGCTGGATCAAACGCAAACACATATCGACACATATCTTAATTATGAATTTTAAAAAAATTAAATGCTATGATTTTTTTCTTAAATCTGTGGATAAGTTAATTTTTCCGCCAAAGGCGGACCAACCTTTGGTTGGTAATTTTAAATTTTCAATAAAAATACGAAATAAAAAAATAAAAGCGGACTGAAAATCCGCTGTCGAGAACCTTAAAAAAGATTGATAAACCTTATAAAACCTTTCCTGACCTCTATCTATCCGGCGGTATATTGTAATAATTAAGCAGAAATTCCATTGTTTCCATAAACGGATCGGTCAATGTGTGAGACGCGTATAAGGCGCCTTGAGGTTTGACCAGAAACATAACCACCGCGAATCGGGCGTCGTAGGCCGGGGCGTAGCCGAAAAAGGCATGCAAAAAATCATCCGAATATCCTCCGCGTCCGTCGGACATTTGCGCCGTTCCGGTCTTGGCCGCAACACTATAATTTTTATTTTTATAAATCCCGCCGGCTAAAGCCTCGTCAACCACCCTGACAAGCATGCGGGTTATTTCTTCCGACGTCTGCGGTTTTATAACACCTTCTTTTACTTCCGGCGCGCTAAAAATATCCGGCGCGCCGTCAACCGCAATCCGGTCGATAATAAACGGCTTAACCAATTTTCCGCCGTTAGCAAGAACGCTTACGGCTCTCAAAAATTCCAGAGGCGTTACCGCTATTCCCTGCCCGAAAGAAGCGGTGGCCAATTCAATTTCGCGTCCGGATTCCAGATTGGACAGATTGCCCGACACCTCGCCCGGAAGTTCGATTCCCGTTTTTTGCGACAAGCCGAATTTTTCAAAATAATCTTTAAGCGCCTGGGGACCGATTTGGCGCATAACAAAAACCGCGCCGGTGTTTAACGATTCATTTAATACCCGCTGCATATCAACCGTTCCCCGGCCTTTGCCGTCATAATTTTCAATTCTACGGCTGTTAATCACCAAGTAGCCGTTATCAAAATAAGTGGTCTCGGACGAAATTTTTCCCATGTCAATCCCCGCGGCCATGGTAAGCGGTTTAAACACGGAACCGAGTTCATAAATATGTTCAACGGACGGATTTATAAAAACATCAAGCGACTTTACTTCGTTATAGCGGTTCGGGTCAAACGACGGCCGGGAGGCCATGGCCAAAATGCGGCCGGTTTGCGGGTCCATGACAATCGCGCCCGCCCTTTCGGCATTCCACTTAACGTATGCTTCATCAAGAACTTTTTCCAAAAAAAACTGCGTTTGCGGTTCTATGGTTAAAACAACGCTTCCCGAAGATTTAACGCCCGGAAACAGCTTCTTTCCCCAATCAAGAAAAGTTCCGGCAAGCGTCCGGCGCCCGCTCAAGTAATTTTCTTCGCCTTTAAGGACCGATTCCCGCGAGTATTCAACTCCGTATCGTCCGACTATCTCGTCTCTTTTGTACCCCGCGAATCCTACGACCGAAGAGGCAAGTTCGCGCGCCGGATAAAACCGCCACTCCTCTGGCGAAACCCCTACGCCCGCCAGCTTTAAGTCCAAGATTTTCCCGGCCAATTCGTTTTCCAGTTTCCTGCTTATAATTTCGTACGGGTCTTCTTTTTTGGCCGCTCTTTGGAAAAAATCTTTTTTATCCAGCCCGGGTAAAATCTCGGCGAGTTTGGCGTAAGCGTACTCCGCGTCTTCCAGTTTTCTGGGGTCAATATATAAAAGATGGCCGCTCTTCGTATTAGCCACGCCGAACAGGCCTCCGTCTTTTTCGGAAAGATAAATGTTTCCCCGCCTTATGCTCGCGTCAAGCGAAGAAACATGCTGGCGTTCAGCCAAGGTTTTGTAATATGTTCCGGATACAACCTGTAAAAAAAATAATCGGCTGATAATAATCAGGCCGAGCGCGCTTAAGAAAATGCCGACGACAAGCATTCTGCCGTCAAGCTGAAATTTCATTTTATTTTATTTTTTTATTTATTATTGGGTAAAACTTTGAACGCGGGCCAAAGAGCCGAAACGCTCCACAAAAACCGGATTTTTCGCCGAAACAAGCCCCAAACTTTCCCGTCCTTCGCCGAGCATGCTTTCAAGCTTGGTTATGTATTTTTCTTCCGCCTGCTGGTAAAGAGCGGCGTCGTTTTTGGCCAGTTCCAGCTCCTTTTCTATTTTATACGATAAATCAATGTTTAAGTAAACCGAATAAAAGTAGGCGAAGAAAAAAACAGCCGACAAAAACGCGAGCGTCCAAAAGACGCCGGTATTCCAATTGCCGATTTTATAACGCGGGGTATATGAAGTATTGAATGTAAGGTTAGTCATTTTTTAATTTGACAAGCGCGCGCAATTTGGCTGACCGGGAACGCGGATTTTTGTTCATCTCTTCTGCAGACGGACCTACGGGCTTTTTGGTTAGAATTTCCGCCACACCGCCCGACTTTTTGTTTCTAAAAAAATTTTTAACTATCCGGTCTTCAAGCGAGTGAAACGAAACGGCCGCAATGCGTCCTTTGGTTCCGATAAGCCGCCAGGCCTCGTCCAGTCCTTCTTCCAGAGCGGAAAGCTCGTCATTAACCGCGATTCTAAACGCCTGGAATGTTCTCGTCGCCGGATGGATTTTGCTTCGGCTTCCGAATAAAACCGCTTTTGATACGATTTGAGCGAGTTTGCCGGAAGTTAATATTTTTTCACGCCTGCGTTCTTCAACAATCGCTTTGGCAATGCGGCGCGCGTGCCGTTCTTCGCCGTAGTTCTTTAAAATCTCGGCGATTTTTTCTTCGGGCCAGGAATTTACTATTGAAGCGGCATTTAGGCGGCCTGTTTCAGGTTTTGTTTCATAAGTCATTAAAAGCGGTTCGTCTTTTTGAAAAGAGAATCCACGGCCTGATTTTTCAAGCTGATCCGAGCTCATACCAAGGTCAAAAACTATTCCGTCATATGTTTTCGCGAATTTACCGGCAAGGCGCCTTAAGTTTCTAAAATTTCCGGCAATCGGTTTTAATCGGATATCGCCGGAAAATCTGTTTTTCAGCCGTTCAACTGCCGACTCGTCTCTATCCATTGAAACTAAAATCGCGTTTTTTGACATTTTTTTTACACTTCCTTCGGTGCAGCCCCCGCCGTTTCCCGTAGCGTCAATGCAGGCCCGCCCGCGCTCCGGATTTAAAAAATTTATCGCTTCATTTAAAAGTACGGGTATATGAGCCATGCCTTAGTAGGCTCCTATCTCTCCCAGTTTTTCGGCCAAAACGTCAGCCTGCTTTTCTATTTCGGACTTATAACTTTCCCATCTGGTCGCGTCCCAAATCTCCAGACGCTTGTATACTCCGGCAATGACCACGCGTTCCGAAAGTCCGGCATACTCTTTCAAATAATCCGGAATCAAAATTCTTCCGAGCCCGTCTGCTTCAACGTGCGCCGCTCCGGCAAGAAATAATCTGACAAAACTTCTGTTGGCCGCCTGTCCCACAGGAAGCTCCGAAAGTTTTTCGGCAACTTTCTCCCATTCTTTTAACGGATACACAAAGAGGCATTTATCCAGCCCCCGCGTAACTACGGCCGTTTTGCCGAGCTCACGCCTCAATTTGGCGGGTAACGCCACCCGTTTTTTCGCGTCTAACGTATGCTGAAATTCACCGATTAACATGCCTAAAATTGCGGTAAATTTGGACTTATCCACACTATCCACAGATTTATCCACAATTCACCACTTATCTATAATTTTATACCACTTTTATATATGAAGCAACCACCCCGCCACCTGTGGATAAGTTTTTGGCGCGCGCATATGACGGTTTTTGAGCTCCGCGGTATTTGATTTTTCAAACCGGCAGTTCGCCGCTCCGGCGGCGGCGACTGCCTGCGCTCTCGGCAAAAAATCCGCCCCTAGCCTTGAAAGGCAGATAAAAGGGGCGGAGCCCAGCTTTTTCGCCTGCGAGAGCTTTTCAAAACCAAACACCGCTCCGCTTTTAAAAACCGCCAAAAGTGTGTGCATATTACCACCACCTCTTGACAAATAGGTCTATTTTTGCTATAATGGGGTTTGAAACACTGGGATAGCAAAAGCGGTTCTTTTCAACAGTCCGTAAACCGAAAGGGAGAAGAAGATGAACCAATTCATGGTCAATCTGTTTTTCGCAAGGTCGGAGGGGCTTCGCAAAGAGGCCCAAGCCATCCGCATGACGGTTGACCAAGGCTTGACCCTGGTCTTCCAGCAGATGGCGACGTGGCTCAATCACCACGCCGACACCATCTTCCCCGTCTTCACGGGCGATACCGAAATCGAGGTCTCGCCGGGACTCGTCAGCGACGAGTTCAAAAGAGGGCGAGCGCTTGCCTGCGCGCTTGACCTCGGTCACGCCTTCGACGAGCTCATCCACAAGGGTGGCGCGGGAAGGCGCGAATTCTTCCAGATCTTCCGGATCGCTCGGAAAGCGCATTTCCGCGCCATTCGGGGAATCCGGCGCGAGGCCTCCGACCTCGGTCGCACGGCCAAGCACTTCCACAAGAAGATCCCCGCGGAACTGCGGCCGCAAAGCGCTTTTGCCGCCTAATTGCGGCAAAAGGCAACACAGAGCAAAACGGGTTCCGACGAAATTTGTCGGAACCCGTTTTAAAATTAAATTCTTTATTTCACTTCGGCCTCATTGCGGGAAAAAATATGACTTCGCGAATATTGGCCGAATCGGTAAAAAGCATGGTTAACCGGTCTATGCCGAGTCCGAGGCCCGCGGCCATAGGCATGCCGTATTCCATCGCCTCAATATATTCTTCGTCAAGGCGGCCTGCCTCTTCGTCTCCGGCCTTACGCATCTCTTCCTGCTTTTCAAAACGCCGGCGCTGTTCTTCCGGGTCATTTAACTCCGAAAAACCCTTGACCATTTCAAGCCCGCCCACAACCAGCTGATACATATCGGCCATTCCCGGGTGCTCTCTTGATTCTTTGGCCAGAGGTAAAATATCCAAAGGATAATATAAAACGAATGTCGGCTGTATGATTTTCGGCCGGCATATTTTTTTAAAAATTTTATCGGCGATTTTGGCTCTGGTGTCGCCCGTCTCCGTTTCAATTCCGAATTGTTTGGCTTTAAGTCCGAATTCTTCATCGGACATTTTGCGGTAATTATTTATCAAAGCAAACCTCCCCAAGGCGTCTTCAAAAGACATCCGTACGAATTTTTTTGAAAAATTAATATCCGAGCCCTGATATTTTAAAACCGCAGATTTATTGACCGTTTTTGCCAAATACCTCATTAATTTTTCAACAAAATCGGCATGGCTTTCAGAGTCCATAAACGCCTCGTAAAGCTCAAGCATGGTGAATTCGGGATTATGCGTGGCGTCAATTCCCTCATTTCTGAAACTTCGTCCGATTTCGTAAATTTTATTCAGCCCGCCGATAAGCAGCCGTTTTAAATAAAGTTCGGGCGCTATGCGAAGATAAAAATCCGAATCAAGAGCGTTGTGGCGCGTTTTGAAAGGTTTTGCCGAAGCCCCTCCCGCGACCGGATGCAGTATGGGCGTTTCCACTTCCTGAAAACCGGCTTTATCCAAAAAACGGCGGATTTCGGAAATAAGCGCGGTTCTGCGGTCAAAATTATTCCTGACCTCCGGATTGGAGATTAAATCCAGATATCTATGCCGATATCTTTCTTCAACGTCCTGAAGGCCGTGCCACTTTTCAGGCAGCGGCCGCAGACTTTTGGCTAAAATCCTGAAACCTGAAACCAAAAGGGTTTTTTCCTTTTTTTTGGTCAAAAAAAGCCTGCCTTTAAATTCAAAAAAGTCTCCGCTGTCGGCCGTATCGTTAAACCGCGCGAATTCTTTGCCCCCGACTTCATCTTCTTTAATATAAACCTGAAATTTATCGCGTCCGTCAAAAATGTCGCAAAAAACAGAACCGCCGTGAGACCTGACGGCAACAATTCTTCCGGTTAAAACGAGCAGCTTCTTTTTTTTAAGCGCGTTAAACTCCGCCCTTGCGTCAGCCAAAGGAAAAAAACCGGCGCGCTTGGCGGGATACGGCTCAGCGCCGGCCTCTTTAATTTTTGCGAGCTTACCGAGTCTGTCGGACCTGATCTCGTCAAGGCTCATTTTTATATTATATCAAGAATATTGTACTTTACCTCGCCTTTGGGCGCCAAGACTTTGATTTCCTCCCCCTTTTTACGCCCCAAAAGAGCCCGCCCTAAGGGCGATTCATAAGATATTTTTGATTTTGCGGGATCAGCTTCCTCTGAACCGACAAGCAAGAAGCGCGTCTCGTCCGCAGACCCGGCCTTGGCCACAATCACGGTTGAACCTATGGCAATATTTTCTTTGGCTGGAGTGGCGGACATAATGACCGACCGGGCAAGCAAATCTTCAATCTCGGCAACTCTCTGCTCATTTTCCAGCTGGGCTTCTTTGGCTTCGTGGTATTCGGAATTTTCCTTGAGATCCCCGAGTCCTTTGGCATATTCAAGACGGCCGGCTATTTCCTTTCTTTTAGCGGTTTTAAGATTTTCCAATTCGGCCTTGAGGCGGGCAAATCCCTCTTCGCTCAAGTATTCCGTGTTTTGAAAATTATTCATATATTAATGGATTTTTATGTTTACCGATTGCTTAACC
>CAYPMM010000032.1:1015-8371 GCA_964412115.1 uncultured Candidatus Saccharibacteria bacterium | reverse complement strand
CTCACTTAAATGCTCCAAAACCTTGAAAATTGGAATTTTTGCTTCAGAAAAATAAAGCGGTACCCCGTTTGCCCCCGCAGCCGCGGGGTTTTCCGACCGTTATTTTTCCTCGCAAAAAATCTCAATTTTCTACGGCTTTTCCGCAAGGCGTTCGGCGGGATTACGCGCGTTCTTATTTCAGGTGTTGTGCTTCAAGCTAGAATTAACCCAATGGGCTTTCTTTTTTCCCAAAATCATGTAGAATGGCCAAAGAATACCTTGAATCGCGGAGGGCAAAATGGCCAGATTCGGCGAATACGTGATTTGTAAAAATCAGATTATTCGGGCTCGAGACGGAGGCATTCCGCAAAACGACCTTTGGCCCGGAAGAGGCAGGGTTGTTTTTACGGTGATGGAAGCGAGGGGAACGAAACTTTTTCATTATGACGAACACTTCGCCAGGCTTGAAATGTGCGCTGGAAAAATTGGCATACCGGTCTGGTCTTCAAAAGAAATTTTGAAAGTTCATTTGAAAGCGCTTCTTAATAAATGCGGATTTAAAGAGTCGCTGGTCGCGGTTCATTTTTCCGCGGGTAACACCGAAGACAACTGGCATAAGGCATATCCGCTTTCTTACACTCCTGTTTACGCGTCTGTTTACGAACACGAGAGGAAGGGCGGAACAATTAAACTCAAGGCCATCGAATTTTGCCGTCCTATGGCAGGTATAAAACACACCGACTATCTTTTCGGCAACGTGGAATGCGAAATTGCCGAAGAAGAAGGATGCGGGGACGTTTTGTATTTTGACCCGTACACAAAAGATATTCTTGAAACTTCCAGAAAAAATATTTTACTGGTTAAGCCCGATGGGCACATATACACGCCCAATTACGACAACGGCAACATTCTTAGAGGCATTACGCTTGAAATTCTTATGGATATGGTTTTACAAAAAGAACTTTGCGTATCCATTAATCGGGACAGCCATCTGAAACTTCAGGAATTTTTTGACCTAAAAATTGAAGGGGCGATTGTGGCATCCACCGGAGGAGTTTTTCCGGTTGAAAGCATTAACGGCATAGGCCTTCCGATAAAAAACAGAATTTGGGATATTTGCGGGGCATTCGAAAAATACCGCGAAGAGTATTTTGCCAAAGAAAAATAAAAGTGTTTTAGTTGCGGGTCTCTTGACCCGCTTTTTTATTTTTGCTAGTATCTGTTCATAAGCCGTAGAAAGCGGGCACGAACACTATAAGCCCCGCCGAGGTAACAAGAACGGCTTTTGTCGTTTATTTTTTTACAAAAACATGGCTATCACAAGGGCAAAAAAAGACGAAATAATAAAGGATTTGCACGAGAAAACCGAAAAGTCAAAAACGGCGGTTTTTCTTAATTTTCACAAACTTTCAGCGTCCGACATGGCGAGTTTGCGCAAGGAATTCGGAAGTGTTGGAGCCGACTTCAAGGTGGCCAAAAAAACGCTCATTAAACGCGTCTTGGGCGGTTTTGGATATGAGGGCGATATGCCAAAACTCGACGGCGAGGTGGCTCTCGCTTTTGGGTACGAAGAGTCTCCCGAAACGGCTAAAATAGTCAAGAAATTCATGAAAGACCACAAAGGCTTGTCCATAATCGGAGGAATTTTTGGCGGAAAATACGTGCTTGCGGATTTTATTGAACGGCTGGCGGCGATTCCTTCGCGCGAAGTTTTGCTGGCGCAAGCGGTTGGTTTGATTTCTTCCCCGATTCGCGGCCTTATGAATGTCGCGAGCGGGCCGATGAAAAATTTGGTCGTAATTATCAGTCAATTATCAAAAAAATAAAATAAAAATATGCCAGACGAAAATAAAAATGTTGAAGTGCCGGAAAAATTCAAAGACCTCGTTTCCAAAATTGAGACCATGAGCGTCATGGATTTGGCGGAACTCGTTAAGGTTTTGGAAGAAAAATTCGGAGTGTCGGCTCAAGCCATGGCCATGCCGGTTGCGGCTGCCGGAGCTGCTCCTGCCGAAGAAAAGACCGCTTTTACCGTTGAATTGAAAGAAGCCGGCGCCCAGAAAATTCAGGTGATTAAAGTCGTCCGCGAAGTCCTCGGGCTCGGCTTGAAGGAGGCGAAAGATTTGGTTGACGCCGCGCCGAAGGTGGTTAAGGAAAACATCAAGAAAGAAGAGGCCGACGAGCTCAAAAAGAAACTTGAGGAAGCGGGCGCGAAAGTGGAGTTGAAATAGTTGCGCTCAAAAACCATAAGCCTTAAACTGGGAACTATATGGATATTCTTGGAGAATTGTTCTCCTCATCGGTGCTGGTTAAAATCATGCGTTTGTTTTTGATGAACGCGGAGGAAGTTTTTGACGCCAAAGAAATAAGCAAGCGCGCTAAAGCCAACGCGCGGAAAGTCAACTATGAACTCGGCCTTTTAAAACGGACCGGGTTCATTAAGAGCGGAACAAAAGAGATGGAAATCGCATTCAAGAATAAAAAACCGCAGCATAAAAAAATTAAGGGCTGGGTTTTGGACCAGGATTTCGCCCTTTTGCCTCAATTGCGCGGATTGGTTTTAAATTCGGCGCCGATAGGAAAAGACGTTTTGCTTAAAAAATTCAAAACACTTGGCCAGAAACTAAAATTCGTAGCACTTTCGGGCGTGTTTGTGGACAACAGTTCATCGCGTATTGACGTGGTCGTGGTCGGGGATTCAATAAGCCGGCCCAAACTGGAAAACGTTTTAAGCTCGGTTGAATCGGTAATAGGCAAAGAGTTGAGATACGCGCTTTTTACAACCGAGGAGTTTAAGTACCGGATGAGCATGTTTGACCACTTTTTGCGCGAGATTTTTGATAACCCGCACGAAAAACTGTTTGATAAACTGAATGTTTGAAACTGCAAGCGGTTTTTGAGCTTAGCGGTATTTGGTTTTTCAAACCGGTCGTTCCCGCCTCCAGCGCGGCGGGCCGACCTGCGCTCTCGGCGAAAATTCAGCCCCTAACGCTTACTGCGTAAAAAGAAGGGGCTGAACCCCGCATTTTCGCCTGCGAGAGCTTTTCAAAACCAAACACCGCTTCGCTTTTTCAAAAACCACGCGATAGAGGGCGGTTGGTTTAATGGTAAAACGCTGCATTCACATTGCAGAGAGCGCAGGTTCGATTCCTGCACCGCCCACTTGACTTTTTGGTATTTATACTGTATGCTTTGAGCAGAGTAATTTTACGTTTTGCTTTGGTGGAGGGTCAGGAATGTCCAGATCAGGAAAGTTTTGGAGCTTCATGGAAGGTTGTTTTGCGAATTTGGGCCAATTATTTCTTTTGATTGTCATTTTCGGGTTCATTGGGTCTTTTGTAGGTCTGGTTCACTATGTGGTTTTTTGGTCTATAGTCGGACTGATCTGGGCTTATCTGTTTGGCGACATGACCCTTTTGACCAACATTCAAAATGACGGTCATGGTATTTTTTTTGTAACAACAATCTCGGGCGCGGTCGCAATTCTGGTCGCTTTTTTTGTTGATTCTCATCTGCAGTTTGACAAGAACGATGACCATCATGAGATTAAAGCCTTTTTTGTTTTTGTTGGAACTCTAAGCGCCCTATCAGTCGCCTGGCGTATTTTTGAGTTTTGGTTCTTTTTGACAATCTGAGTATGTGGCCATAACTTGTGGGATTCGATCCCGCAAGTTTGCCGAAACAACCTACAACCAACCGAAAGGAGGAAGGGTGTCATGAACAACGAAGCGAAAGCGCCAGGATCGGCTTTCTTGGCCGAGGCGATCGTTCTCGGGAGCGGCCCAGCGGCGATGGAGGCCGAAGGGAAGAGGAATCAGCAGGAGTTCGTTTCCAACGAGACCGCGCTGCCGGCAGAGATGGCAAAGTCCGAGCTGTACGAGGCGATTCAGTATGACACAAAGGCCGTTCTGGAGAAGGCGGGCGTCAAGTTCCTTGGCCCCGTGGAAGGCGATTCGGTGCTCCAGCGCGTGCAGCTGCCTGCCGGCTGGAAGAAGGTGCCGGGCTACAACCCGATGCTGACCATGCTGGTGGACGACAAGGACCGAGAGCGGGCGCGGGTGTTCTACAAGAACACCTATTACCAACGTTGCGGCTCGGTCAATCTCGAATCGCGCTATGGTGTGAGCGACCTATCCGATTGGGAACCCCAGCTGTTGAAGAGGGGCGAGGGCGGTTATCTTCTGCATATCGTGGATGGCTGTGCCGTTCGCGGGCCACGCAAGCCGGAGGATCTCCTTCACGAAGTCGAAGTGCCGTACCACGAGGACAAAAAAGAGCGATTCCGGGCGCGTGCTTGCGCCAAGAAAGAAGCCTACGCCTGGCTGGACGAGAACTTCCCTCTCTGGCGCGACCCGACGGCCTACTGGGACTAGACTCCGTTCCGCAGTTTCAAGAAGTACCCCCCCCACCCGGGAAGTTTCCGGGTGGGGGTTTAATTTGTGGGGGTTGACTTTTTGGTATTTATGCTGTATAATGGGAGAGGATAAAATCGGCTTTTTGGTTTGTCAAAAACCCAACCAAACAGTCAACCCCGCTTGTTCAGAGGAGATGGTAATGGCCTTAAAAACGATTTGGCTGATTGACCGGAACATTGGCATTTCAAGGTGGAAAAGCGTTGAGGAGTTGAGTAACATCAAGCCGAACGAGCTTGACTCGCAAAGCCGTGTCTATCACTCCGGGTCGTATGGCGACAACAAAAGGTTGTCCAATACGGTAAATATCATAGTGAATTCCATGTCGCATCCGGACGCGGTTGAGCTGATCGCGCAGGAGTGGGGTCTTTTCCCGCCGGCTTTGCGTATGGGTTTGACCGACGCGATGAAAGAGGCCTGCGGCATCAGGTCGGGCAACAAAACCAAGGGTATCATCCGTCTGGACAAAATGCTTGGCGGAAAGATTCTCGCCAAGATCGACAACCGGCGGACCGATCGCGACCTGCGGGTCATTGACGGCGAAGTGGTTTCCCGTCAGCGTCGGGTTAACCCTGCGGTTGCGGGAGCGATGCGAGCTCATGCCGAATTCGTGCTTCCGCCTAACTACAATCAGTTGACTCCGGCCGAAAAGAAAAAGATCCAAAAGCAGATGAACAAAGAGCGACGCCAAGACCGAAAAATCGGTCATTGAGGGAATTATTCTCTCGAGTTCAATAACCATCCGAAGGGGGAGAACGAACGATGGCCAACGACAAGAAGTGGAAGAACAGAAAGAAGAGGCGCGACCGCAGAAAGCCCAAGAAGGGCCAGACTGCGGGCCGCGCGGCAAGACGCGCTAGCCGCCGGCACAATGCCAGGCAGGCCAGCCGAAGGAGCCGGAGGAATCCCCTCCGCTCCAAGAGCTACAAGAGGAAGGGGAAGTAGATTCCCGCCCGTCTCCCTCACCCCGAACTTTGGGGTGGGGGAGTTTTTTATTCCAAAAAACCACACAACTTATCCACAGGTTGCTAAGGCCGGAGAAAATTGACTCAAAATATGCTATAATATAAGCAATCCCGTATGAATGGGAAAAATCATAGATAAAGTCCTTCCGGGCTCGGAAAAGGTCGAATAATCCGGGTTTTGCGGGCTTTTCTAGTTATTTTTATAGGCTTAATTTAATTAAATTTATTAAACAATATGCTATTACAAACTTGGGGTGACGTGCTTTTGGCCTCATTCCAGCAATTATGGACCGGCGTTGTGGCTTTTGTGCCGCAATTGGTCGTGGCTTTCATCATCTTTATTGTCGGTTGGGTGATCGCCGTTGCTCTTGAAGGCGTTGTGTCGCAGATTTTCAGGGCTATTAAAGTTGACCGCGCTCTTCAGGGATTGGGAGTCGAGGAACCATTGGCTCGGGCTGGATTTAGGCTTGATTCTGGAAAATTCGTCGGAATGTTGGTGAAATGGTTCTTTATCCTGGTATTCTTGGTTGCGGCCGTTGACGTTCTGGGATTGGGGGAGGTCAACAGGTTTTTGGCTCAGATTGTTTTGGTTTATCTTCCTAACGTAATAGTCGCGGCAATCATCTTGGTTGCGGCGGCCGTGTTGGCTGACGCCACCCGGAGAGTTGTTGTTGGTTCGGCCAAAGCGGCGCACTTGCCGTCGGCCGGATTTTTGGGCGGAGTTGCCAAATGGGCTATCTGGATTTTCGCTATATTGGCTGCCATGTACCAATTGGGTGTGGCCGCAGCTTTTGTCCAGACGCTTTTTACCGGTTTTATTGCCGCTCTTTCTTTAGCCGCGGGTCTTGCTTTCGGTCTTGGAGGAAAAGAAGCCGCAGCTCGATTCTTGGAGCGCCTTCGCTCGGACATATCGGACAATATGTAATTTGTCGGACACGATGTCCAAGAAAATCCGCCTCTTCGGCGGATTTTCTTTTAACGATTCTTTTTATACTTTGTCTTTTCTGCCCCACGCTTTATGTTTTAAACACATTTTAAAAAGATGCCAACTTGAAGCGATAGCACCAGATTGGCATCTTTTTGTTTTTGCTTGCAACCACTTGACATGCTTTTTGCCGGCTATATAATGGGTATACAAATGTTAAACCAGTTAAAATATCCACAAAAAGAAGGCGGAGGGGTAATTTAGCGTCAAGTTTTGATTGACTTGCAAAAACCCGCCTTCAAGAGGCGGTTTTTTCCGCCCAAGGCGGATTAGTCCTATGGCCAACATTTGCAGAGAAGAACTTTGACAATTTGTGAAAGGGTCAAAATAAGTCTAATTAACCCCGCTTTTCGTTGTAGCGGTATAAGGAATTGCGGGGTAACAATATAAAAGTATCAAAACACCGGGACAGAATAATAAGAGCATATGGCGGATGCCTAGGCTTGAAACGACGATGAAGGACGTGGCGTGCCTGCGATAAGCCTCGGGGAGGTGGCGAGCAACCTTTGAACCGAGGATGTCCGAATGGGGAAACCTTATTGCGTAAAACGCGATAGCTCCGAACTTGCTTCGGAGAGTCAACCCAGGGAAGTAAAACATTTCAGTACCTGGAGGAAAAGAAAACAATGAGATTTTCAAATCATCCGGCCGTTCGTGGCGGATGACTTGAATGTCTCCAATTCCCCAAGTAGCGGCGAGCGAAAAGGGAACAGCCCAAACCAACAGGTTGATTTGAGTTTCTCCAAACTAAGTTTTAGTTTAACCAAAACTTAGTTTGAATATCCGGAAACTCAAATCAGCCTGTTGGTGTTGTAAGATAAATTCGTTGAGAGCAATCTTGGGAAAGATAAAAAGAGATTTGGTTAGCAGAATTTGCCTGGAAAGGCGAGCCACAGCGGGTAATAGCCCCGTAAGCGAAAATCATCTCTATCTTTCTGAATTTTTCTTGAGTACCTCGACACATGAATGGGTCGGGGGAATCCGGGAGAACTAACTCCCAAGGCTAAATACGTTT
>CAYPMM010000032.1:0-957 GCA_964412115.1 uncultured Candidatus Saccharibacteria bacterium | reverse complement strand
AAAGGTGAAAAGCAGCCCGTTGAGGGCGGTGAAATAGTACCTGAAACCATATGCCTACAAAGAGTCGGAGCCCCGATACGCAAGTATCGAGGGTGACGGCGTGCCTATTGAAGAATGAGCCAACGAGTTATCTGGCACTCTCTGTCTAAGGGCTTGAAAGCCCGAAGGCCTAGCGAAAGCGAGTGTGAATAGCGCGTACTAGATAGAGTTACGTATTCTATCTAAGAGACTGCCAGATAGACCCGAAGCCGGGTGAGCTTGCCATGACCAGGGTGAATCCCGCCGAAAGGCGGGAGGAGGCCCGAACCGTTTAGCCGTACAAAACTATCGGATGAGTTGTGGTAAGGAGTGAAAAGCTTATCGAACTCGGTAATAGCTGGTTCTCTCCGAAATAGCTTTCGGGCTAGCGTCCGAATTAATGCTCTTGGGGGTAGAGCTACTGGAAGGTTTGAATAGGGGGAAACTTCGTCAGACCTACCAAACTCCGAATACCAAGAGTTTTTCGGGCAGTCAGACCGTGGGGGCTAAGCTCCACAGGTCGAGAAGGGAAGAGCCTATGACCCACATTTAAGGTCCCTAAATCTTTGCTAAGTGCAAGTAAGGTAGTGATATTTCTGAGATAGCGAGGAGGTTGGCTTAGAAGCAGCCATCCTTTAAAGAGTGCGTAACAGGACAGCCGGTTAATATTCCGGCGCCCCCTCGTTTTTCCAATGGAGTGACGGAGGAAACAAAAAAGAGCGCATTATTGGATTTGCGTTCTTGGATTAAGAGATGTTTTCCAGGAAAATCCGGAAAACTGCCGCAAGGCGAGTCTCGCGTCCGAGAAAATTTTGCGCGCAAGCGTAAGAAATTCTTTTGAAGAGCCTTCCCAGAAAAGCTTCTAGGTCCGCCGCAAGGCGGAAAAAGGCGAGGGGACCGTACCGCAAACCGACACAGGTGGGCAGGTCGAGAAGACCA
>CAYPMM010000031.1:0-8451 GCA_964412115.1 uncultured Candidatus Saccharibacteria bacterium | reverse complement strand
TTAAAAATTTTGGAGCCGGGGCGAACAAAATTTTTGTAAAAATATGAGCACCCCGCTCTAATTTTGCTTACTTAATGGAACTTAATAATTTTATTTTGATTGCACAACCCCCTTCGTCCTCGCGACCTGCGCGCCGCGAATAGCGGCTTGCTTTTATGGGCGAAGCGGGTCGCCATGGCTCGCCTCGCAAAATTAGTGCGGGGTCGCCATATTTTTTAAAATTTATCCCCGACCTTTTATATACTTTACTATATTATTCTATTATATATAATAAGTTCGGTTTTGAAAATTAAAAGGAGGAAGGCGAATGCGAGATGTTGCGATAATTGGCGCCGGCATGACACCTTGCCGTTCAAGATGGCTTGAAAAAACTTACCCGGAACTCGCTCAAATGGCGACGGCCGAAGCGGTTAAAGACGCCGGCATCGACGTGAGCGAACTCGACGGGGGCGTTGTTGGAATTTATAACGACATTTTCGAATTCCAAGCGATTCCCGAAAGCACTCTGCAGGGAATAATCGGCCTTGCTAATAAACCTTTGCAAAGATGTTCAAGCGGAGGCGCGACTGGAATATATACAATGCTGGCCGGATACACGTGGGTCGCAAGCGGTCTTTACGACTTGGTTTTGGTTTTAGGCGTCGAAAAGGCATTGGATTGCTATGACTTTGAAGCTCAAAGTCCTACACCTGCGGTGGTGCAGACAATCGGCTACTCTTGGGATCCGTGGTTTGAACGCCCTTTGGGCCACCACGCTTCCCAAAGCTACGCGCAAGTTATAGCCGCTTACATGGACGAGCATCCGAGTGACCTTGATCCGCTTTGCCGCGCCAAAATCGTTGAACTTCTTTGCGAGCAAGCGCAGAGCAATCCGTACGCCCAGCGTTTGGGCGAAAAAATCACGGCCGAACAGGTTTTGAGTTCTCCGTATGTTGTTTATCCTGTCCGCAAACTTGAAACATGCGTTTATACCGAAGGCGCCTGCGCTTTGATTTTTGCTTCGCGCGAAGTGGCGGAAAGAATTCAAAAAAGAACCGGACGCGATCCGGTGTGGATTACCGGTGTCGGCGCGGCTAACGAGCCGTACTTTGTGGGCAGAGACGTAAACCGCTTCAAGGTTTTACATCGAATTTATTCGGATTACATCGCGTTTCAAAAAGCTCTGAAAATGGCCAAACTCTCCATCAACGATATTCAGGTGATGGAACTTCACGATGCGTTTGTTCCGCAGTTGATGATAACTCTTGCCGAAGCGGGTGTCGTTCCTCTAGGACGCGCGAACGACCTGGTTAACGAAGGCATCATAATGCCGGGTGGGCGGCTGCTGGTTAACCCTTCGGGCGGACTGGTTTTCGGAGGACACTTTGTCGGCGGATCAAACATGATGTCAACGTGGAGCGTTATGCGCGAGATGTACTCCCGCGGACTTGAGCGCGGAATGATCCACGGCACGGGCGCCTCTCTTTCAATGTTCGGGGCGGCCATGGTTCTTGAAAGGAGAGCGTGAAATGTCTGACGATAAAAAAGGCTGGGTTATTCCGGAGGCAATGTGGCCCGTAAGAAAAATTGAACGTGTTCCCGGAAAAGACGGAAAAGATTATCTGGTCGTAAACGATGTAATGTTCACCGGAGTTAAGCACACCAGAGGAGAGTTTTCCAGATTTTTCATTGAGATTTGCGACAACACGCGAATTTTGGCTCACCGCTGTCCGAAATGCCGAAAAATAATCGTTCCTCCGACAGAACAAAGATGCCCGCAATGCAATTTTGTTGATATGGTTGAAGAATACGTCAAAGATGTCGGCATCATGGTCGCCACTCCGGTCATAACAATATTCCCCCCGAGCCGTTTCAAGGAAGAAATTCCTTTTGGAACCGGATATGTTTTTCTTGAAACCAATGACGGCGGTCTAACCGATCAGGCCTTGGCCGTAAGAGTCAAAACCACGACGGGCGCCATCAAGCCGGGAATATTTACGCGGGGAACGCCAGTCAAGATAGTTTTTCGCTGTGAGCGCCCCGGCGAGATTCTTGATATTTTCGCTGTTCCGCAGTCCGAACTTACTCCCGAACAAGTCGTCGAAAGCCCGCTTTTTGAAAATATGCTCCCTCAAGCGATTGTTGGACAGTTAAAAACATCCGATGATCCGGTTGATAAGGAAAGATTGAACGAGATCGTTGAACTTTTTGCCAAACTTCGAGAAAAAACAGGATCGAGTCCGCGAGCCAGAAATGATCTGGCGAAGTGGCTTAGGGTGGTTGACATTAAAACTCCAGGCGGAAATTTCCAGATAAGATTTTATGATGAGAGTTTTGCAGTCACACGCACCCCTCAAAACGACACAGATCTGACATGGATTGTTAACGAGCCGGAGTTACTGTTAAATTGGCTTGAGTATTGCTTGGGGCATCGCAAAGAAAGTCCGGCGCTAACCGATCTGGTCCTTGAAGGAAAGATAGTCATGGACAAGCCGGAACTTGAAACAATCAACCGACTTGACCGTCTTCCGAGGTCTTTGCGAAGAGATAAAGTTGTTTAAAATAAAAAATCACCGCTCACTTTCGTGAGCGGTTTTTTCTTTTGGTGGGCCCGGTAGGGTTCGAACCTACGCGCTTCGGCTTAAAAGGCCGCTGCTCTGCCAGCTGAGCTACGAGCCCACCGGAATCAAAAGAACAAAATAATTACGTTGGTGACCCCGACCGGATTTGAACCGGTGTACCGGGCTTGAAAGGCCCGGATCCTGGACCGCTAGACGACGGGGTCACGTGTTGCAATCGGACTTGCCCTGAGCGAAGTCGAAGGGTGGTGGGCCCGCCCTGATTCGAACAGGGGACCGAGCGGTTATGAGCCGCCTGCTCTAGCCGCTGAGCTACGGGCCCACCGAAAGTTCGGCTACGCGTAGGTGTGGACGCGGTTGATGCGCTCCACTACGCGCGGGTTCGGAGGTATGATACCGCATTCCGGGCAGAACTGCCCCTCCTTGGCCGTCTCGAACCCCCGGCCGACCGTGTTTGAGGTCACGCGCCCGGTGTTCGGGTCCATCTGGTTGTGGACGGTCGTGACCGGCCGAACCTCCACCGGAAAGCGAGTCATCTTCGTTCCTGGCTCGGTCATTCTGCCGCATTCTGTGCATTTGAACATGTCGCTTCTCCTTTGTGGGGGGTGGTTGGGTTATGAGGCTGGCTTTGTAGCCGGCCTATTTGTCAACAGGAACTGTGCCCGGACCGTTCTCTTCCACATATTCATCCAACTGGTTTTCTATGTCGCCAGGCCATTTTCCTGGCTCGCAATCAGGGCAGTCACAAAAGGGCACTTTGCCAGAAAAAGAGTCTTGGTTTGGATCATCATCAATCGCAATCACAGAATCGGCATGTCGTTTTGCGGCCTCTATGGCCAGGCGGCATATTTGCGGATTGTACACCACGAACCCTCCTCAATTTGTTGATTAGAACTTCAATCGCATTATACCAAAATAACATTAAAAAGTCAAGTGTGCGCGAAGCGCAAATTCACCCCGCGTTGGAAGGCAGGCCAAAGGTACTGAGGAGCAAGAGCGACGAAGTACCTTTGGCCGTCGGAAACCGAGGGTGTCCGAGACGGGGGTCGGGGTGAATTTTTGGTGCGCGGGAGAGGAGTTTCACTGCTCGTCCCGCAGAATGCGGAACTGCGCTTTAAAACCCCTCGGTTTTAATATTTCCGCCACGGGAAAACAAGTGTTTTCCCGACCCCTTTCCTGTTCAAATCCTCTCCCTCAAATAAAATTCAGGATACCGGTTGGTATCCTGAATTTTATGTGGTGCGCGGGAGAGGATTTGAACCTCCATGGGGTTGCCCCCGCTACCACCTCAAGGTAGTGCGTCTGCCGGTTTCGCCACCCGCGCATTTTTATCTCGCTTCGCTCGTCAAAAAAACTGTTGCGGGCGGCGATCCGGGCGTCTTTTGACGCCGCGACAAGCTGCGTTAGCTCGCTTGTCGCCCACCCGCGCATTTTTATCTCGCTTCGCTCGTCAAAAAAACTGAAATCTACCTCTATTTTTTATTTGTTTCCTTCTCTTCCTCCTTATTTTCCTGCTTTTCGGGCGGTTTTTCCATCACCACTTTTTCAACGCGCGTAAGCTGTTTCATTTTCTTGCGTGTTTCGCGCGCTGCCTTGTCGCGGATATAGTAAAGTTTGGCCCGTCTTACTTTTGAATGGCTGACTATTTCTATTTTTTCTATCGTCGGAGAGTAAAGCGGAAAAATTCTTTCAACACCCACTCCGCCCGAAACCTTACGTATAGTAAAAGTTGCGCCGGATTCGCGTCCGTGCTTGCGGGCGATGACCAAGCCCTCAAACGCCTGAAGACGGGATTTGTCGCCCTCCTTTACTCTTTGCCATACGCGGATGACGTCGCCCGAACCAAAGTCTAATTTGGCTCTGGCTTCAATATCCACCGGCGAAAATTTTATTTTTTGAGCTAACATGGTCATTGAGTATTTTTAGCACATTTATTAAACAAATTCAACTAGGGCATATATACATTAAGGCTTACGCGTCCTTTTTAATGTACGGACAGCTTTTTGGTCAACGGGCCCGTATTCGGGCGGCCTTTCTGGTGATAAATCTATTTTTTCAATTTTTTTCCTTGCTTCCTCAACTATTTTTTCATCCGGTTTGCCAGTGTAGGGATTTCCTCCAAGCAAGCCAATTTTTATCAGTAAATATGGAATAGCGCCCGGGTTTTGTTTTGAATAAATTTCAATACCGTCATAATTTGCCCCCACGCTTTTAACTTGAACCCCTATTTCGTTTGCAAAAAAATCGACTCCTATAACGGTTTTCTTTTCGGGGTTCTTTTTTGTCACATCTTCTTCCGGGGTGGCTTGTCTTGTTGAGAAGCCAAGTTTTTCAAAAATCTGCATTGTTTTGGCTTGAGCAACTACTCCACTTCGCGCCAATCCGCTGCCACGATGATTTTTGTGATACAGTTCCCAAAACCTTTTCATTATTTTCGGATGTTCTTTGTGTGCTAGTGTGAGGTGCGTGGCGGTTTGGAACCATTCCGGAGTCGTATTATATACAAGAGAAGTTATAAATTCATCGTAAGAAGGATGTTTCTCTATAAGCTTGTCCGCAATTTTTCTAGCTTGTTTCTCGCTGAACTTCGGTTTTTCTCTTCCCGACTCTTTGCGAATATTTTCCAGATCTTCCCCGATTTTTTCAAGAGTTTCAATAGTTTCTTTTTCAAGTGCCTCTTCGGCCTTGTTTGTTTCGGCGGCAATGAATGTTTCTTGTTGTGGTGGTTTTTCCATAATTTGTTTTATTAAACTTTGCGGCCCCACGGGGAGTCGAACCCGTCGCTTCGCTCCCCAGAAACCTCTCGGTTTCTGGCGCCCCGCAGTTGCGGGGCTGTTTTCCTACACGGGGAAACTCCCGTTTCCCCGACCCCCTTCCCGAGTTCGACTCCCGGCGGGATTGATTTATAAATAAGTCATCAGCGGCCCCACGGGGAGTCGAACCCCGGTTTGGTCCTTGAAAGAGACCCGTCCTAACCGTTAGACGATGGGGCCGTTATGCGGCAAACTATATGCATTTTAGCATTTTTTGCGTAAAATTCAAGCTATTATGCGCTATATTTTACCGCCTATAATGATTTCGGGTTTTGCCGCTGGCGTATTTTTCAGATCTTTTTTTGACTTCGGCTGGCCGCTCGCTTTACTTATTATAATAGTAAGTATTTTTTTTCTGATTTTTTATCACACGGACATTCAACGTCCGGGCGGCGGTTTTTTGCTGATTGCGGGCGTTTTCATTTTAACCTTTGGTTTGGGAGTTTTACGTTATGAGATTAAAGACAGCAGGGATATTTCTGCCGAGCTGAAACCCCAATTAAACCAAAAAGTTTTACTTAAGGGCATTATTGCCGACGAGCCGGACGAGCGCGAAAATTCAACAAGACTTATTTTTAAGAGCGAAACGGGAGATAAAATTTTATTGGTGACCAGCCGCTATCCGGAGTTTTCATACGGAGATATCGCGGAAGTGGGCGGAACACTGGAAGAGCCGGATAATTTTTCTGATGACTTTGACTACAAGAGTTATCTCGCCAAAGACGACATTTTTCTTGAGATTATTTTTCCGGAAATCAAAAAAAACGGCTCAGGCGGAGGTTCTAAAATAAAGTCGGCTCTTTTGGAAATAAAGAAAAAATATATTGAAAGCCTTTCGCGGGTTTTGCCCGAACCGCAGGCCTCTTTTGTCGGCGGGCTGACGATTGGTGCCAGAAAATCAATGCCGGCCGATATTCTAGAAGAATTCAGAAAAGTCGGAGTCATACATATAGTAGTTTTGTCCGGCTACAACATAACCATAATCGCCCGGTCAATTTCTTATTTTTTTGCCCTGTTTTTGCCTAAATTTTTTGGAACAATCCTTGGAATCGCCGGAATTTTTCTTTTTGCCGTTCTTTCCGGAGCGTCGGCCACGGTCGTTCGCGCTTCAGTCATGGCTTCAATTTTGTATTTCGCCGGATTTACCGGCAGAGTTTATCAGGCGAAAGTAGCTCTTTTTGCCGCCGGACTTTTGATGCTTTTGTATAACCCCAAAATTCTGCGTTTTGATTTGGGTTTCCAGCTGTCGTTTTTAGCTTCGCTCGGCCTTTTATATTTTTCGCCCCGCCTAAAGCCATTCGTAAAATGGCTTCCCAAAAAATTCGGATTTCGCGAACACGGTTTGGCCACGTTATCGGCGCAAATCGCGGTCTTGCCGGTGCTCCTCCAAAATTCCGATTCGCTCTCCTTGTTTTCTCTTCCGGCGAATCTTTTGATTCTGATTTTCGTTCCGGCCACGATGTTTTTCGGATTTTT
This sequence comes from uncultured Candidatus Saccharibacteria bacterium, assembly GCA_964412115.1. Classification (GTDB taxonomy): domain Bacteria; phylum Patescibacteriota; class Minisyncoccia; order HO2-45-28; family HO2-45-28; genus HO2-45-28. The sequence continues at coordinate 1,604 of CAYPMM010000031.1, read as the reverse complement.
ATCCGGCGTTTTTGGCTGGATCCATCCGTTTATTGCCTATCCATTTTCATGGGCAGCGTATCTGCTCTCGTCTTACGAGCTCGCGGTCGCCAGTTTTTTTGCCAACCTGCCGTTTTCGTCAATAAATCTTTAGCGTAAAAAACATTTGACAAAAAATGTTTTTTTTGTTATACATCTTTTGAAGGTAAAAGCCCGCGGCTCGGGGCTGTGGGTGTGGTAAGTTCGTTGATTTTTACATCAAAGGAGGAAAAAATCACATGAGGAAGTGGATACCGGTCCTTTATTTTCTGGGTGTTTTGGTTCTGGCTTCGGTTGTTTCGGCCGCGACAGCCCGTTATATTGACGCTCCGCCGATGACGAAGGCGGTTAACACGCCTGTGGGCGAGGTGAAAAAGTCCGATACCGTTCAGGTTCCGCTTATCACTTGGGGCGGAGACATCGCCACGATTTACGGCAACGGCAACGCTCGTCTGACCGTAACCGACAGCATTTTCGGCCGTCTTGGCCTGAAATTCAAGCTGGTGCGTGAAGATGACTTCACCAAACAGCTCGCTTCGTATCTGAAGGGCGATTCACCCTATCTTCGCGGAACGATGGGCATGATTAACATGGCCCTCGAAGCCGCGTCCGCGGATCCGAGAACAAAGCCGGTCGTCATTTATCAGATGACTTGGTCTGTCGGCGGAGACGCCCTCGTAGTCAAAGAAGGCATCAAAACGCCGAAGGATCTGAAAGGAAAGACGATCGCTGCTCAGGCCTATGGCCCGCACCCGGATTATCTGGCGAACATTTTGTCCGCCGCCGGTCTTTCAATGAAGGACGTCAAGATCAAGTGGACGAAGGAGCTGACTGGCAAGGATAACACTCCTGTTTCGGCTTTCAAAAACGACAAAGATGTGGACGCGGCCATGGTGATAAGTCCCGACGCGATGGCGCTCACTTCCGGCGGCAAGGTCGGCACTGGTTCCGAGGACTCGGTGCGCGGCGCGAGAATTATGCTCACAACCAAAACCGCAAGCAAGATCATAGCTGACGTTTATGCTGTTCGCGCCGACTATCTGAAAGCGAACCACGACAAGGTGGAAAAGTTTGTCCGCGGGCTTATGCTCGCTGAAGAAGAGCTTCGCAAGGTTGTCCAGAACAAGTCCTCTTCGCCGGTCGCCTATAAGCAGATGATTTCGGCTGCGGCCGACATACTGCTTGACAGCCCGCAGGCCGTGAGCGACGCCGAAGGCCTTTACGCCGACGCCGAGTATGTCGGCTATAAGGGCAACGTGAAGTTTTTCGGCGACCCGAACTATCCGCGGAACATGGACAAGCTGACCGGCGAAATTCAGGACGCGTTCACTCCACTCGGTCTTTTGAGTGCGAGAGTCGCTCTTGATCACGCACGCTGGGATTACAACAAGCTCAAGGCCGGCCTGATCGACACCGCGGGCGTTGAGGCGCCTCGTTTCGTTGAGGCCGAAGTTGCCAAGGTGGTTACCCAGAAACAGCAGCAGGGCACGCTTGACGAAGGACAGCTTTTCTCGTTTGAGGTCAATTTCCTGCCCAACAAGAAAATTTTTACTGCAGATCTTTTTGCTGACGCTTTCAAAAAAGCT
>CAYPMM010000030.1:0-9371 GCA_964412115.1 uncultured Candidatus Saccharibacteria bacterium | reverse complement strand
GCACCCGAAGCGCACGTACTGCCGGTATACTACATCCCGACAGGATTCACAAAAATTTGTTTTAAAAATTTCCCCGAAGCGTACGCCGCGCCCGCATCGCTACGCGAAGCGTTGCGGGCAGGTGCCGGTATACTACATCCCGTTTGTCCCGCCGCGACGGGTTTTACTTCACCCAATATTTCTTTTTTATCTTTCCGACCTCTTCCTCTTCAAGTCCGACCTTCTTTTTTTTAGCATCTTTACGCATTTCGGACAACTCGGCATCAGACATCGCGCATAATTTCCTGGCTTTTTCAGAAAGATAATCTTTTTCGTTCAGCTTCGGGTCGTCCAAAACTTCTTCAAGTAAAACGTCCAGAACCGCGCCTATTTTAGGACCGGCCGGAATCGCGCAAATTTTCATTATATCGTCGCCCTTAATTTTGAGCATGCGCGCCGAAATCGGATCGCGCTGGACTTTTTCAACCATAAATTTGAAGTGGCGCAACTTATACGGCTCGGCTTTCGGCACGCCGGAGCCAATGCGATCGCACATCCTCACTTTGATTAAATCGTCCATGTCTTCAAGACCAACCTTGACCAAAAGCCGCCTGACCGACGATTCGGTAACCTCATCCACGTTGTAATAAAAAAGATGGAAGCGCACGAGTTTTATTATTTTTTCGGCTGTTTTTTTGGGAAACTTCAGGCGCGAAAGAATCTCGGCGGTCATTTTCGCGCCGATCATTTCGTGATTGTAAAAAGTTGAATCCGGCCCGTCGCCTTGTTTGCTCCGAGGTTTCCCAACATCGTGCAAAAGAGCGGCCAGCCGTATTTCAAAAGACCATTTTTCTTTGGCCGCGTAGTCCATTGAACGCATGTTGTGCTCCCAGACAGTGTAAATGTGGTGTTTATTTTGACCGACCATCCAGCCCTCTTCAAGTTCGGGCATAACGTGTTTTAAAATTCCGAGCTCGCGCATCATTTCAAAACCAGATGAGGGCCCATCGGATTCAACCATCTTTATCAGCTCGTCGCGGATGCGTTCTTTTGAAATAAATTCCAAAAGGCCGGATTTTTTTATAAGCGCTTCGCGCGTTTTGTCTTCAATTGACCAGCCCGAGGCTGGCCCGCCTTGGGCGGGAAAACCAAGCTCGGACGCGAATCTCACCGCGCGCATGATGCGAAGCGCGTCTTCTTCGAATCTGTCTTCGGGTTTGCCGACCGCTCGGATAATTTTATTTTTCAGGTCTTTTTCCCCGCCAAAAAAATCAACAACCTCCAACTTGGAAACGCCGTGTCCAAGTCGGAGCGCAAGGGCGTTTATGGTAAAATCCCTGCGCTTCAAATCATCTTCAAGTTTATCGGCAAACTTCACCGCGTCCGGGTGGCGTTTGTCGGAATATTTTTCTTCAATTCTATACGGCGTTATTTCGACCACAGCCAAAGTCGGATCTTCGGAGCCAGTCTTCACCCCAACTGTCCCGAAATCGTTTTCATAAAAACTGTCAGGAAAAATTTTTTGTATTTCTGCGGGCTTAGCATTCGTCGTTATGTCCCAATCCTTCGGCTTTTTGCCGAGTATTAAATCCCGCACGCACCCGCCGACAAGATGCGCTTCGTGTTTGGCTTTGGTCAGTTCGTTATAAACATCTTTAATTTCTTTCGGAATTTTCATTGGTTAATTATACCCCTTTTTGCAGCACTTGACAATTGTTTGTTTATAGATTATAATGGTAGCTGTAAGTAAATACCGTCTCCTGCCGGCGGGAAGGCAATTTGAGAGCAGGCAGTTGGGGCAGAGGTTCCGCGCTCTCCCAGCTGACGACAGCGGCTCACCGAGAAGGGCCAGCGCCGACTCGGGGAAGATAACAGCTGGCGACGCTTCCGGAGATCGGCCGGACGTGCCGAAACCAACCGGTCCCCCGCGGAGAACATCCCGCGGGGCTTTTTAATAAAAAACGGCAAATAATATATAATAACGAATATGCTTCAGGAACTTCAGGACTTTGGGCTTTCGGAAAAAGAGGCGAGGGTGTATCTCGCCGCTTTGGAGTTGGGGCGCGCGACAGCGGACGAACTTGCTAAACAAGCCAAAGTTAACCGCTCAACAACCTATGTCCAGATTGAGTCCTTAAAACAAAAAGGACTAATAAGCTCTTATGATGAAGGCAAAAAAACATATTTCGCGCCCGAGTCGCCCGAATACTTAAAACGGCTTTTTGAAAAACAGGCCGGGGATTTGGAGACAAAACAAAAAGAACTTGAAAAACTTCTGCCGAACCTTTCCAAAATGTTTGAAACCGCCGGCGAACGCCCCCGCGTGCGATTTTTTGAAGGAAAAGAAGGATTAATTACGATGAGGGGGGAGTTTTTGAAAACTGACCCCAAAAACATGGAGGCGATTTACTCTTTTGATGCCGTGGAAAGCGTGTTCTCAAAATCGGAGCGCGAAGAGTATTTAAAAAGGCGAGCAGAAAAAGGGATAACGGTGAGGGCCATATATACTCGCGCGGGAGGAGAGCGTTTAGAACCTCCGGTGCTAACCGAGTATAAATTTGTTCCGGAAAAAATATTCCCGATAGACGCAGATATTGTGATTTACGAAAACAAAATTGCCATAATGGGATTGAAAGAAAAATTAGTGGGCGTCATTATAGAAAACCGTGACATGGCCAACAGCTTGCGTTCGGTTTTTAATCTCGCTTGGGAGGCGGCCGAAAAATATAAATAAAAAAATAAGGGCCGCGCATTCGCACGACCCCCGCACAATCAACAGAGATTCGCTCTCTGATTTTTTATTGCTTTAATATCCGCCGTCGCCGCCTATCTTCACTTGGCGTCCCTCCATTTGGTTGTGGAGAGCCGCTTTTTTCTTTCTTTTTGTCTGCCCTGAAAAATATATATCTCTTTGGCTTCTAAAGTGGGTTTTAATTGACCACCCGCTTTTGCCACAGAGCAGCCCTCCGGTTGAACCATGCGGCCGACCCCATGCCGACCGCTTCATACTTCTGTTTGCATTATAGCAAATAGTTGACATGTTGTCAAGTGAAATTGACAATATTATAAAACCCATTAAGTTGGCTTCGGCTGACAAATTTTTATATATTGAAAAAATGGCTTAAATAAAGCGTTTTTTGGCTTTTTGGGCACCGTATTGTTTAATTCTTGTCAAAAAGACTTGACAAACTAACTCGTTGGGTGTATAATGCGCTTAGTAACATTGATAGACAGGGGTATACGCATGGGGAGTCACAAGCTGGGCATCTTTAATGGGTCTTGACCATAAAACTCTTGAAAGGTGCTCCAGTGGGTTTGCGGACGGGAACAAGGCTTAAAATAAGAAAATTCGGCCTAAAAGTACCAACGTAAACCAAAAAGCGGCGTGGGGCCACGTACCAGGGAATTAAATTTCCCCGCCCCGCTTCAGTCCCGCTAAAAATTTTTGGTAATTATAAGTAATTAGCGGGGCTGAATCGGGACGAGGAAAGTTCTTTGATCTGAAAAAGGAGAAGATCGTGGATAACAGAATCGGTGGTGTTTTTGCGGGAGCGTTGTTTGCTCTCTGCGGTCTCGGTATCACGGGCACGATCCAGTTCGCGGTCCAAAAGGCGCTCGAGACCGGCCAGGTTATTCACAACTACGGCCCGCTGACGGTGATCTTCTACGTCGGTATCCTGGCAATCGTGGTCGGGTGTGGCCTGATTTGGCGGAGTTCGCGCCACGAGTAGACGCCAAAAAAAGCAACGTTGGACAACCGAAACCAGTTGTCCTCCTACCAAGAAAGTTCTCAAACGAAAGGACTTTCTTGGCGGGGAAGTTTCGGAAGGTTCTTTTTTAACACAACAGAGGAGGGAACAACGTGATCACCGTAACGAATTTCCGCAACAACGGCATGGAGTGTCCGCCCGTGACCAGCGAGGAGGCGGCCTCCAAGGCTTTGGAAAGCCTGGTCGTCTTCGAGCTCGGTTTCGGCGGCCATGTGACAGGCCTTTCGCGTACGCGAGTGGCCGTCAACACCAACATTCTCGGCTGCAAGGACCGGACTGTTTTCGAAGGACCTGCCGAGGAGATGGAGTTTATCGTCAGGGTGGCCACGTATCACGCCACAATCACGAGCGAGAAGGAGATCAGAAGCGCCCTCATCGAAAACGCGGCCGAGTTCCTGAACGATTTGCCGCGGAACATCGGCGGCGTTCCGCTTTACATCTCGATGATGACGCCCTTCCTCGTGGGCAACCCGTCGGCCAAGGTCGCTCTGCTGTTCGCGGCCGGTATCACGGATCCAGAGGTCGTCAAGAATATCGTTCCGATATCCTTGAACGATCTCTTCGCGGCAGTCGTGCTCCATCGCGAGACCGGAGTGCCGCTTCCCGAGATCGTCAAGGAGATGAGGCTCTCCGGAAGCTCGAAGCCGAGCAGCATCTTCAACTAGCAACATCGGCTCGAAAGAGCCAAGGGGCGAGAGAAATCTCGCCCCTGTTTTTTATTTTTTAATTTTTTAGTATAATCAAAAACATGAATCACTTAGTGAAAAAACTGACATATTTTTACGGGAATGGCTGTCCTTTTTGCGAGGCTATTGAACCTGCGGTTGAAAAGTTGGCTTCCGAAGGAGTTGAATTTGAAAAATTAGAAGTGTGGGAAGGCACGAAGCACGAAAAAATATATAACGAAACAAACCAGGCCAGAATGGATTCGCTAAAGCGCCATTACGACGCGAATTGCTCCGGCAACATGATAGTGCCCAGTTTTTACGACGCCAAGCTCGACCGCCTCATCTGCAACCCGGGCTCATACGAAAACTTAAAAGAGTGGATATTTGAGAAGTAAAATTTTGCGCGCCCGGCAGGACTCGAACCCACAACCTCCTGGTCCGAAGCCAGGCGCTCTGTCCATTGAGCTACGGGCGCGTTTACAAATTATAAGTCGTATCGGACTTTCGCTCAATTACGAGAATTCTCGGCTCTTTTTTGTCCTCCAAATTAAAAATAATGCGGATACTGCCTTTTCGCAGGCGAAAAATCTTTTTAAGTCCTTTAAGTTCTTTCTGATCCAACCCGTCAAAGTCCTTGTTTATAATTTTTTGCAGTAAAAATTCAATTCTTTCTATTTCTTTTTTAGAAAATTTTTTTAATTCCTTTTCAAAACTTTTCATTTTTTACAAAGAGCCGATCCTTTTTAAAAGCTGTCTTGCCGAAATTCCGTCTTTGTAAAAGTCGGTGAAATTAACCACGGTCTCCCACGCCTCGTTGTCTTCACTTGGCGGCGCTATTTTAAAAACGGGCTTGGACCGCCTGACCACTATAAACGATTTCCCTTTTTCCACCTCCGATATATAAACATCCGCGTTTTCCCTAAGTTCTTTTAATCCGATAAGTTTATTCATATAAATTAAGTTTATCTTAAGATAAACTTTTGTCAAGGGTTGAAAAATACCACAAAATCTGGCTAAATTAAAGCGGGTTTTGGTTTCTTTGAAAGGGGCGGGGAATGGCCAGCTTCATAATCTTCGGCGCGAAGGGGCGTCAGGGACAGGCCGTGGCATACTTTTTGGCCAAACACTACGGCGCGAAACAAATAGCTCTTGTGGATATAAACCACCAAAAAAGCGCTAGCGCCGCAATTGAGCTGAAAAAAATTCTGGGACCCGAATGCAAAACCTCTTTCATATGCGCCGTCGCGGACGACTTTAACGACAAAGTTGTCAAACTGGTTTCCCGTTTTGACGTTTTAATAAGCGCGCTTCCGCACAGATTCAATCTGGAACTGACAAAACTCGCGATTAAAGCCGGAACGCACTACTGCGACTACGGCTTTGACGAAGGCGTCGTCGCGCGTCAGCTTGAACTGAACGAACAGGCCGAAGAAAAAAATGTTACGATAATTCCCAACTGCGGAGTTGAGCCGGGCCTTTCGGACATAATTGCTGTGGGCGGCGCCAAAAAGTGGCAGGCGGATAAAGTTGAAATTTATGTCGGAGGAATTGCTTCCAAACCAAAAACCGCTTTTCGCTACGCCAAACTTTTTGCCGGCGTTTTTCACGAATATGTCGGCAAAACGGCCGTTCTTGAAGACGGCGAGATAAAAGAAGTTGAGGCGCTTGCGGGTTATTCCTTGATTGAGTCGGGCGACCATGAAGAGGACTACGAGGCGTTTTATACCCGAATGCCTTTCGGTCCGACGGCAAAAGCGCTTCGGGAGAACGGGGTTAAAAACGCATTTTCAAAAACGCTTCGGCTAAAAGGCCACCACCAAGTCCTTATGGCGCTAAAAGAGCTTGGCCTTCTTTCGGAAAAAGGGTTGTTGGTAGGCGCCAACCGCATTGTGCCGCTTGAAGTTACCGAGCTGCTTTTTGACCAAAACATGCCGGAAGCCGAAAAAGATTATTTGGTTTTCAGGATTGTTTTTAAAAAAGACTGGCGAAAAATCCAGCAAATTGAAACAATAATCTACCGCGACCCGAAAACCGGACTTTCCGCGATGCAAATCGCGACCTCAAGCGCGGTCGCGGTAATCGCGAATATGCTTGCCGAAAATAAATTTCCGTCCGGCGTTCGCCTTCCGCACGAAGCCGCGGATTTTGAAGAGGTTTTAAAAGAGTTGGTAAAAATGAAAATAGCGCCCATAATGACGCTTAAACCGTTCCTGGAAAATAAGGACGAGGAGGGCGAGAAGTGAAATTATTTCTTGACACCTGCAGTGTGGAAGCGGTAAGAAACGCGGCCGACACCGGACTTGTTTCGGGCGTTACCACCAATCCTACTCTGGCCCAAAAAGCCAACCGCCCGGATTACAGAAAAATGATTGCCGAGATGTGCGGCATAAGCGGCCTTGAAAGTGTTAGCGCGCAAGTCAAAGAAGATCAAACCGCCGAAAAGATGTTTTTGGAAGGCGCGGAACTTGAAGTAATTTGCCCGGGAAAAATAATGATAAGGCTTCCGATGAATCCGCGTGGCCTGAAAGCGTCAAGACTTCTGCGCCAAAGGCGGGAGATAAAGACGGACATAACACTCGTTTTTACTCCGCCTCAAGCGCTTTTGGCCATGAGATCCGGCGCGACTTTCGTAAGTTATTTCATGGGAAGGCAGGAAGCGAAACTAAAAGAAAAATGGGGCGATGGCGTCGAAGCGCAAACACGAAGCGACCTTGAAAAAATGGTCGGCTGCCGAGATCGTTACCGTTTCGGCTCGCAAATTCTTGCGGCAAGCATACGGGACGTCACACGCGTTCAGCTTGCGGCCGATTGCGGAGCAGACATCGTGTCCATGCCACCCGAGATATTCTGGGAAATGTTTTCGGACCCGATGGGTCTTACCGAAAACGGCATTAAAAGATTTTTGAAAGACAGAGAATTTTTAACTCAATAGTCCCGAGGTTTCGGGACTATTTTTTTTTATTATGAAACGCCTTGTGAATATCTTTGAGCTGGCGGTTGGTGACGTGGGTGTAAATTTGGGTAGTGGAAATGTTGGCATGCCCCAGCATCATCTGGACCGAGCGCAAATCCGCTCCGCCCGAAAGAAGATCGGTGGCAAAGCAGTGGCGCAAAACATGAGGCGTCACTTTTTTTGTAATTCCGGCTTTAATCGCGTAGCGCTTGATAATGCGTTCAACCGAACGAGGTGTTAAACGCTCGTTTTCATCCAAGTTATTTTTTTTCCCGGGCTTAAAATTGACAAACAATGCTTCGTGGACATCGGCGCGCTTGGTCAGCCAGTTTTCAACGGCGGTTTTCGCGCTGTCAGACAAAAAAACGAGCCTTACTTTTTCGCCCTTGCCACGAACGCTAAATTCCCCTTTTTTTAAATTAACGGAGTCGCGATTAAGCGAGCAAAGCTCGGAAACACGAAGCCCCGTTGAAAACAAAAGCTCCAGAATCGCTCGGTCTCTTAAAATTTTTGCCTCTTTTCCGGCAGGAGCAGAAAGAAGCCGCTCTAAGTCGTCCTCCGATATTAAGTCAATTTCGCGCTCGCCAACTTTTGCCAGCTCTATTTTTTCGGCGGCCAAAGACGGCACTTCCTGGCGCGCCAAGTATTTCAAAAATCCGCGAAGCGCAATCAAATGATAATTTTGCGTTTTTTTCTTGAGATTTTTGCGGTTGAGCCAAAGCCGGAAGTCGCGCACAGCTTCGTCCGTTATGTCGGCAGGCGACCCGATTTTGGCAAAATCAAAAAAAACGGAAAGATACCGGCCGTAATTTTCAACCGTCTTCAAACTCCGCCCCTTTTCAATTTCCAGATATTCCAAGTATCGCCTCAAAAAATCGTTTTTGCCATATTGTTTCATAATCTTATAATAAACCCGCCGTAATTTTACGACCTATTGACAAAAGTCATATGGTATGATAAACTTTCTGTGAGTTAGTTTAGTTTAGGATACGGGTTTATCGGCAACCCCGACTCCTAATTGACAACAGCCGAAAAGGAGAATCGCATGAGCATCATGAAGCGCAGTATCGCAACCGTCGTTGTTCTGCTTTTTTACGGGTGGGTCAATCTCCTCCTCAATCCGGTGGCCACAGTCCTCACCGGCCAGGTCGCCGGGAAACAGTTTGAGAACAGCGACGTCTCGTACGTGATGTCCGTGGTGGGCATGGGGCTTTTCAAAAACCTCGGTGTCTCATTCCTCGTCCTCCTGGTTGTCATCGCGGCGATCTGGTGGAAGTACCTGAAGGAGGGTCTGGCTGTCGTGCTGGGGGCTTTGATGCTCTGCGTGCTCTTCGGGGCTTCGCCGACGCAGGCCTACTACGACAAGTACGACTACACCGAGGCCTATTTCATCCTCCCCAACGAGTCGGCGTTCTACATCCCCGACGTCGGGGCCAACAAGGAGAGTCAAGCCAAGTTCGGGTCGGAGGAATATCTGAAGGAAAACAAGATCGCGGCCAAGCGGTTTGTCATTCCGCACGTCAAGCTCGAGAATTCGGGCCTGATGTCCAACTACTACGTTCCGGCAGGGCGCCTGATCATCGTGGACCGGACGCCGTACAACAGGGAATGGGTGGACGCAACCGACCGCGGGACCACGGTAAAGAAGGAGGGCTTCCCCTGCCAGAGCAAGGAGGGCCTGAACATCACCATCGGCATCTCGATCGCAGCTTCGGTGCTGGAGGAAAACGCCCCGCGATTTCTGCATCGGTTCGGTGTCAACCCCCCGAAGGGCGACCGCACCAAGCCCGAGGTCGTCTTCACCTCCGTGTTCAACGGCAGGAGCTTGAAAGAGGTGATGGACACCGTGGTGCGCAGCAAGGTGCAGGCCCTGGCGTGCGCCGAGTTCACGATCCGCACGTTCAACGAAGGGAACTCGCAGGCGGCCGCGATCATGCAGGCGATCCAAAAGAATGTGGACGCGTACATGAAGTCGGTCGGCATCACGCTGGATTATGTCGG
>CAYPMM010000029.1:0-10103 GCA_964412115.1 uncultured Candidatus Saccharibacteria bacterium | reverse complement strand
GCTCCGGAGTTGTCGGCTATTCCGATCATTGATCTGGGCTGAATCATAAAATATTAGTTATCTTCCACTTTTTTGTCTTGGAAAGCGGGCGGTTTGATTCGATAACAACGGTCTCGCCGATTTTACACTGCCCCGATTCGCAGTGGGCGCTGTATTTTTTTGACCTTTTTAAATATTTTTTATACTTTGGATGCTTTAAATACCGCGCCACTTCAACCACGGCGGTTTTGCCGGGTGAAATTGAAACCACCTTGCCTCTAAGGCTTTGCTTGTGTTTGACGGTACTATTCATGGTTTTTGTTTTTTATCTGGTTTACCCGCGTCAAAATTCTGGCGATCTTGCGTCTTATTTCCAGGCCGGTTTTTACGTTCTTTATTTTTGAAAAAGACACCGCGAACCGGAATTGCCTCAATTGTTCCCGGCTTTCTTTGAGTTCGCTCTCGAGCTGGGCGGTATTATTATTTTTGGTAAAATTTACGGTTTTCATAAAACTATCTTTTAATTATTTTGGTTTTTATTCCCAGTTTGGCTCCGGCCTTGCGAAGGGCCTCCCGCGAATTTTCTTCGTTTAATCCGTCCAGTTCAAAAATAACCCTTCCCGCTCTCACCATCGCAAAATACCCCACCGGATCTCCCTTGCCCGCTCCCATGCCGACCTCAGGCGGTTTTGCCGTTTTTGGGCGGTCGGGAAATATCCTGATCCACATCTTGCCTCCTTTTTGCACATAGCGCGATATTGCCTTGCGCGCGGCTTCTATTTGCTGGGCGCTGACGTGGCCTCCTTCCTGCGATTTAAGGCCGAAAGAACCGAAAGAAACGTCGGCTCCGCGGCTTTCAAAGCCCTCCTCGCCGTGGCGAAGACGGTGCCATTTTCTGTGTTTAACTTTTTTTGGAAAAAGCATGTGCCAAATTTTAAGGAGTTAATTTATTATTTTTCAGAAAACACGTCGCCCTTGTAAATCCAGACCTTGATACCGATATCTCCATAGGGCAGATGGGCCCGGTAACGGGCAAAATCAATGTCGGCCCTGATTGTTTGGAGCGGTATTCTGCCGTTTGCAAGCCACTCTCTGCGGCTCATGTCCGCGCCATCAAGCCTTCCGGCCAGCGCCACCTTGACCCCCTTAACTTCCTTATGCGAGGACACCTTGCTGATAACCTGCTTCAAAATTCTTCTAAACGATATCCTCTTTTCAAGGCTCTCGGCGATCATTTTGGCGACAATCGCGGAGTCCGTTTCGGGGCTTTTTATTTCTTCAATAACCAGCTGAAGATCGCGGGGTTTGGATAAAGAAAATTTTTCAAACAGTTTTTCTATTTTATTTTTTAAGGCATTGGCTCCGGCACCCGACCGTCCGATTATCAAACCCGGACGCGAAGTATGAATGATTACTTTTAAAGTTGCCGGCGATCTTTCTATTTCCACCTTGGAGATATACATCTTATCCAGCTCTTTGAAAAGCCACGCGCGAAGCTTAACGTCGGCTTTAAGAAGGTGTCTGTAATTGCGCGGGTTAAACCAGCGCGACTTCCAGTCGCGAACTTGTCCCAGTCTGAACGAATACGGATGAACTCGATGGGTCATAAAATTATTTTTCCGAAAGCTCTATTGCCACCAGGCTGGTTTTTTTGCGGATAAGCGCCGGAACACCCCTGGCTCTGGCCATGAAGCGTTTAAAGACCGGACCCTGGTCAACCGTTAATTTCCAGACCCGTAAATTTTCGGCATTTTTACTCGCGGAGTTTCCGGCGTTGGCTACGGCCGACTCCAAAAGTTTGGCCAGAGGTTTAGCTCCTTTTTTAGCCGAAAATTTTAAAATTGTTCTGGCTTCGTCCACCTTTTTTCTCCTGATGGTGTCCGCTACCAGTCTCATCTTTCTCGGAGCTATGCGAATGTAATTAAGTCTTGCTTTCATGTTCCGTTATTTTGCCGGCGGTACTGCCGCCGCGGCTGTTTTGGCCGATTCGGCGGATTTTTCAAGCTCGCGCTGCATTTTACCTCCGTGTCTGGTAAACTTTCTGGTCGGAGAAAATTCCCCCAAGCGATGTCCGACCATTTCTTCGGTCACCGATACTTGCGTAAAATCGCGGCCGTTATGGACGGCCAAAATATAGCCGACCATTTCAGGAGCTATTTGGGAATCTCTCGACCAAGTCTTAACGGCCTCCCTTGAACCCGAAGGGAGTTTGTTTATTTTTTTCATCAATTTGGGGTCCACATAAGGACCTTTTTTGGCTGAACGCGTCATGGTTTTATTTTCTGCGGGATAAAATAAACTGGGTTGAATATTTTTTACGCCTTCTGGTCTTTACCCCCCTCGTTCCTTTGCCCCACATATTTTTCGGGCGCCTGGTTCCTCTAAGCGCCCGGCCCTCTCCTCCGCCGTAAGGGTGGTCGACCGGGTTCATGGCCGAACCTCTTACTGTCGGCCTTATTCCCATGCGCCTTGAACGGCCGGCTTTTCCTATGGTTACAAAGCCGTGTTCTTCGTTTGACACCTGTCCGATTGACGCCCAGGAAAGTTTGTTGACCCGCCTTATTTCGCCCGAAGGCATCTTAAGCTGGCTGTGTTTTTCTTCATGCGCCAGAATCTCAACCCGTCCCGCGGCGGCCCTTGCGAACTTTGCGCCCGCTTTAGGCTCAATTTCGACATTATAGACTAAAGTTCCCGCCGGAATCAAGTAAAGAGGCCGGCGGTTTCCGGGTTTTAAGGGCGCGTTTTCGGCCGTAATTATTTCGTCGCCCGCCTTAACGCCCGAGGGCATCAGGTGGTAGCGGTATTCGCCATCTTTATAAATAACCAGACCTATAAAACCGGACCGCCCGGGGTCGTATTCTATGGAAAGAACCTTAGCCGGAACGTTTGGCTTATCGTATTTAAAGTCAACCAGGCGCAAAAGTCTTTTTACTCCTCCGCCTTTGTGGCGCACGGTTATGCGCCCGCGATTATTTCTTCCGCTTTTGCCCGACTTTCCGAAAGTCAGGCTTTTTTTGGGTTTGGCGGTACTCAAAAGCCCGCGGTAGTCAACAACCTGCATGTGGCGGCGGGATGGAGTTGTTGGTTTGTAGGATTTCATACAAATTCTATTTTATGTCCCTCGGCTAATTTGACCGCGGCTTTTTTGTATCCCGGCCTTCGGCCGATTTTTCGGCCCACTCTCCTTAAGCGCGACGGCATATTGGCGACGTTAACCTTTGCAACCTTAACTTTATATAATTCCTCAACCGCTCTTTTAACCTCCGGTTTTGAGGAACTGCCGTAAACTTTAAAAACATAAACGCCGGCCTCGCTCATTTTGGAAGATTTTTCGGTAACCCTGGGTTTTTGCAAAACTATCGGCGCGTTTTTTGAATTGCCGAGATTTTTTGTTTCGGATGAAGCGCTGTTTTCCGGTGCCAAAACTTCTTTCGGCGATTGGGCCGGTTTTTCAAGCCTTTTTTTTCTTTCTTTTCTTTTGAATAAATCCAGAAGTTTCATGGTTAAATTTTTCCACCCAAGGTGGATCCGCCTTTGGCGGAAGATAAATTTAAAATATCCTCCCGTCCCAATATCAAATATTTTACCGAAAGGGCGTCAAGCGGATTCATGTTCCTCGGTTCCAAAGTCCTTACTCCGGATATGTTCCTGAAAGCCAGAAATGTCTTGCGGTCTTTGGGCGCGACCATTATTTTTACTCCCTTTTTGGCCAAACCCTCAAAACCCTTAATCCGGCCCAATCGGCTTATGGCCTCTTTTGCCGCCCTGGTTTTTCCCTCATTTAAAGAGACCTCATCGGCTATGAGCAGTTCCAGTTCGGAATTTTTTTTGGCCAGAATCATGAACATGGCCTTTTTCTTTGATTTTTTGTTTATTTTTCGCTCAAATTTTTTATCGATTGCGGGTCCGTGGGTAACGCCTCCTCCGACCCAAATCGGAGAGCGAATTGAGCCGTGGCGGGCGCGTCCGGTGCCTTTCTGGCGCCAGGGCTTTTTTCCTCCGCCCGAAACTTCTCCGCGCCCCTTGACCTTGACTGTGCCCCGGCGGCGATTTTGACGCATTGATTCGGCAACCTGATGAACCAGGTCCGGGTTCCATTTTAAGCCAAAAACAGCTTCGGGCAGTTCAATATCGCCCACTTTTTCGGCTTTTAAATTGTACACGGCGGATTTCATTTTTGACTGACTATTTCCATTAAAGTTCCCCGTCTTCCCGGAACGGCTCCGGAAATTAAAATCGCGTTATTTTCGGCATCAACCTTAAGAACTTCCAGATTACGCACGCTGATTTGCCGTCCGCCGGTCCGGCCGGCCATGCGCATGCCCTTGGCCACCCTTCCGCCGGCCCTTCCTCCTCCGCCGATTGAGCCCGCTTCGCGCTCGGAATGTTTTTGGCCGTGAGTGCGCGGTCCTCCGGAAAATCCGTGGCGCTTAACCACGCCCTGAAACCCCTTGCCTTTTGAAACCGCGGTAACTTTAACCATGTCCCCTTCCTTAAAAACACCGGCGTCAATAACGTCTCCGACTTCAAATTTTTCGGAATCGTCCGCCGTAAATTCTTTTAACCATCTTATATCTGCGGTTTTTACATTTTCATTTTTGCTTTTTATTTTTGCCAGATGCCCCCTTTGCGGTTTCTTTATGTTTTTGGGATTTTTTGAGCCATATCCAACCTGCACGGCGTCATATCCGTCGTTTTCTTTTGTTTTAATCTGCGTGATTACCGCGGGTCCGGCGTCAATAAGAGTAGCCGCCTTGGCCTGCCCGTCTTCGGTAAAAATCTGCAGCATTTCTTTTTTTTGCCCTAAAATAAAACTCATGTTGTTTAACTGAAACAAAAGACTCCGGAATTCCGGAGTCTTTTGTCGGAAATCCTAATCTTCGTAAGTTTACATCATCTTAACCTCAATGTCCACACCCGCCGGCAAATTCAGATTGGTCAAGGAATCTATGATTTTCGGGTTTGGATTTAAAATATCAATCAGCCTCTTGTGTATTCTCATCTCAAATTGCTCTCTTGAATTTTTGTGCACGAAAGACGAACGATTCACGGTATATTTACGTATTTCGGTCGGCAACGGCACGGGACCCGTAAGGTCGGCTCCGTACCTCAAGGAGGTGTCCACTATCTGCCTGACCGAAGAGTCAAGAATTTTACTGTCATATCCGCGCGCGCGTATCCGGAGAACTTGGCGTTCCTCTTTTTTCGCTACTTGTGATTTCTCGGCCTTTTTAGCCACGTTGAAACGAATTTACTTTATTATTTTCGTCACCACTCCGGCGCCGACCGTTTTACCTCCCTCGCGAATGGCAAAACGCTGTTTTTCTTCAAGAGCCACCGGCGCTATCAATTTGATTGTCAAATTAACCGTGTCTCCGGGCATAACCATTTCCGTTCCCTGGGGCAAAACGGCTTCTCCGGTCACATCGGTTGTGCGCATGTAAAACTGCGGTTTGTAGCCGGCAAAAAACGGGGTGTGCCGGCCTCCTTCTTCTTTGGTCAAAACGTATATTTCTCCTTCAAACTCGGTGTGCGGAGTAATAGAGCCGGGCTTGGCCAAAACCTGTCCGCGCTCAACGTCTTCTTTTTTAAGACCGCGCAAAAGCACTCCGGCGTTGTCTCCGGCAATGCCTTCGTCCAAAGACTTATTAAACATTTCAATTCCGGTAACAACCGTTTTCGCGGTGTCTTTCAAACCCACAACTGCCACCTCTTCGCCGACCTTGGCTTTTCCGCGCTCAATTCTTCCGGTAACTACCGTGCCCCGGCCTTCAATGGAAAAGATGTCTTCAACCGGCATCAAAAACGGCTTTTCAATGTCCCTGACCGGCTCGGGTATATATTCGTCAAGCTGTTTGGCAAGTTCAAGAATCGGTTTTGACCACTCGTCATCGGCCGATTTGGCTTCAAGAGCTTTTAAAGCCGAACCGCGAATAATCGGAGTTTTGTCTCCCGGAAATTCGTATTTGTTGAGCAATTCGCGGACTTCGGCTTCAACCAGATCCACAAGGTCTTTGTCTTCAGCCGCGTCAACTTTGTTTAAAAATACGATTATCGCCGGCACTCCGACTTGTCGGGCCAAAAGAATATGCTCTCTTGTTTGGGGCATCGGGCCGTCAACGGCCGATACGACCAAAACCGCGCCGTCCATCTGGGCGGCTCCCGTAATCATGTTTTTGATGTAGTCGGCATGACCCGGAGCGTCAATGTGGGCGTAGTGGCGCTTGGCGGTTTCGTATTCGGAATGATGCAGGGCGATGGTAATTCCGCGCTGGCGCTCTTCGGGGGCGTTATCGATGTCCTCAACCTTTTCCTCCTTAACTTTGTTGCCGGCAAGCTTGAGCACGTGCAAAATAGCCGCGGTCAAAGTTGTTTTGCCGTGGTCAACGTGTCCTATGGTGCCGACGTTTACGTGCGGTTTTGTCCGCTCAAATTTCTCTGCCATATTTTTATTTATTTATTAACTTTTAATATTTTTGAATAAAAACAGCCTTTATTCAAGGCCGAAAACCTATAGATAACAGTATATGGCAAGCCGTTTATTTAGTCAAGGGAAACCAACTTTTGGTTTTTAAGCAAGAAAAAAGCCGGATTGTCCGGCTAATTCTATTTATTTTTAGTAAAAAGGTGTGCTTCTCTATAAACAGCAAAGTAGTAAATGGCGGCACCGATAAGATCCGTAAAAAATATTGCCAGCACTAAAACAATGTTCAGCAGCGCGTCATCCGGCCAGCTTTTTACGGTTAGAACACCGGCGTGGATAAGCATCCACAACGGAAAAATGACCAAGAAATATATTGCCAAACAAATGAGCGCGAACCAAAACGCCCCGTAAATGGCCGCGAACACAAAAAACGATCCGACCATTCCGTCCATACCCAGTCACCTCCCGCCAAAAAGTTATTCCACCACAAACATACAACCCGGTTATTGCGGCGTCAATATGGCGCGTCTATACTTAGTATTATGGCAAAAGAAATTGTTTTGTCGGGAATGAGGCCGACGGGAGAACTGCATATAGGCAACTACTTCGGCGCGCTACGCCAATGGGTGTCCATACAAGAAAAATATGACCGTCACTTCATGGTAGCAGACCTTCATTCTCTGACGACACTGGAGACAACCAAAAACATAAAAGAAAAAACTTTGGAGCTCGCCGTATTATGGCTGTCGTCCGGACTTAATCCCAAAAAATCAACTATTTTTCTGCAGTCGGCGGTTCCCGAGCACGGCGAGCTTGCGTCAATTTTCGCGACACTCCTTCCTGTTTCCATGCTGGAGTTAAACCCGACTTACAAGGAAACAGTTACCGAACATCCTAAATCCGGCTCTTTCGGCATATTAAATTATCCTGTTTTGCAATCCGCGGATATTTTGGCTTACAAGGCAACCATGGTACCAATCGGAAAAGATCAGGACCCCCACCTTGAAATAACCCGCGAGATAGCAAGACGCTTTAACCGCCGGTTCGGAAACATCTTTCCGGAGCCCAGGTCAATGTTTGATGAAGTGCCAAAAGTCTATTCTCTCTCAAATCCACAAAAAAAGCTGTCTAAATCACACTGACCCGAATCATATATCGCCCTTCTAGACTCGCCCGACAAAATACGAAAAAAAATAAGAAGTGCCGTGACCGACTCCGGCTCAGAAATAAAATACGGTGAACAAAACAAGCCCGCGGTGTCCCATCTTCTGGATATTTTTTATCTAACCAGCGGTATTCCAGTAAAAAAACTTGAACAAAAATACAAAAATTCTGGGTACGCCGAGTTTAAGTCCAACTTAGCCGAAGCAATAATCGCGCATCTCGCCCCGATTCAGGAAAAATATGCCGAGTTTTCAAAAAACCCAAAGGCCATAGAAAAAATTTTAAAAGACGGCTCCGCGCGCGCGCGCAAAGTGGCCCAAAAAACAATAACGGAAGTCAAATCCCAAATTGGCCTTTTGGATTTTTAAATCGCGTCTGAATATTCTGCACATATCGCTACGATCGTATTAATGTGTGCAACTTTGTTTTGGTAAAATAAAACAAACAAAAATCGAAATTACCATACCGTTACGATCGTAGAAGTATGGTAATTTTAAAAAAGAGAGAAAATAAACAAAAAACCGCCTCGGCTTGAAGCGTCGGCGGAATGACAAAAAAGTTACTTTTTCCTTGGCCCAGGCCCTGAAGATATGGTAGTGGAACATCTGCCTCCTTCATTGATGATAAAACTAACCCGTGTTGACCTGCCTCTTTCTAACTCGAAGTTGGCCTCACCACACTCGCTAAAAGACGGCAGAATTAAACGATATTTTGACGGACTTAGGTTGGAAATACGAAATTTTCCACTGACGTCGGCCTTTTCGCGCAAAACCACTTCGCCCGCCTTCTTTAAAACAACATCAGCAAAAGAAACAGGAATATATCCCCAAAACAGCACCGTTCCTGGTTTGGAACTCCTTTGAACCACAATCTCTAGTTCGTTAAAAGGATGATTATAAACCCACACAACAGCCACAATCATGGCTAAAAATATCATGCTGGCCAGAAACTTTTTCATTGTTTCTTGTCCTCCCTTTTGCGTACCGGTCCGTCAAAAACCAAAAGATACTCCGACAGGAATTTTATGTCAGAACAAAAACCTTGTCAACCCTTTTATTTTCTCCTCCATCAGGTCTTTGGACTCGGCTTCAACGACAAGGCGGACTAATGGTTCTGTTTTGGATGCGCGGATGTTGAACCACCAACTTCCCCCGCCATCGGCGAGGGAGTCAAATTCAACCGTAAGGCCGTCAAGAAATGATTGATGCCCACCCGAGTACTCTTTTTTAAGTCGCTCTATCACAACTTGAGGGGTCGAACCCCTCAAGTTGAAGTTTAGCTCGCCGGAGTGAAAATATTTTTGATATGGTTTTAACAGCTCGGAAAAAGGTTTGTTTGTTTTGGAAACCATAGACAAAACATGCGCCAACATCAACAAAGCCGAGTCGGAATAATAAAAATCACGAAAATAAAAATGGCCGGACAACTCTCCGCCAAAACGAGCGTTTTTGGAGCGCATGGCCGTTTTGATATTCGCATGCCCAACAGGAACTCGCTCAAAGCGGGCGTTTTTATTTTTGGCGACATCTTCAATGATTTTTGAAACGGAGGCCGTGCCCAGACACAACTCGCCACTATCCAAAAGGTTGTCAAGCGCGTACGCGTAAATATGGTTTGATTCAATCGTCTCCCCTTTTTCGTTTATAAAAAATATCCTGTCGCCGTCAGCATCAATGACAAACCCCAAATCTGCTCCAGTGTTTTTAACTTTTTCTTCAAGCGCCTTGCGGGCTTCCGGTAAAAATGGATTCGGAGAGTGGTTCGGAAAATTGCCGTCAGGCTCAAAAAATAATTTTTCGGCTTTAACTCCAACCGAGTCCAAAAATTTTTCCAGAATTGGACCCGCGGAGCCGTTTGAAGTGTCAGCAACAACTTTTAACGGCTTTTTTATCTCCGTAAATTTTTTTAGAAAATCAATATAGCCCTGGCTGAAATCTTTTTTTATTATTTTGCCGATATTAACTTTTCGCGCGATATCCGAATTGGACAATACTTCAACTTCCGGCAAGCCGTCTTTTTTGTAAACCGACAAACCGCCTTCACGGACAAGTTTCAAACCATTATATTCTTTTGGGTTATGAGAGGCGGTTATCATCGCTCCTCCGGCGGCGCCAGAAAAATTGACCGAGAAATAAAAAAGGGGGGTTGAAACGAGATCAACATCAACAACATCTCTTCCGGAATTAAGAACGCCTTGGGAGAACGCTTCAAAAAGAGCCGGTGAGGAAACGCGGGCGTCTCTACCTGCGACAATTTCCCCAAAATTTTTTTTACGGGTAAGATATTCCGAAAACCCCGCGCCTATTTTATAAGCCGCGTCTTCGTCAATCTCGTCAGGATACTTCCCGCGAATATCGTATTCTTTAAATATAGCGGGGTTGATTTTGGCCATACTTTAATCATTATATATTAACTCCCGCAAAATTCATTTTTTCCGAACTTGCAAGACCCTCAAAGCGCCGCAAAATTGTTTTCTTATGACGGTGCTTCAAAACTTGAAAATTATAGTCGTTTTGTTCACGAAAAATAACGCTCC
>CAYPMM010000028.1:0-10791 GCA_964412115.1 uncultured Candidatus Saccharibacteria bacterium | reverse complement strand
TGAAAGCGTTGGAAGAAGGAAAAATCCTTGTGGATTTTGACGCTCGCACCGGACACAATCACGGAACAAAATTCCGCATGAGACAGGATGGGTTACCCATGTTGTATGAAAAGAAAACAGTAATTTTGTAAATTATGGAAAATCTTTACGCGACTAATAAGACGGGCAAAAACAAAAAACACGAAACAAATTGGAATGCCCCTACATTTGGGGTACTGCTCTTAACCCTTCTCGCATTTTTATATCAAACGTCACTAATAAAAGAATCAGCTTATAGTGAAAATAGAGCATACTTAATTTTAGAATCCATGAGCATCGATTCTGTAGTAATTGAAAATGAAGAGATCTTGTCTTTTAGATATACCATAAGAAACAAAGGAAAAACCCCGGCATTTAATGTTGCTAGTATTATTGATATTACTCCAAATAAAGCAGTGGATTTTAAAAAAGGTAAAAAGTATTTACCGCCGGATTCTTATTATTTTGATCATGTTAATTTGAAACACCAGATCGAAACTCTAAAAGGACAAGAATTATCTTTGCGCATTTTTTATACCGACTACAAGAACAATGATCACACTCAAATTATGAAATTTTATGTAAAAGATGACGGTGGTGTGGATATAAGTGAACACGTGGAGATATAATTTTTATGTTAAAATTTGAATATGCCAAGAAGAATAACGGGAAAAGAACAAATTCGCAGTATTCAAAAATCATCAAAAGGGGAATATGCCATCAGTATTCCCATCCGTCTGATCCGCGAGCTTAAATGGCAGGAGCGCCAAAAGGTAGTCGTCAAAAAATTCGGCAAAGGAAAAATTTTAATCTCCGATTGGAAACCAAGAAAATAAAATTTTAACTATCTGGCAACCGCAACGCAGATTATTTTTTTCACTCCGGATTTTTTGAGGACGACCGCGGCTTCGTTCATGGTGGCGCCCGTTGTGATGATGTCGTCAACTATTACGGCAAATTCGGGCGCCGAACTTTTTTCTTTAAGCGCGAAAGCGCCTTTGATGTTTTTAAACCTGTCTTTTCGGTTTTTTATTTCGGCTTGAGGCAGAGTCTCTCGGATTTTTATGAGTGTTGCGCGATACTCCAGAGCCAGATTTTTAGCCAGATGTTCGGCCAAAAGCTCGGCCTGGTTGAACCCGCGCGTCCTCCTTCTTTTTTCGGTCATTGGTATTGCCGTGATTATCGGAGTTTGGGCGTATTTTAAATACGGCACCAAATCTTTGGCCAAAATGGCCGCAAGTTCGCCGGCAACGTCTGACGCAGAATCGTATTTGAGCTTGCGAAGCGCCTTTTTCATTGCCGGATGGCGGTATGACCCGGATGTCAAAGCAAAATCGGAGTTTTTGGGATAGTTGATTTCGGTTTCCAAAACATCTCTGCGGCAGGCATCACACAGGTACCTGCCTCTTTTGGAGCATCCAAAACAAAAGCGGGGGAATATGATTTCGGACAAAAAAGCCCAAGCTTTGTGGATAAGTATAGACATTAAGTGAATTATCCTATGATATAATAAAGTAGGCAAAGCCCACATGACACATGCTGGATTTATTATTTTTCAAGAATTTGAAGCTGCCGGCAAGCTTTTGGCCCTGGAAAAAGGGGAGCGAAGGCGTTTTGGGTATTGATTTTGGATCCTCGTCAATTAAATTGGTTGAACTGCGAAAACGCCAGGAACGGGCGTCTTTGATGAACTACGGCGAATTGGCCATAGGCCCGTACGGAGGCGCTGAAGTCGGCCGGGTTGCCAGACTTGTTGAATCCAAAGCCAAAGAGTCAATCAAGGATTTGCTTACCGAAACTTCGGCCAAATCCAGAGATGCCATTGTCGGAATTCCCGTTCGTTCCAGCTTCGTGACAATTATTGAAATGCCGCAAATGAGCGAAAAAGAAGCCGGGGAAGCCATAAAATTCGAGGCCCGCAAATACATTCCGGTTCCCATCTCCGAAGTGCTTATAGATTGGTGGATTATACCCGAAACATTTATGGCTGATGACAACAAAGATGAAGAAGATAGTTTGAGTAAAAAAAGAAAATTAATGTCAGTGCTTTTGGTCGCCATTCATAATGAAATAATAGAAAAATACCGCTCTTTCATGTCGGAGGCGGGAATTAAAGTTTTGGGGTTTGAAATAGAAGTATTTAGCGCGGCTCGCGTTCTTGTCGGAAGCGACTTGGCGCCGATTCTTTTAATTGACGTCGGAGCCTCATCGGTAAAAATGACCGTTGTGGACTATGGAATAGTGCGGACCGTTTTTGCCTATGAGCGCGGAGCGCAGTCAATGACTGACGCCGTTTCCGGAGCTTTGGGGATAGATTTCGCCCGGGCCGAAGAGATGAAGCGCGCGATCGGCCTATCGGCCAATCCGGAACATCAGGAACTTAGAAGCGTTCTTGAACCGCACGTAGACGGGTTTTTGACCGAAGCGGGCAGATTGCTTGCCGACTATCGGCGCAAATCAGGCCGGTCGGTAAGCCGGGTGATACTTTACGGAGGAGGGGGCGCGATGAGGGGTTTGGCCGAAAAAACCGCCCAGCGCCTTGGATTGGAGACTTCTTTGGGCCAGCCCTTTAACCGCCTTGAATATCCTCTTTTGGTTCAGCCGGCGATAAAGGAAGTCGGACCGGTTTTTGCCAGCTCTATCGGATTGGGCCTTAGAGGGTTAAAATGAATATATGCAGGAAGGAACGTCATTTATTCCAAAAATAGAAACAGTGAAAATAGCTCATTCGGGCAAAAACCTCGGATGGCTTTCGGGACTCGCCCTGGTTTTTTTCGTTTTGTCGCTCGTCTTGTCTTTCGGCCTCTTTTTTTACCGCGGATTTCTTGAGGCCCAAATTGACACCCTTTCCGCCAGCCTTCAAAAAGTTGAAAGCGAATTTGAGCCGTCGCTTATTTTAGAACTCCAGCAAACCGTGAAATCCATTGACTCGGTCAAAGGCTTGATGGGCGGACATGTCGCCATTTCCCGTCTTTTGGATTTTTTGAAAGAAAATACCGTCTCTGAGGTGAGTTTCAGCAATTTTTCTTACGACAAAGAGTCGGCGCAGATGTCCGGAATCGCGAAGTCTTACGTGGCACTTGCCCAGCAGTCCGCCGTTTTTGAAAAAAGCCGGCTTATTAAAAACGTTTCGTTTTCAAATTTTTCCCTTACCTCCGAAGGTTTTGTAAATTTCAGCGTCAAATTCGCGCCAGAACGGGAACTTATTTCTTATCAAGTCCTGCCCGAAGCGGGACCGACGCCTTCAAACTAAAATGCGTTTAATCATTTCAATTCTTTTGTTCGCGGCCGGACTTGCCACTCTTTTCTTTTGGGCCGGAAGCATGTGGAAAGACATACAGGTTTTGGGCGCTGAAAAAAACGCCTACGAATCGGTTATCGCGCGGATGAATACGCTTCGCAAAACCCGCGACACGCTGCTTACAAGCTATAATTCAATACAAGCTGACGAACTTAAAAAAATTAAAAATTTCCTTCCCGGCTCCGTTAATTCAGGCGCGCTTGTGGTTCAGATGGCCAACATGACCAATGAAAGCGGACTCCTGCTCAAAAACGTGAACATCGGCGCCGGAGAAGAAAAAACTTCCGAAGCGCGGCTAACCATTTCCGTTTCGGGAAGTTTTGAAAATTTTCACGGCTTTTTACAGCGTCTTGAAAAAAGCCTCAGGTTAATTGACGTCCGCAATGTTTCTTTCTCGTCAAGCCGCGACAACTTCAACGATTTTGCTTTAGAGGCGGTAATTCATTTCCAAAAATAATATGACCAACCTGCGTTCCACCATCCTGCTCATATTGATAGTCGTTGCCATTTTGGGCTCGGCTTTCATTTGGTACCGCTTTTTTACTTCTTCGCCTCCGGCCGTGGTGAGCCGGGCGTCATCGGCCGGTCCCGCAGTCGGGTCCGAAAGCCTGCTCAAGCTTTTGGAATCTCTTGAAAAATTGAAATTCGATTTGAGCGTTCTGGATAACCCGGCTTATAAAAGTCTGCAGGATTTTACTCCGAACATATTATTACCCGAATCAAAAGGACGGGCGAACCCTTTCTTGCCCTTTAGATAATTAATGTCCGACGTTTCCTTCATCGATCGTTTGGCCGAGGCGGGAATTTTGGCTCAAGACAAAGCCGCCAGAATAAAAAATGAATCCGTTTCGGGCGCTTCCCCCGAGTCGCTTCTGTCGGGTGAAGGAATTTCCGAAGAACAGATACTAAACGCCAAAAGCGAAACTTACGGCGTTCCGGCATACTTGCTGGGCGGACGAAAAGTGAGCTTCGACGTTTTGAAATACATTCCCGAGGAATCCGCCCGCCACTACGAACTGGCGCCTCTTGAACTGAAAGACGGAGCGCTTGGCGTCGGAATGGTTGACCCGTCAAATATTGAGGCCAGAGAAGCGATTAAATTCATTTCTTCCAAAACCGGCGCTCCGTTTAAAATATACGTAATATCAAGCAAGGATTTGGGCGATATCCTTGAGGAATATAAAAGCCTCGGAGGCGAGGTGACTAAAGTTCTTTCGGAGTTTGAGTTAGCGCTTCAGGAAGAAAAACCTGTTCCCACCGCCCGCGAAATGATGCGCGAAGGAACCTTCGTCGAAGAGGCTCCGGTCACAAAGATGGTGGCGGTCATAATCAAACATGCCACCGAAGGGCGGGCATCCGACATTCACATAGAGCCGTCTAAAGACAAATTGCGGGTCAGATTCAGAGTTGACGGCGTTCTTTATACCAGTCTCCTTCTGCCCTTAAGCATGCACGAGTCCATAGTTTCGCGCCTTAAAATAATGACCAACATGAAACTAGACGAAAAGCGCCAGCCTCAAGACGGGCGTTTTTCGGCGAAAGTGGAAAATCGCGAAATGGATTTTAGGGTTTCAACTTTGCCGACCTCATTCGGGGAAAAAGTGGCTATAAGGATTTTGGATCCTCAAAACACGATATTGGACCTGAAAAAAGTCGGACTGGAAGGCAGGAATTTTGACGAAGTTGAACGCGCGCTCAAACAGCCTCACGGTCTGATACTTCTTACCGGACCCACCGGTTCCGGCAAAACGACCACGCTTTACGCCATGCTCCAAACCGTAAACAACGACCGTTTTAACGTGGTAAGTCTTGAAGACCCGGTGGAATACAATATGACCGGCGTCAACCAGTCTCAGGTCAGGCCGGAAATAGGATATAGTTTTGCCAACGGTCTCCGTTCCATTTTGCGCCAAGACCCTGATATAATATTGGTAGGGGAAATACGCGATAAAGAGACGGCGGGACTCGCGATACACGCGGCTCTCACCGGACATTTGGTTCTTTCCACCCTGCATACCAACAACGCCGTAGGCGCGATTCCCAGGCTTATTGATATGGGCGTTGACAGATATCTTATAGCCCCGACAGTAGTCGCGGTCATTGCCCAGCGATTGGCGCAAACTCTTTGCCCCGATTCCCGCAAGGCGATAAAAGTTGACGGTAATTTAAAAGAAAAACTTGAAGCGGAATTAAAAGACGTTCCCGAGCCGACAAAAAGCGGCATAAAAATGCCGAAGGAAATTTACGAAGCCGAGGCGGGTCCGGCTTGTCCCAAAGGAACGAGGGGCCGGACTGGGGTTTTTGAAGTTTTGACCGCGTCTAAAGAGCTGGAGAAGGTCATTTTGACCGATCCAAGCCCGGAAATGCTTGAACGCGAAAGCAGGCGGCAAGGAATGATTACCATGCGCGAGGACGGCATATTAAAAGTTTTAAAAGGGCAAATCGGCCTTGAGCAGCTGACGCAAATATAATGAATAATAAATTAACCAAACGCGGATTTACGGTTATAGAGCTTCTGGTGGTCATTGCCATGGCCTCTTTCATATTATCTTTGGTTTTTGTATTTTTTAGCGACGCGAAAGTGCGGGGGCGCGACGCGAGGCGCGAGGAAGACGTCAAACAGCTCCAGCACGCGCTTGACCTTTACAATATTAACCGCCGTCAATTTCCGGTTTGTGTTTTGGGCGCGATTACCGGCTCAAGCGACTGTTTGTCGCAGGCGCTTTTGGGAGACAATGTCATAAACGCGGTGGCGTCCGATCCCTTGGGCGGAGGGACTGGAACTTGTTTGGCCCAGAATTCGCATGTTTACTGCTACGAATCCTCAAACGGCTCCGACTATGTTTTACATTATAATTTAGAAACCGACACGATCCCCGGAAAATCCTCCGGCTGGCAGCAAGTGAGGCCGTAATATTTTATGGAAAACGACAAAAAAAAGGTTTTTATAGTCGATGACGACGAGTTTTTGCTGGATATGTATTCGGTTAAGTTCCGCGAGTCGGGTTTTGACGTTGAAGTCGCTTATTCCGGTTCAAACGCGCTGGATAAAATTAAAAACGGCCTTAACCCCGACATCATACTCCTTGACGTGGTTATGCCCGGCATGGATGGGTTTGAGTTTTTAAAAAAGATCCGTTCGGAACACCTTGCTTCCGGCGCTTTGGTGGTTATTTTGACCAACCTCGGCCAAAAAGAGGATGTGGAACGCGGGCTGGCGCTTGGCGCTAAAGATTATGTGATTAAGGCCCGGCACACGCCGTCCGAAATAGTATCCAAGGTTAAAGAAATTTTGGGTTCATGAACGACCAAAATAAACAATTTGAAGAATTAATCGCGCTTGTCGCCAAAGAAAAAGCTTCCGATCTTCATCTTTCCGTCGGGCGCCACCCGACTTTAAGAATTTCGGGAGAACTTATAGCGCTTGTAAAACAGCCCATTCTTACGTCCAAAGACATAGAGGAAATGGTTTTTTCAATACTCAGTCCGGAGGAAAAGGAAAAATTTTTGAAAGACAAGACCGTTGACTTTTCTTACGCCTACGAAGACAAGGCGCGGTTTCGGGTCAATGTTTTCATCCAGCGCGGATTTGTTTCGGCGGCATTCCGCCTGATTCCGGTGGAAATACAGGGACTTGAAGACCTTAATTTACCGCCGATACTTTCCGAATTCGCGCGGCGTGAACAGGGTTTTTTTCTGGTGGTCGGACCTACCGGACACGGAAAATCAACCACGCTTGCTTCAATGATAAATATCATCAACCGCGAAAGGGCGGAACACATAATCACCATTGAAGACCCGATAGAATATTTATTTACCCAGGATCAGTCAATTTTGGACCAGCGTGAAATAGGGCGGGACACGCCGGATTTCGCCTCAGCTTTGCGGGCAATGTTCAGGGAAGACGTAAATGTCGCCATGATAGGCGAGATGCGCGACCCCGAAACCATCTCCGCCGCGGTGACCGCCGCTGAAACCGGACACCTGATATTTTCTTCGCTTCATACCAACTCCGCTTCCCAGACAATTGACCGGATTATTGACACCTTTTCTCCCGCCCAGCAAAGCCAGATACGCACCCAGCTTGCCAGCACTTTGCTTGGAGTTTTTTCGCAACGGCTTGTGCCGAGGATTTCCGGCGGAAGAATTCCGGCCTACGAACTGCTTATCGCCAACACCCCGGTCCGCAATTTGATACGGGAAAATAAAATCCACGAAATAGACCTGTTTATTGAAACCAGTTCCGAATCGGGAATGTCCAGTCTCAACCAGTCGCTCATGCATTTGGTGCAAAAAGGAGAGATTACCATGGAAACCGCCAGAGCCTACTCGCTTAATGTTAAAAGTTTAGAGCATCTTACGGGTTAAAACATGCTTTTTTACTATCAAGCCCGGACCGAAGAAGGGGGAGAAAAAACCGGAACAATTGAGGCCGCAAGCTACGACTTGGCAGTTTCTTCTCTTCAAAGAAGGGGTTTTATAATAGTAAAGCTTGAATCTGCCGAAGAGCGCGCGCCACAATGGAAAAAATTCCTTTCGTATTTTGAGAAAATAAAAGACCGCGATATCGTTATATTTTCAAGACAGCTGTCAACGCTTTTTTCGGCCAAAGTGCCGGTGGTTGACGCGCTTAGAATACTCATTACCGAGACTTCAAACGAATCTTTCAAGGCGAAACTAACCGATATCGCCGATGACATACAAGGAGGACTTCCGATTTCGCAGGCTTTAAGCCGGCATCCGGACGCTTTTTCAAATTTTTACGTTCAAATGGTCCGTTCCGGAGAAGAATCCGGGAAGCTGGACGAAATTTTAAATTACATGGCCGATTATCTGGAACGCTCTTATGACCTTGCTTCCAAAGCCCGCAACGCCCTGATTTATCCCGCTTTCGTTTTGAGCGCTTTTTTGATTGTGATTACCATTATGCTTGTGGTGGTTGTTCCGAAACTGTCCTCAATCATTCTTGAACTTGAGCAAAATGTTCCGTTTTACACCAAAGCGATTATAGGCCTGTCGGACTTTTTAAGGACATTCGGCGTTTTCTTTCTGGTTATTTTGGCTTTGGGCGTTATTTTCGTCTGGCGTTATCGCCTGACTCCATCCGGCAGGAAAGCAATGTCCAGACTCCAGCTTTCCATCCCCATTTTAAAAGACCTTTATCGCCAGATTTATCTTGCCCGCTTTGCCGACAACTTGCAGACTCTGCTTTCCGGAGGGGTTGGCGTTGCCAGGTCTCTTGAAATTTCGGCCGATGTAATAGGCAATGAAATATATTCGGAAATAATAAAAGAAGCCCGGGACGCGGTAAAAGGCGGGTCGCCGATTTCAGCTGCGCTCGCGCGTTATGAAGACGTTCCGCCGCTTGTTTCGCAGATGATAAGAATAGGCGAAGAAACCGGAAAGCTCAACCAGATTTTATCCACCCTTTCCCGTTTTTATACCCGCGAGGTTAACAACACCCTTGAGAGAATGGTTAGCTTAATTGAGCCGGCGCTTATTCTTTTTCTCGGTTTGGGCGTGGGGGTGATAGTGGCCGCGGTTCTCGTCCCCATTTACAGCATATCGGCCGGGGTTTAACTTTATGCACACCCTCGCTTTGCGTTTGGGACCGCGCGGATTTATAATTAAGTTACCGAAATTTTAAGGTCGATTAAGTTTTTTTAATTTCCTATTTTTTAAAATGCTTAATAAATTAAATAGAAAGTCCGGTTTTACCCTAATTGAGCTTTTGGTGGTCATTGCCATAATAGGCGTTTTGGCTTCGGTCGTTCTCGCTTCCCTAAACAGCGCCCGCAAGAAGTCCCGCGACGCGCGCAGAGTAGCCGACATCAAGCAGGTACAGCTTGCCTTGGAGCTTTACTTTGATTCCAAGGGTTCATATCCCGACCTAACGTCTAAACTGGTGCCGGATTTTATCCCGGCAACTCCCGCGGACCCGGTTGGACAAATAGAGTATCCCTATAACGCGTATCTGTCTTCCACCATCAGCGCGGCTAATGACTGTGTTGAGTCGCAGACGGTATCCTGTCTTTATTACCATCTGGGAGCAAACCTTGAGGAGGGAACAAATCCGGCTCTCAAAAGCGACCGCGATGTTGATGGCGACGTAGTTAAGGGCGCTGAATCGGGCACCCCATCGGTTGAAGACGGTTGCAGTGACCAGACGGACCGTTTCTGCTACGACGTTACCCCGTAAAATTCCTTATAACTGACTTAAGAAATCCCCCAATATGGGGGATTTCTTAGTTTTTTGGTGTTAAAATTTTAATAATGGAACAGATTATTGTTTTTGTTTTGGGCCTTATTTTCGGCAGTTTTGCCAATGTCATGGTTTTGCGCCTTAACACCGGCGAGTCCCTGATTTTTGGGGGCTCGCGGTGTTTTTTTTGCGGCCGGACCTTAAGATGGTTTGAACTGGTTCCGATTTTATCTTTTTTAGCTCTTGGCGGAAGGTGCCGGACCTGCGGAAGCAAAATTTCCCTTCAGTACCCTTTAGTAGAGCTTGCCTCCGGTCTTTTATTTTTCTTACTTTATTTTGGACCAAACGGGGTTTGGTCCATTGTGTTTTTCTGGCTTTTGCTGGTAATTTCCGTTTACGATATTCGCCATAAAATTATACCCAATAGCTTGGTTTATCCGGCAACCGCCGCTGCTCTACTGTTTTTGATAATTGGAAATCCTGATTTAATTAAAAATTTAGCCGCCGGTTTCGGCTTGTTTGTATTTTTCGGCGCTTTGTGGCTTATGTCCCGTGGCCGCTGGATGGGGTTTGGAGACGCCAAGCTTGCTTTTGCTCTGGGGCTATTTTTAGGATGGCCCGAGGCGTTTCTGGCTTTGCTTCTTTCTTTTTGGTTTGGAGCTTTTTTTGGGGTTGGTTTGGCGGTTTTTAACGGGATTAAAAGGAGTAATGGATGGAGGGGAATTCAGATTCCATTTGCGCCTTTTTTGTCCGCCGGAGGACTGGTCGCGTATCTGTGGGGTCAAGAAATTATATTCTGGTACCTGTCTTTGGTATAATAAAAAGATGGGAAAGGGATACATCTCGGGATTTACGCTTGTGGAGCTTGCGGTAACCGTAAGCATTTCGCTTGTAATCTCAACTTTAATTTTGTCGCGTTTTCCGGAATTTTCCAGGCGCCTTGAACTTGCGCGCGCGGCCCAAGCAATCGCTTCCTCTTTCAGGGAAGCGGAATCATCGGCCTTGGCTGTCCGTGAATTTGGAGCCGGTCTTTTTCCGTCTTTTGGCCTAAGTTTCGCGAATATACCCGCGCAATCGTATGTTTTTTTTGCCGATTTGGATTTAGACCGAGCCTATGACGGAGAGGGAGAAAAAGCCGATGAATTTATGATTAACGGTTTGCCAAAAATTTCAAAAATTTGCGCCGGGTTCAAGTCCAACCCGCCCGGAGATTGTTCAATCAGCCGTCTTGACGTGGTATACGTCCGGCCAAATCCGGACATATACATTT
>CAYPMM010000027.1:0-10917 GCA_964412115.1 uncultured Candidatus Saccharibacteria bacterium | reverse complement strand
GCTACTTGGACTCGAACCAAGGACCTCGTCATTATCAGTGACGCGCTCTAACCAGCTGAGCTATAGCCGCAAATTTTTAATTTATTTCATTTATTATACATCTTTTTGGGGTAAAATAAAAGCCCTTAGACTAAAGGGCTTTTTGTTTTTTATGCCTTCGGGATCTGATTTTTTGCGGAAATTTGCTCGCAAACTTTCTTCTTTAAAATTTTGAAGGCCTTATCTGCTCTTTTGTACTCATCACCGCTAAGTTCCACAAAAGGAATTTTATGATTGAGCAAGAACGACTTTATTGCCGAGTCCACGCTTTGTCTGAAACTCCGCTTGCGCAACCTGTCGCCATCGGGAACATTGAACTCTGTCGGCAGGTAGAATACCATGTCAAATTTCAAAAGACCGGAAAGCGCGCGTTCGTAAAGATCGGACAAAAGAAGGCGGTGTTTTTCGTTGCAAGCGTCCACAAACGCCAAAGCGAAAAAGTAAGCCAGCGGAGCCGGAGCCGCGCTTATGGCCACGGTATACGGATCCTCTTTTCTGCGGTCAAAATCGCGATCCCAGCGGGTTTGCTTGTACCAGATATAAAACTGCTCAAAAACCTCTTTTGTTCCACCGGTTTTATCTGTCCACAAAACGGAGAACTCCGCTATCTGCCGGGTTTTGACCAACTTTCCGCCGATAGATATTTTTCCGAGTTTGACTTTCAAAAGACAGGAAAGAGTGTCTTTTCCGACGCCCGGCGCTCCCAAAAGAGCGATTTTCAGCATTATGGACCCCTTTTAAAAAGTTCTTTGATAGAATTATGCTTTTAAACCCGTGTTGACGTCAAGCCCAAAAGTCTTTTATAAATAGTTCAACACGTTCTTTCACAGGAGAAAAAATGGAACCGATTGAATTCGGGGAATTTTTAAGACGCACCGGAATGGATAAGGGTGATTTGGGTTTTGAAAAAATGAACAGCGTGGAAAAAGTCGTTTCTTTGAGAAAAATTGCCAAACCCCTGCTTCTTTGTTCAATGCCGGTCAATTATCTTTTAAAGATTATAGAAAGTATCGGCACTTTGGGCGATCCGGAAAACAAGGTTTTTAGAAACTCAAAAGTGGAGTCTTTTCGCGTGGACCCGCGCGGCCTGCTTGTCGGGCAAACCTTCGTCTCTCGTCCAAAATATACCGCTTTGATGGAGGGTTTTAAGGATATTTTCAACGGCTTTACCGTTTCAAAGGGTTTGTCCAAACTCACCCCGCAAATAGTAGTTGGCAAGGACTCTGACGGACAAATAGTCTTGGCAAATTATGTTCCCCCGATTTTTGAAGTTCACGATGGTAATCCTGTAATTATGGACGGAATTCACAGAAACTTTATTATCCTAAATGCCGGAACGACCATTGAAAGTATCGTAATAAAAAATGTAGACACCCCCTTTCCTTGCCGGCCGATGTCTTGGGATAAAGTCAAAGTGGTGGATGTTAAACCCGAAAAAATGGAAGATAGGTACTTTAATCTCAACCGCGATCTTTTCCGCGACCTGAAATCAGTCGGAATTGACGGATAGAACGCGTCCCCGCAATTGCGGGGTTTTTATTTTAAATTTTTTACAAAGTCCGAAAATTCAGTCCAACTGGTTACTTTGGCGTAAGGGGGCGGGGGAGAGGAGACATTGTGCTGGTCAAAAAGAACGCGGGTTTTGACGTCGGGAATCTCCTCAAGGATTTTCATCTGATCGTCAAGGTAAATTTCAATGCCAAGCCTTTTAGCCATAACATTTTTTGCCCCCTTTTCGTCGTGGGGCACGAAAAATATGTTTTCTTTGGGGACGAATTCAAAAAACCCGCTGTCCTCAAGCCAACTTAAACCCAATTTGTCGCCTCCGTCATAAATATTACGGCGGGAAATTATGAAAAATTCGTTTTCGGACGCAAGTTTTTTGATATGTTCAGACGCCCCGTCCATTACGGGTGCTGAAAGCGAAGCCGGGCCGTAAACATAATTCTGCTGTTCTTTATAATGTTCCGGCGATAAAAGCTTTTTTATGATGTGTGTCGGAGTTTCTTCGGGTTTCAAATCATAGCCAAGCTCGCCGGCTTTTTTAATCCGGCTTGACGTGTGGTCAATTATGACGCCGTCTAAATCCAAACCTATTTTCATTGATTTTGCCATGATAATATTCTAAATAGATTTTACTTTTTTACAAGGAGTTTGGCTGTGAATCCGACCGAACAAGGTTTGATTATCGCAGGAATGAGAAGTTTTTTGAAAAGACATTTGTTGGAAGATTTGCCAAGGCCCCACATAATTGAATTTACAGGTACTCCCGATTCGGGCAAAACCACGATAATCAACGGCGTTGACAGTTTCTTGCGCAACCACGGCTTCAGAGTAAAGCGTCTGCAGGAAGGCGCGGAGGTTTTCAGGCATATTTCAAGAAAAACTCCGTTTTACAATATAACGACCGCGGCTTACGGCCTGCAAAATGTGGCTGAAGCGGCATACGGCCGTGATCATGATTTTGTTTTACTCGACCGCGCTCTTTACGATGCTTATAACTGGATGATCTTTTGGAGAAACAAAGGAAAACTGACCGCGGAAGAATCGACCGAGTTTCAAAGATTTTTTTCGCACCCGCTTGGTTTGTCCAACATCGATATTTGTTTTTATGTTGTCTGTAAGCCCGAAGAAGCCATGCGTAGAGCGCGATCAGACGCGTCGGTTTCCTTTGAATCACCGGAAGGTTCTTATACCAACGAAAAGACTATCGCCGAGCTGATAGAAACATGCGATGAGGGGTTTAAAGACATGAGCTTGGCGGGCAAAGCGGTTTACTGGCTGGACACAACAAAAATATCAAAGGCGGAAATGTTTGAGATGGTTTTTGAAAAAATATTTGAGTCAATGGCCGGCAGAATTCACAAGGGAGGGAAATAAAATGCCCAATGAGGAATATAAACACGACTGGAAAAATTTTTTAAGGATCGCCTACGAAGAAGCCAAGAAAAGCCCGGACCCCTCAACGCAAAACGGCGCTCTTTTGATAGATGATGGGGGAGATATTTTGGCCGCGGGATATAACAGGTTTCCGCGCGGAGTAGAAGGGACTCCCAAAAGATGGGAAAAACCACTTAAGTACGAACTTATACAGCATGCGGAAAGAGCCGCCATTTTTGAAGCGTCAAGAAGGGGTATTTCTACAAATGGCTTGATCATGGTTTGCTGTTGGGCGACCTGCGGACAATGCGCCGGAGCAATCATAGATGCGGGAATAAAACTTTTGGTTACCCATAAACAAGCCTATGACCGATCGCCGGATTTCTGGAAAAAAAGCATTGACCCTGCTCTGGAAGAATTGGAAGAAGCGAGAGTTCAAATTATCTGGTATGACGGAGAGGTGGGCGTAAAAGGATTGCGCCACAGCGGACAAATTTGGAATCCGTAAAAAACAAAACCCGACAACTTGTCGGGTTTTTTCTTACACATTTCTTGCGATCGCAAGAAATGTGTAAAATTTTAAATCATTGAAACGACCGCGGCGAATCGTCCTTCGGGTTCACCCGCGCGCTGGGCGCGGTGATGCGAGAAGAATAAATGATCGCCTTTTTCATTTCTGGAACAGCACGCGCAGTTTTCGGCAACTTTTATGTGTTCGGGTTTAATGCCCGCGCCCAAAAGCTGTTTAACGTTGAAGTTGAGCAGATCGATATGCGCGCCGAATCCGAATGTGCCAAACGAGTTTTCTTTTATAAACGGCTCCCAGCGTTTGTCTTTCAGCAGATTTTGCGCGGTCTTTTCATCGTTATAACAGCATTCGTGTATTCCGGGGCCAAGGCCTACAAAAATATCTTCCGGCTCTATCGGATAGTGCTTGACCGCGAGTTCCACGGCCTGACGCGCTATTTCCAAATTTGTGCCCTTCCATCCGGCATGAACCAGTCCGACAAAATATCGGTCAATTGTGGTCATCAAAATTGGAAAACAGTCTGCCGGACGAAGAATGAATGCAACCTCGGGTGATGTTGTAAAAATACCGTCGCATTTTACTTCCCCCGCCTCGCGCCAATATCGGGGCGCGAAAAAAATATTGTCCGAATGCTCCGGCAGCATGACAACCGGCTTGTGAGCCGAAAATCCGCGCTCATGCATGCGTTTTTCCTGATTACCCGGCGCATCTTCGGGTTTTCCATATTTGGCCGACATGTTGCCGGCAAGCAGGGTGGTAAAAAAATGCCTCGCCGGAAAATCGCCAAATTGGCACGCGGTCTTATCCTCGCTGAATTCAAGCCGTGAGAGCATTTATCCCCCCGAATGTTTGCGAACGGAACTCTTTATCCGTTATACTAAAAACAATGGCTAAAATCAAGGTGGGCGTACTAAGAGGCGGTCCGTCTTCGGAATACGATATTTCTCTTAAAACCGGCGGAGCCGTGCTTAAGCATTTAGACCAAAAAAAATATGGCGCAAGCGATATTCTAATAAGCAAAGAGGGTGTTTGGCATTTAGACGGCGTAAAAGCCGAACCGCATAAGGTTTTCAGAGCAATTGACGTGGCGTTTAACGCTATGCACGGCGAATATGGAGAGGACGGCAAAGTGCAAAAAATTCTTGAAGCGCACGGCGTCCCTTATACCGGTTCGGGAGTTTTTGCTTCGGCTACGGCTTTGCATAAAAAATTGGCGCGCAATATTTTTGAGATTTCGGGAATTACAATTCCCGCGGCGATCTCAATTCGCGCGGGAGATAATATTCCGGAAAAATCAGCCGAGGCCGTTCGTAAAATGCTTTTTCCCATGGTGGTAAAGCCTTCAAGCCGCGGCTCGTCGGTCGGCGTAAGCATTGCCAAAGATATTTATAATTTAATCACGGCGGCGGATACGGCTTTAAAATACGATGACGAAATTTTGATAGAAAAGTTTATTCCGGGCAGAGAAGCAACCTGCGCGGTGCTTGAAGATTTTCGGGAGCAAAAACACTACGCGTTTCCGGTGATTGAAATAGTTCCTCCCGCGCGCAAAAAACTTTTTGACTACGAATCAAAGTATGATGGCTCCACCCAAGAAATATGCCCCGGCAGATTTTCACCGGAACTCGCGGAGCGAATGAAAAAAATAGCAGTCACCGCTCATCAGTCTTTGGGTTGCCGCCACTATTCTCGGGCCGATTTCAGAATAGACGAAAAGGGTAAAATATACTTGATAGAAGTAAACACTTTGCCGGGGCTTGCCGATGTTTGTCTTTTTCCCAAAGCCGCCTCGGCCGTCGGTCTTGAATTTCCCCCGCTTTTAGACCACCTGATCACTCTGGCCCTAAACAAAAAACCCCGCTTAAATTAAGACGGGGTTTTCCTTTTAAACTCTTTACGTAACTCATGGTAGTACTCTTTTTCAAGTCTTTTTGCTTCGGATTTTTGATGCGTCATTAATTCTTTTCGTTCGGCTAAATATTCAGCGCGGGCATCGCTCGGATAAAACCGGGCGTAAGTTGTTTTTATAACCAGCCAGATTGTTATGGCAACCAAAACCCCGCTTCCGTCGGCAATTAAATCCCACATCGTATCGTCGTTGCCTTTTTGGAGGGTATCAAGATTTGAAAACCACAAAGCGGCATAAGAAAGCCACCAGTCGCGGGTTTTATCAAGAATGAATTCCATTATTTCAAAAAGCCCACCCCACCCGAGACATTCCATAAACACTGAACGCCAGCGCCTGAAAGACGATTGCAGAATAAGGCGGCTTTCGTAAATGGCCAGAAGGCTGACAATAAAGAAAATAAAAAAATGTCCCGCAAAATCCAGCCACCAAGAGGTGTCCCCGAAAACCTGCGGCTTCTTGAAAAAGATTTCCAGTCTTAAGCCCCAAAAAATCAAAGCGGCAAGCAGTACTAAAATCAAACATCTGACAAATATTTTTCTGCGCCTTTTCAAACGAAGCCTTACCAGTTTGTCCATTTGCTCCGTCCCAATTCTTGAAGAAACTCCGTCTTCATTGTACTATAAACTTTGCCTTTTGATAAGGGCCGTTAGCTTAGTGGCAGAGCACCCGGTTTGCATCCGGGAGATGCGAGTTCGATTCTCGCACGGTCCAAAGTTTAGTAATATAATATTTGTATGCCAAAAGAACGCTTAGTCATGGTTTCCGGAGGATTTGATCCCATACACGTGGGACACCTTGAGATGTTCAAGGAGGCCAAAGAACTTGGCGACAGGCTTCTTGTTGTGCTTAACTGCGATGACTGGCTTACGCGAAAAAAGGGCAAGTTTTTTATGAGTCAGGACGACCGCGCCACCCTGATTAAAAGCATAAAATACGTTGACGATGTTTATGTCCTCCAAAGCGAAAGAAACGACGTGGGGGAGGCGATAGAGAAATTCAAGCCGGATATTTTTGCCAACGGCGGAGACCGCAAAGACGAGGCCTCAATTCCTGAAGCTAAAACATGCAAAGAGCTGGGGGTGGAAATGGTTTTTAACGTCGGCCGAAGCGGAAAAATACGTTCCAGTTCCGAACTCTTAAAAAAATACTTATCGCAATAAAAAACGGTTATCCACAACCGGCGCTTGACACGGATTTTGTTCGGGTGTATACTTTAAGTAATTGCTTAAATGTTTAATGTTTATGGCAAAATACAAGGCAAGAAAGGAAAAATTAAGGGTTGTTTTCGGGGTTTTGGGCGATCCGAGCAGGTTTAGCATACTTGAACTGATTGCCCGAAAAAAGGACTTTTGCGTTTCGGAAATGGCCTCCGCCCTTAAAATATCGGTCCCGGCCGCCTCCCAGCAGTTCAGGATTTTGGAAATGGCCGGACTCGTTGAAAGAGAAAGAATGGGCCAGAAGATATGCTATAAAGTCAAAAGAGACGATTCAGTCGTAAGGTCGATTTTAAAACTTATAAATTAAAAAAATAAATAAAAATTATGAAAAACGTAACAATTTACACCACGCCGGCTTGCGTTTATTGCAAAATGGCCAAGGCGTTCTTTAAAGAGAACAATGTTGAATATTCCGAAAAAGACGTTGCTTCCGACGCCGTGGCGCGCGAAGACATGATTAAAAGATCCGGACAGATGGGCGTTCCGGTGATTGACATTGACGGAGAGCTCACGGTCGGCTTTGACAAAGACAGACTCTCCGGCCTTTTGGGAATTTAATAGCTTAAAATAATTTAAAACAGCTTAAACATGACCGAAAAATTATTTATACCGATAATTCTCGGAACAAATCGGGAGGGCAGGCAAAGCGAAAACGTCGCCAAGTTTTTACATGACCGGATGAGCGGACACGAAAAGATTGAAACAAAACTTTTTGACGTTGGCGACTTCAATTTTCCCGCAAATGACTACGGGCAGACGCTCAAAGACAAGGGCAAATTCACTGAATATCGCGACGCGATAATAAAGGCCGACGGGCTGGTTGTTGTGGCTCCGGAATATAACCACGGCTACCCGGGCACGCTCAAATCGCTTTTGGATGTAGTACTTAGGGAATATGTGCATAAGGCGGTCGGGATTGTGGGTGTTTCGGCCGGCCCTTGGGGAGGAACAAGGGTTGTTGAAGCGCTTGTTCCGGTGGTAAGGGAACTTGGGCTGGCGGTTACTTTCGGTAATCTGAATTTTCCGCAGGTTCAAAATGTTTTTGACAGCGACGGCAAGCTTAAAGACGACGCGTTTAACCAGCGCGCCGACGAATTTTTGGAAGAACTTGTGTGGATGGCCGAAACCCTGCGCTGGGGACGGAAAAATTTACCAAGCAAGTTTCATTAAGGTCGCAAACTAAGAAAAAACAGCCCTGTTTTTTTGGTTTTGTTTGTGAATTAAGAATGGCGCAAAAAGATAATCATTATAATGTTGTAATCATTGGCGGCGGGATTACCGGCACCTCTTTGTTTTTCGCGCTTGCCAAATATACTGACATTCCCAACATCGCGCTTTTTGAAAAGTATAAAAATATGGCGGAAGTTAATTCTCATTACCAAAACAACAGCCAGACCCTGCATTTCGGCGACATAGAAACAAATTATACTTTAGAAAAAGCCGGACGGGTCAAAGAAGCCTCCGAAATACTCGTGCGCTACATGGAAAAGTACGCCGAAAACGCGTTTATTAAACTTTCTAAAATGGTGATTGCCGTGGGCGGCAAAGAGGCGGACGCGCTGGAAAAACGCTTTGCGGAATTCCAAAAACTTTTCCCCGGACTTAAAAAGATTTATGCTGAAGAGATAGGCCGGATTGAGCCGAAAGTAATGGAGGGACGCGATAAAACGGAAAAAATTTCCGCGCTTTATAGCGAGGACGGCTATACCGTAAATTATAAAAAATTAGCCGAATCCTTTGTTTTTGAGGCGCAAAAATCCAACAAAAACGCCATGGCGCGAAACGGGTTGGAAATAACCGGCATTAAAAAAAAGCGCGACGGCTATGAAATATTTGCCGGCAAGGAAATGTTTACCGCTGACGCAGTCGCGGTTATGGCCGGGCCGCATAGCCTCGTTTTTGCGAAAAAACTCGGATACGGCAAAAACCTGGGCCTTCTTCCGGTTGCCGGAAGCTTTTATTGCGCGGATAATATACTTAACGGCAAGGTTTATACGATGCAAATCAAAAAACTGCCTTTCGCCGCGATCCACGGAGATCGCGACGTTAATAATCCGAAAGAGACCAGATTCGGTCCTACCGCCAAAGTTTTGCCCATGCTTGAACGTCATAATTATGGAACGATTTTTGATTTTATCAGAACTTCCGTCTGGAGTATTGACGGCATTTTGAGCCTGCTTAAAATCGTCTTAGACCCGGTCCTTTTCCGTTATGTGCTGAAAAATATCGGATACGACCTGCCGTTTATAGGAAGATGGATTTTTTTACGCGAGGCGAAAAAAATAGTCCCGTCATTGCGATATCGAGATTTGCGCTATGGCAGCGGAATCGGCGGCATTCGTCCCCAAATTGTAAACACCAAAACAAAAAAATTGGAGATGGGCGAAGCCGAAATAGTCGGGGATAAGATTCTTTTCAACATAACTCCGTCTCCGGGCGCGTCGGTTTCTTTAAAAAACGCCGAGCAGGAAACCATAAAAATTATCGGTTTTTTGCCGCGTTTTCGTTTTAACACCAAGCTCTGGTGCCGGGATTTCGGCTCCAGTATGGAAGCTTGCACCGAATAAAAGGTCGCATGATTAATAATTTAACCGTAAAAAAATAAATTTTATGTTTGAACTGACACAGTATACGGATATCGCCCTTTTGGTTTTGCGCTTGGCCGTTGCCGTCATATTTGTATACCACTCATTGCCCAAACTGAAAGACTCGGGTTCAATGGCCAAAATGGTTGGGATGTCGCAAGGGATGGTTTTTATGCTTGGGGCGGTAGAGTTTCTTTCGGCTTTCGGACTAATCCTCGGCGTTTATACTCAATTCGCGGCGCTCTTGCTCGGTGTAATTATGGTCGGCGCGATAGCCATGAAGGTTATGAAGTGGTATGTCCCTTTCGCGGCCATGGATAAAACCGGATGGGAATTTGACCTCATTTTACTTGCGGCCAATGTCGTTATCTTGGTAATCGGCGGAGGGGCCATAAGTATTCAGTAGAATCAAAGGGAAAATAAATCAGATTTTATGAGAATCGACAAACATTCGGTAAAGGAACTTAATTATAATTACATAACCGACGGGATTTATATCGGCACCAACCAGTGCTGTCAGACCCATTTTGACGAGGAACTGAAAAAGAAAGGGATTATGGCCGACATTTCTCTGGAAGAAGAAAGAATTGACGCGCCTTTCGGAGTTTATTTTTACGCCTGGATTCCGGTAAAAAATCACCAGGCCCCAAAGCCCGAACAGCTTGAATTCGGCGTATCAACTCTTGAACGCCTGGTTTCAATGGGTAAAAAGGTTTATCTGCACTGCAAAAACGGCCACGGCAGGGCGCCGACAATGATGGCCGCCTACCTCATAAAAACCCGCGGCATGTCGGCAAAAGACGCCGAAAAATTCGTTAAAAAACAAAGGCCGTCCATGCATCTCGAAATTGTTCAGCGAAACGCTCTTAAAAAATTCGCCGCGCAAGTTATGGGTAAAAAGTATGTACGATAAAATTGGACCCGAATATGTAGTTAAAATTTACGACCCGAAATTAAACATGCGGGGGTTTTTGGTTGTAGACAACACAAAATTGGGCCCCGGAAAAGGCGGCCTAAGAATGACCCCCGATGTTTCGGAAGAAGAAGTGTTCCGGCTTGCCAGAGCTATGACTTTTAAAAACGCTTTGGCCGGCTTGCCGTTTGGAGGCGCTAAATCCGGCATCGTTTGGCCCCCCACCGGACAAAGCCGGGCTTTGTCCGGTGGGGGACGGGAGGGGCTAAAAAAGAAATTTGTCCAAAGCTTCGCGCGCGCGATTAGGCCGTTTTTAATTTCCAGGTATATTGCGGGTCCGGATGTTGCCAGCGGTGAGAAGGAAATGGGGTGGTTTGTGGAAGCGGTTGGTAATAAAAAAACGGCGACCGGAAAGCCGAAAAATCTTGGCGGTTTGCCGCACGAACTTGGAAGCACCGGGTATGGCGTGGCCCAGGCCGCAATGACTGCCGCGAAAATAAAAGGCATCGATATCAAGGGCGCCTCCATAGCGATAGACGGATTTGGCAATGTCGGCAGTTTTGCCTTTAAACATTTATGCGCCATGGGCGGCAGGATTGTGGCGGTGGCCGACCGGCACGGCGCGATATTCAACAAAAACGGGCTTACCGAGGCGGATATTAGAAAAGTAAAATTGTGCGGGGAATCGCTTAAAGAATGCGAAAAGGGGCATCCAATTTCAAGAAAACAGTTTTTTGCCCTCGCGGCTGATATTTTAATTCCGGCTTCCGTTACCGACGTAATCAACGAATCAAATAAAAAATCAATAAAAGCCAAAATAATAGTTGAGGGCGCGAATATTCCCA
>CAYPMM010000026.1:0-11065 GCA_964412115.1 uncultured Candidatus Saccharibacteria bacterium | reverse complement strand
GAGGATATTTCCCGGCCACTTTCCACTTTTTTTGCATACGTCCAAGTATAACACAGCGGTAAAACGGCTCACTTTCTAAGCGCCTCAATTCCGGGAAGCGTGCCGCGAACGAGAAATTCGAGCATGGCGCCTCCGGCGGTGGATATAAAATGAAACCCGTCCGCCAGACGATGGACACGCAAAAAAGCGGCCGTATCACCCCCTCCGGCAACCACCTTTGCTTTTGAAAGGAGGAGTGTTTTGGCCAATTTTAATGTTCCGGAGGCATATCCGCCCTCAATCCAGCCCAAAGGCCCGTTCCATAAAACAAAACGGCTCTTTTCAACAAGGCCGGCAATCTCGTTCATGCTTTTGGGTCCTAAATCATAAATAATATCCTTACTGCCCAGCCGAGATACGTCAACGGCAACGCTTCGACCGTTGCGCTTGGTAATTACCTCTTTTGGCAGCACGATTTTCGCGTTTCGCAACTTTTTGTTCTCGCCGTGAAGAAACGACTCGGCCAGCGCGCCTCCAATGACCACGTGGTCGGCCTTTTTTAAAAACTTTTTTATAAGCGGAATTTTGGTCTTGAGTTTGTTGCCGCCGACCACAAGCGTAAACGGATGCCGGGGCCTGAAAGCAAGCGAAAGATTTTTTATTTCGTCTCCAAAAAGACGGCCGGCGTATGACGGCAGATATTTCGGCAACCCTACAATTGAGGCATGGGCGCGATGCGAGGCGGAAAAGGCCTCATTGACGTAAATATCCGCAAGTGAAGCAAGGTTTCTGGCGAATTTAGGGCTGTTTTTTTTCTCCCCGGGATGCAGGCGTAAATTTTCAAGCATTAAAACGCCGCCGGGTTTTAAATTTTTGGCTATTTTTGAAACCTCGGGACCGATAAGCCCTCCGGCAAAACGCAGGCCTTTAATTTTTTTTCTCGCGTAATTAAAAACGGATTTTATGCTCGGGCACCCGCCTTCTTTTTCCAGATGGCTTATAATTATCACCACGGCACCCTTGCGCCTTAAAAAGTTTATTGTCGGAAGGGTTTTCAGCAGGCGGAAATCGTCGAACATTTTCCTTTTTTTAACCGAAATATTAAAATCAACCCGCAAAAGAACTCTTTTGCCGTATATTTTTGGCGGGA
Organism: uncultured Candidatus Saccharibacteria bacterium; assembly: GCA_964412115.1. Lineage (GTDB taxonomy): Bacteria > Patescibacteriota > Minisyncoccia > HO2-45-28 > HO2-45-28 > HO2-45-28. The sequence goes on along the minus strand of CAYPMM010000026.1, from coordinate 9,936 downwards.
TGGGCCTTAAATTAAACTCCATGCGAGACGTTAATAATGCCGACAAATTCTTTGGGTTCCAAGCTTGCTCCGCCGACCAAAAGCCCGCTAATGCCTTTGGTGCGCAGAAAACCGGCCGCGTTTTTGGAATTTACCGAACCCCCGTAAAGAATCGGGGTATTATAGGCCGCTTTTTTGCCCAGAATATCAAAAATATTGCGCCTGATATACGTGGCCATCTCGAAAATATCGTCCGGCTCCGGCGTGTTCCCGGTGCCTATGGACCATAAAGGCTCGTAAGCTATAACAAGGTTTTTGGCCAAACGAACAGATACGCCCGTGAGGTCCGCGGCCAATTCGTCTTTAACAAAATTCTGAAAATTTGGTTCATTCCGATCCCGCTCTCCGACGCAAAGAACTGTTTTAAGCCCGGCCTTAAGCGCGGCTTTAACCTTTTTGTTTATCATCTCATCGGTTTCACCCAAAAATTCGCGCCTTTCGGAGTGTCCCACAATAACATGGCTTACGCCCGATGATTTAAGCATTTTGGGCGATATTTCGCCGGTATAAGCTCCGGACAGCTCCCAAAAAACATCTTGCGCGCCCCACTTAACTTCTTTTTTATTATGCGAAAAATCCGTAAGCCATGTGTAAGGCGGGCAAAGCACGACTTCCGGACGAATTTTCACTCTTTTCAAGCCGATTAAAACGCCGCGCACGAGTTTTTCGGCGGCATCATAATTTTGCGGATTCATTTTCCAGTTGGCAACTATTATTTTTTTCATGTATAAACTATAAAACGGCTGAATTAAATATGGTTATGCCAAGCAGGGTCGCGGCTAAAACGATGCCCGCGGCGGTTAGGACTCCTAACGAAATCACCAGTACCGCGCGCCAAAAAGGAATGCCGAAAATAAATGCCGCGATTGCTCCCGACCACGCTCCGGTTAAAGGCAGAGGGATGGCGACAAAAACAAAAAGAGCCGCGGGCGCCCAGCCCCAGTTGTGAAAGTGGTCGGAATGTCTATTCCTGGTATATTCAAAAAGCCAGGACAGCAACCTGTTTATGAAGTAAAAACGGCTCATAAGAAATCCGGAAAATTTTTCAAGAAAAAAAAGAAGCGGGATTATCGGCAAGAGATTGCCGAAGACGGCGAGTAAATATGTTTTTACCATGCCAAAGTGAAAAAATAGCACGCCCAGCGGAACCGCCCCCCTGACTTCGGAAATTGGAGCCGCGCCCAAAAGAAGAACGGCGATTTCCTGCTGAAAAATCATTTTAATTTAATTTTGTTTAATTCTAAAGCGGCGTTTTCGGGCGAAACGGCGACCACTTCTATGCCGGTGCCAAGCTCAAGTCCGGCCCAAATTGAAGTCTTGGGTAAAATCTCAATATGCCAGTGATAGTAGCCGTTTCCGTCTTTGACCGGCGAAGTGTGGATGAAAAAATTATAGTCCGGGTCGCTCATCGCTTTTTTTATTTTTTTAAGCGAAACAATCATCGCCTTGGCCAAACTCATGCGTTCCGGAGCGCTTAAATCGTAAAAATTTCCGGAGTGTCTCTTGGGAAAAATTCTGGTCTCATACGACACGCGCGGAGCAAAAGGCTCAATAACTATAAAGTTATCGTTTTTATAAATAACGCGCTCGTTTTGTTTCTCCTCCCATTCAATCATGTCGCAGTGCGCGCATTTCCTGTTTTTTTCGTAATAAGAACGCGAACCGTCAAGACTGCGCGAAACATCGGGCGGAATAATCGGCATGGCTATCAGCTGTGAATGCGGATGAAACAGGGTCGCGCCGGCGCTTGGACCTTGGTTGTGAAAAATAAGGATGTATTGAATGCATTTTTCGCGCGCGAGAGTGCGATAACGGTCCTGATAGGCGTAAAGCAGGGTTTCTACTTCTTCCGGAGTCATTTCCGAAATCCTGCGTAGGTGGTCGCGGGTAATAATTATTTCATGAAATCCGGCGCCGTTCATTTTGGCATAAGGGCCGTAAGCGGTTTTGGCCGGACAAACCAAATGCGGCTCAAGCGCCGGAAATTTATTCGGAACAATTTGAATCCACCAGTCTTTTGATAAATCTTTTCCTGCCGGCCGGCCAGACTGGATTTTTGGGTTATAGTTCTTATCGGCGGGATGCGGCAGCCACAATAACGGACCCGGAGCTCCATTTAATTGAGGATCGTCAAAAGGGCAGTTTTTCTTTGACGGATCAAGTTTTATTCTTTTAATCTTACGATGCGGCCGCTTGGAGCGTTTGGCCGCGATCAGTATCCAGTCTTTGGAAACCAAATCCTGCCTGAATTCGGAGCCGTCAGTATTTTTTATTTTCCCTTCTTTTGCCGGATTCATAGTTCGTATTTGCCGAACCGTAAATTAAGACCGACTTTGACCGTCTCCCACAAGACCTGAAAATAAGTTGAAAACCTTACATGGCTTTTAGGGTCATTGACCCAATAGGCCGGTATTATGCCCACCCTGTAGCCGAGCGCTTTGGCTAAAGCGAGAGCCTCAACGTCAAAACCCCAGCCGGGAATTCTTTGCTGGCTAAAAATTTTTTCGGAGGCCGTGTCGCGAAAGGCTTTAAAACCGCATTGGGTATCCCAAAAACCGCGAACCGCTACCAGTTGTATAAATAAATTACCCGCATTTCCCATCAGTCTCTTATACCATGCCTGCGCTACGGCTTGGCGCGCCCCCGGCGCGTCTTTTGAATCTCTTGAACAGATGACCACTTCGTAGCCTTGGTCAAAAAAAGGCCTCATTTTGTCAAAATGTGAAATATCCGTAGAGTTGTCGGCATCAGTAAAAAGCCTGATCCTTCCTTTTGCTTCAAACATACCTATTTTTACCCCCAGACCCTTGCCGCGCCTAGGGTCTTCAACCAGCCTCAAGCCCGGGGTGGTTAGCATTTTGTGTTTAACCACGGCCGCGGTGTTGTCGGTGGAACCGCCTGAAGAAACTATGATTTCGGAAGAAAATCCGCGGTGGCTCAAATACTCCGATATCGCGTCAATTGTTTTTAAAATCCTCTCACCCTCGTTATAGGCCGGGATTATTACCGAAAGATAAACGTCTTCGTTCATGATTTTATTCTATCACACTCCGCCCCTGCTTTGGCGCCGGTCCAAAAAAGTCTGCAAAATAAGCGCGGCCGATGAAGCGTCAATTTTATGAGCGGGTGCTGCCTCCTCGGTTCTAACTTGGGCCGAAGAATAAACCTCGTTTTCAAAATGAATCGGCAGAGCGAATTCGCTTTTTAGTTTTTCGGCAAAAGCCCGAACTTTGTCCGACAACTCTGTTTCTTCTCCGTTTAACCCCACAGGCAGTCCGATGACGATTTCGGAGATATTTTCTTTCAAAATAAATTCGCGAACGATATCGCGGACATAATCCCAAACGTTCGGCTGGACTGTTTTAGGAAAAGCCAACTTTTGCCCCTCGTCCGACAACGCAAACCCTATTTTCTTGGTCCCGTAATCAATTCCCAAAATCCTTGGCATTTGTCTATTCTAGCAAATAAAAAACACTAAACGCAGTGTTTAGTGTTTTAACATCAAAGGGTTAAAATATCGCATCCGTCTTTTTTAACAAGAACCGTATGCTCAAAGTGGGCCGCTCGTGAGCCGTCTTTTGTTTTTAAGGTCCATCGGTCTTTATCTAAAACAAGCTTGGTTTCGCCCTCCGAAATCATGGGCTCAAGCGCTAACACCATCCCCTCTTCCAGTTTTTCACCCGTCCCCGGAATACCCCAGTTCGGAATTTGCGGCTCCTCATGCACCGCGCGTCCCACGCCGTGACCTACAAGCTCGCGAAAAACCTTAAAACCCGCGCTCTCGACAAACGACTCGATAGCGTGCCCCAAATCGCCGGTATTAACACCCGCCCGGCATTCTTTAGTCGCGACATCAAGAGCTTGCCTGCAAACAGATATCAGACGATTCAAACGGCCGTCCGGATCGTCTGAACCGCACAAAACCGTTACCGCGCCATCAGTAAAAAATCCTTTGTATTTTACCCCCAAATCAATACTAACAATGTCGCCGCTCCGCAAAATTTTTTCGCCGGGTATGCCATGCACCACTTCGTCATTTATTGAAACGCAAAGGGAGGACGGATACGGAGTTCCTTTATTTTCCCTGTGGTTTTTAAAAGAAGGAAACGCTCCGGCTTTCTTTATCTCCCGCTCGGCTAAATCGTCAAGAAGTGAGGCCTTAACGCCGGGCTTAATTTCGCGCTCGATTTGCGTTAAAACGCGGGCAAGTATTTGCCCGCTTTTCTTAAGCATTTCTATTTCTTTTTTGGATTTTACTATCATTTTTCCAGTCCGGTTGCCAAAAGCACGCGCTTGTGTATTAACTGAATGTCGTTGGGATTTCCATCAACTTCAACAAGGCCGTTTTTACTTTCGTTTCTGTAATATTCAACCGCCGGCAAAACAGCGCGGGCAAAATAATCCAGGCGGTTGTTGATTGTTTCGTCCGTATCGTCCGCCCGGCCCCTAGCTTTGAGACGCCTAAAGGCTTCGGCGCGCTCTACATTTAGAAAAACGGGATAAACTCTTTTCCTGTCAAAAAATTCAGCGAAGTCATCCAAACTCTGCGCTTCGCTCAACGTTCTGGGAGAACTTGGAAAAATAGCGTGCTGTCCGGGTTTGATCTCTTTTACGGCTTTTTGGGCCCACAAAAGTGTCGCCAGAAAGGGCGGGGCAATGGCTCCGGCGCCTAAAATTTTTTTATCAACCAAACTTCCGGCATAACCCCCTGACTTTAAGATATTTCTTAGAGCATCGCCGGTTGAAAGCCATAAAACCGAACCCGGGCCGTCTTTTTTTTCCAAAAGTTCGCGAATTAAACCGGCCTGCGTGTCTTTGCCGGAGCCGGACAAACCCATAAAAAGAAAAACAGTTGGTTCATTCATAGCCATCTCCTTTTAATTAGTTCTCTTTATCAGATTAGCGGATTTTGGAAAAAAGGCAAATCGCCTCCTACTCATAGCTCCTCATCACGATTTGGGCTTCAACCTGTTTGATTGTTTCCAAAACAACCGAGACGACGATTAAAAGCGCCGTTCCGCCTATGGTCAGGGTCACAAGTCCGGTGACCGCGCGCATGGCCAAAGGTAAAACGGCGATAATCCCCAAAAACAAAGCGCCGATTAAAGTTATGCGGTTTAAAATTTTATACAAAAATTCCGATGTCGGGCGGCCCGGCCTTATTCCGGGAACAAACGCGCCTGATTTCTGAAGATTGCCCGATATGGCATCCGGGTCAAAAGTGACCGCGGTATAAAAATAAGTGAAAAGAAAAACCAAAATGAAATAAAGCGCGGCATAAACCCACGGGGAGTTAAGAAAATTCAAAATTGCCGAGGAAACTGCCTGAACCGAAGGATTGTTCAAGCCGGCGATAAAACTAACAATCATCTGCGGAAAAAGAAGAATGGACAAGGCAAAAATTATCGGAATGACTCCGGCTTGATTCACCCTCAAGGGCAGGTAGGTAGAAACTCCGCCATACATGCGGGACCCGCGGATCCTTTTGGCGTAAGATATGGGAATCGGCCTTTGGCCTTCGGTAATAACGACTACCGCCGCGACGATCAAAACTGTCGCGAGCGCGAATCCCAAAATTATCGGCAGTTGATAAATATCTGAAGCGAAAATAGTCTGGCCGAGAGACTGCGGAACGCCGGCCATAATGCCCGCGAAAATAAGAATTGACACACCATTGCCTATGCCGTATTCGGATATTAATTCTCCAAGCCACATTAAAAAAACAGAACCGGCGGTTATTATAATTATGTTAATGGCTTGTTCAAAAAAAGAAAACTGACCCAAAACGCCCTGTCCTCTCAAGAGAGCCATCAGGCCGAAGCCCTGAAGCGCGGCCAAAGGAACCGTCGCCAGGCGCGAATATTGGTTGAATTTCTGGCGGCCCGCCTCCCCTTCCTCTTGGTACATTTCCTTCAGGCGCGGAAGAATCATGGTTAGAAGCTGCATTATAATTGAAGCCGTAATGTAAGGGCCGACTCCGAGCATCATTATTGAAAGATTTTCCAAAGCGCCTCCGGAAAAAATATTCAAAAGGCCGAAAAATTGGTTTCCGGAGAAAAAGGCTTCAAGCCTCGCGTGGTCTATTCCCGGAATCGGGATAGCGGCGCCAACCCTGAAGACGGCCAAAATACCGAGGACAAAAAATATTTTCCTGCGCAAATCCGGGTCGGTAAAAATTATTTTAACTTTCTGCAGCATGTTTTGGATTAAAAATCGAGCCGCCGGCCTTTTCTATTTTTTCTTTTGCCTGGGCCGAAATCCGAAATTCGGCAACCAAAAGTTTTTTATTCAAGTCTCCCGAACCCAAAAGTTTGACCTGCGGAATTTTGCCGCCGATTTTTTTCAAAAGTCCCTTTTTTACCAGTTTTTGCGGATTAATTTTATCTCCCGAGGCAAAGTTTTTTTCCAAATCGCCGACATTTATGACCGCTGTCCTTTGAGGACGGGTTTTGGCGCGATAGCCCCGAAGTTTTGGAATTTTTTTAAGGATATCCCTCATTTCCGGCCTTATTCTGTGTCCGGCCCTCGCTTTCTGGCCTTTAATTCCACGGCCGGAATACGAGCCGCGCTTTCCTCCGCGGCCCACTCTTTTTCTGTTTTTTTTGCGCACTTTTGGTTTTAAATTATGCAATTGCATATTTATTGTTTTACGCTTCGCGCTTTAAGTTTTTAACTTTTTCAGCGCCTCCATCGCGGCTTTGGCGTTTGAAATTTTATTTTTGGTGTGGGACAGAATTTTGGCCGAAGCGTTTTTGATTCCGGCGAAGTCCAAAACTATCCTCACCGAACTGCCCGCGACCAAGCCATGGCCTTCGACTGCCGGCCTTATGAGCACTCTGGCGCTTGAAAATTTACCGTAAACGTCATAGGGAATGGATTTAATTTTAGTCATCGGGATTTTAATCGTATTTTTACCTGCGAAACGCGCGGCTTTCTGGATTGCCGAAGAGGTGTCCGCGGCCTTGGCCGTTCCAATGCCGACCTCTCCCCCCCTGTTACCGACAACAAGGGTGGCCCTAAAGCCAAAACGCCTGCCGCCGGCAACTACTCGGGCTACCCTGCGCAAGTCAATAAGCTTCTGGTCAAATTCCGATTGGTTTTCCTGTCTTTTTGAAAAATTTCTTGATCTCATGTTAAAAATTTAAAATTCCAGCCCCTCTTCCCTGGCGCCTTCGGCCAAGGCTTTTATCCGTCCGTGATAAACTCTGCCTCCGCGGTCAAAAACTATTTTATTAATTTTAATCTCTTTGGCGCGTTTGGCAATCATCTGCCCGAGAGATTTTGATTTATCTTTTTTATTCTGTTTTTTATCTTTTTTTAGGGCAGAATCGGATAAGCCAAGAATGGTTTTGCCGTTATCGTCGTCAATGATCTGGGCGTAAATATGCCTATTTGAACGAAAAACCGAAAGACGCGGACGGCCCGCCGTCCCTTTCACGCGGCTGCGCACCTTTTTGCGCCTTCTTTCCATTTTAAGTTTTGATTTTAGACTTTTCATTTTTGAATTTTTAACTAAGCCGAGGCGGCGACTTTTTTACCGGCTTTTCTTCTGATAACCTCGCCGGAGTAACGAATACCCTTGCCTTTATACGGCTCCGGTTTTTTGCGGCTCCGGACTTTCGCGGCCGTGTTGCCAACGGCTTCTTTGTCCGATCCCGAAACGGTAACGACGTTTTTTTCAACCTTAAATTCCACGCCCGCGGGCGGAAGGACGGTTACCTGATGCGAAAAACCAAGGTTTAAAACCAGATCCTTGCCTCGAACTTCAGCTTTGAAGCCGACCCCTTCCAATTCTAGTTTTTTTTCAAATCCTTTAGTCACCCCGTCTATCATATTCTGCAAATGCCTGACCCAGGTTCCCAAAAGAGAGGAGATGCCCTTATCGCCGGAGTCCGGTTTTACAAAAACTTCGCTTGTAGAAATTTCAAAAACAATGCCGGGCGAAACCCTGCGGTTTAACTCTCCCTTGGGTCCGGACACTTTCAGTAATCCGTTCGCGAATTCCACCTTGACCCCCCCGGGAACCATTATCGGTTTTTTTGCCAGTCTTGACATAAAATTTACCAGACTTCTCCTAGTATTTCTCCCCCAACCTTTAAAGACCTGGCGCGCTTATCATCCATAATTCCGGCAGGTGTTGAAATGACATAAAAACCCGTTCCACCCTTCACCGGATGAACATCTCTCCACCCTTTGTAAATTCTGCGGGACGGCTTTGAAACGCGGAGCATTTGTGAAATTCTGCCTTTTCCCGATTCTTCGTAAACAAGCCCGAGTTCAATGTTCCGGCGGTTTTTTTTACCGCGCTTGGCTATCTCGCCGGCAAATCCGCGCTCTTTTAAAAGTTTGGCAATTTCCATTTTAACCTCCGAATAGGGAATAACCGCGAGCTTGTGTCCGGCCCTATAAGCGTTATTTATCCGGCTAAACATGTCCGCTATCGGATCTCCTACCATGATGATTTTCTTATTCCGGGTATTTCCCCTTCGTTGGCTAATTCTCTAAAACAAATCCGGCATAAATCAAAGTCGCGCATATAACCGCGCCTGCGTCCGCAGCGAAAACATCTGCGCACTTTTCTGGATTTAAATTTTGGTGTCTTTTTAGCTCTCGCTATTACTGAAGTTTTGGCCATAAATTTATTTTTTTTCTGCGGAAAACGGCATGCCCAGCGCTTTAAACAGGCTGACTGCCTCATCGCGCGACTTGGCGTTTGTAACCAGAGTCACTTCAAACCCAAACGGCACCTTAATATCCTCGCCTATGATTTCAGGAAATACAATATGCTCTTTAAACCCTATAGTCAAGTTGCCCGAACGGTCCACCGACCCGGAATCAATTCCCCTGAAATCGCGCAGTCTCGGCATGGCGATGTTTATCATGCGCTCCAAAAAGTCGTACATTCTTGCTCCGCGCAAAGTGCAGGACAGGCCGACGGTCATCCCGACCCTTGTTTTAAAGGTGGCGATTGACTTCTTTGCTTTTCTTGGAACGCATTTCTGGCCGGAAATCATTTCAAAGTGTTTTGAAACGGCTTCAATGTCTTTTTCCTCTTTGCGCCCCACACCGGTGTTTACGACAATTTTAATCAGCCGCGGCAAAGCGATGTCGTGCTTAATGCCGAGTTCTTTTTTTAAAAAATCATTTGTAATTTTATTTTTGGACATATTTTTAAAAATTCTACGCTATGGCCGACGAACACCTGCGGCAAACCCTGGACTTCCGTCCGTTTAAATCCTGGACGACCTTCACCCGGCCCGGTTTTGAACACGACGGGCACACCAGCATAACTTTTGAAAAATGGACCGGGGACGGCATCTGCACGGTTTGTCCCTTTTCTCCCTGTTTGCGCGCCCTGCGATGCTTTTTTACGATATTTACGCCCTCAACCACCACTTTGTCTGTTCCGGATAAAACCTTAAGCACCCGCCCGGTTTTCCCTCGGCTTTTTCCGCTTAAAATCTTAACCAAATCGTTTTTTTTGATTATGTGCGTCATGTTTGTTTAAACAACCTCCGGAGCTAAAGAAATAATTTTAACAAAACCGCGCTCCCTTAACTCTCTCGGGATCGGGCCGAAAATTCTCCCGCCCTTAGGCTCAAAACCGTCAACAATAACCGCGGCATTGTCGTCAAAACGGATATAACTCCCGTCTTTTCGGCGGTACGGCTGTCTTTGCCTGACTATTACCGCGCGAACCACGTTTTTTTTCTTTATGTCTTTGCGCGGTTCGGCCTTTTTGACCGACGCCACAATAACGTCGCCGATCCTGGCGTATCTGCGTCTGGTTCCGCCTAAAACCCGGATGCATTGTATAAGCTTGGCTCCGGAGTTGTCGGCTAGTCCGATCATTGATCTGGGCTGAATCATAAAATATTAGTTATCTTCCACTTTTTT
>CAYPMM010000025.1:6809-13632 GCA_964412115.1 uncultured Candidatus Saccharibacteria bacterium | reverse complement strand
TAATTTTCGTTTTGCGGAGCATTTCAAAAAATCTGTATGGGGTTTTGCGAATGTCGGAAAAAAATAATTTTGCGGCGGTTTTAGTTATTTAAAAAATAAAAACAATTAACCGCCGGAGATTCAGCATAAAACAAAAACCCCGCCTAATGGCAGGGCTGTTTCATTTTAAAAACTTTAAACACGATCCAGCCGGCGATGGCGAAGGCGATTAGGGTATCAACAAAAATCCATGCCGGATTGAAAAAGATAATCGCGGGAACGGTAAGAACTCCAAGAGAGCTATAAATATCCGTATCAAGACACCATTTATACTTTTCCGCGCTCTCGCAGGCAAGTCCTCGCCCGCGGACGATAAATCTTTGGGCAATGTTTCCCAGGAGTCCGGCGATGGTCGCGACAAGCATAATGGAGGCTCCGATTTCTTTGGGATTCATATAACGCTCATACGCTCCCCAGACCATTCCGCCGACAAGCAAGAAAAGCAGGGCGGTTATCAGCCAAGAACCGAATTTATCGGCCTTTTTGCTTCCGGTCAAAAGTACAAAGATTACAACCATTTCGGTCGCGGTATGAATCGCGACATGCATCGTGTCGGCCAGAAGCGCCCGGCTTCCGGAATAAATTCCTCCGATAAGCTGTACCAGTAAAATAAATATGGAAAAACAAAGGTTTAGCTGGAAATAAGGCAAATCTTCAAGGTTCTGTTGGTGGCGGTGTTCGTGAGACAAGACAAGTCCTCCGGTCCGACATATCTTTCTACGGCATATTTTAACACGATTGGGCCAAAAATCAACTCTTTTAGTTGAAATTATTTGTGATAGTATTTTTTTAGATGTTTGACATCCCAATATTTGAGGGCTTACATGAGCACGACCAGGCCGTGGTTTGACGAACTTGACCGGCAGATCAAAGCGAAGGTTGCCCACTCATTTTTGATTCACGGCAACGTTAAAGACGACATGCTTTACAACGGAGAACTTTTGAGGATTTACGATGTTTTGCCAAAAGTAAACTCTCTTGAAGAAGCCGGCATAGTCGCTTTTTTCAATCTGGCCTTAGGAGTTTATTTTCCGTCGGAACAAATGGAGGCGCTTTTCATTAAATACGCGGTTGAGCCCGTATTTAAAAGATCCGGCAGGCCCGGCACCGTGGAAGAATATTTTGAGGGGTTTAAACGCAACTTGGCGCACGTCCTTATGTGGTTTCAGGAAATGCTGACCATTTCTTGGGGGAAAATAGCCGAAGACAAAAGTTTGAGCGAAGACGACAAGGAAAAACTCGGCATAGGCAAGAACAAAATCGCCAAAGCCAGGAAAAACAAAGCCCCGTTTGCCGCGGCGGTTATGGAGTACCAGGAAACAAAGACTCCTCCAAGCTCGATTGCCGGAAGGCCGGAAGACCGGGTGGCGATTGAAACTTTCCAGTGGTGGGCGCAATGGCGCAAAATAAGCGAATGCGGAAATTTAATTTTTCATATCGCCGAAAGTCTTGCCGATGTTGACCAAAAACTTACTTCTCCAACCGGCGGAACGGTTGTAATCAAGGTGGCCTTGCCGACCAGAGAGGACTGGAAAGCAGTTCTCAAAGTTTTTGAACGGGAAAAAATCATTCCGGCAATCAGGCATTCGGCAAGCGGACATGCCCTGAACTTTGACGAAATTTCCAAATCCGCTTCCGGACTCTCGGTGGTTGAACTTAAGCAGGTTTTTAAGGAATCTAAAGCCGAAAACGAAGACCTTGACGACCTGTCTCTTTTCAAAAAGAAGGTGGCCATTCTTGAAGTCAAGCTCGGCGATATGGCCACGATTGAAAAACCGCCTTGGGGGTGGTCCGCGATAGGCGGGCTTCACTTGCAGGTCGGTTTTGGAATGATTTGGGCCGACGCTCTGAAACGAGGCGATATCAGCCGTCTGCCGAAGGGCGGAGTGCTTTTGGTCGGAGCGCCGGGCACTTGCAAAACCGCTTTTGTTGAAGCGCTGGCACATGAAAGCGATGTGCCGTGCATAAAACTTCGCAGCACTCTTGATCCCTTTGTCGGCATGTCCGAACGAAGGACCTATTTGTTAAGAGACGTGGTGACGGCTTTAGCGCCGGTAATTCTTTTCATTGACGAATTCGACAAGCAGTTCATACGCGAAGATTCCGTTTATCACGGCGATTCCGGCGTGGGTTCGCGGAGCCGCGGAATCTGGATGGAGTTTCTTTCCGATCCCACGATTCACGGCAAGGTAATGGTGGTGGCCGCCTGCAACCGGCCTGACCGGCTGGAGGTCGCGCTCAAACGCTCGGGGCGTTTCGGAATAAAACTGGCTTTTTTGATCCCGAAAAAAGAGCATCGTCCGGCGATTTGGAGAGCGCTTTTTAAAAAAGAGCAAGTAAGGTTTGAGCTTTCCGGCCTGCGTCTGGACACCAGCATCCTTGAAGACGAAAGGTTTATAGAAGAAATTTCCGAAATGTGCGATTTCTGGTGGTCCGAAAAAGACGCGGTTCCAAGATTACTGTGCGGACCACTGGCAGAAGAGACAAATCCGCTGAAAACATTTTCAAACCCAAAAGTCGTGCGTCTTACCGGCGGAGAAATGGAAGAAATTATCAGTCTGTCTTTGACCTCCCACCTTCCGGAAAAAGAGGTTGAACGGCTGAAGGACCTTTCTTCTTCGGAGCGCGAAAAACTGCTTGCCGAGTTTTTTGCTCCGCAGGAAAAAATCGTTTTGAGGCCCGAAGACGTGCTTGATGCCTTACGGAATTTTTTGCCCCACGAAGACATTGAAGTTTACGAAGCAATGGACGACTTGGCGCTTATGACGGTAAACGACCTGAGATTTGTCCCGGAAGAATATCGCGACCGCGCGCGCAGTTTGCGGGCGGACAAAAATTTGCGAAGAAAAATATTGGGGGCATTGCTGGCGTAGTTAAATAAAAATAAGGGCGCAACATGCGCCCTTTTGTTTTTTGGTCAGGTGATGTATATTGATGGCGGTGTTTCCTTGACTGATTTAAAAGGAGATAATAATGCGAGCCGAGATAAGACGCGACGGTTTTGACGAAAAGGAAAGCGAAAAACTAAAGCCGTTTCTTGAGATCGCCGGACACTTCGCTAAGAGATGGAAACGGATTGTCTATCTTGACGCCCCTCACGGGAAAACGGCTCCTCACTCAACCGGAGATTCCGATTTGGCGGTTTATATTCATTTTTTTAGCGCTCCGACTTATCAGTATGACTCTCAGGAAGCCCATTCCTACAAAAAAACAACAAAGGCGCTTTTTTATTTTGACCTTCCGGCCAAAAATCTCAAAGTCCATAACGGCGAGGGATATTATTATATTGAGGGAGAAGATGTCGCTTTATTTTTGGGTTCAAAACAGGGATATCGCGGAATACTTTCTCCGGAATCGCAATCTTGCGCCCAGACGGTTAGCAATCACGTTTATATTCTTTTTGACCTGGCACACCGTCCTTGGGTCGGAGATAAGCTCGTTTTTTGGGAAATTCTTGAACGTTCGGCCGAAAATCTTTTTGAAAACGGCGCTCCATCCAAAAACGAAGCCGGAGAAGAATCGTCTTTTGACTGGATGGAATTGAAAAACGGCGTCCTTAGGCAAAAAAACCGGCTTTATAAGAGGTTTTGTCTTGCTTCAAAACTTCTTTTAAACCGGGAAGAAGTTAGCGCCCGCAAGATTCTTGAGTCATCAAGGGAGGAGATGCTTAAGCTGGAAGAAGAGATTTTAAACGTCCGTCTGCGCATTGAAACGCAGGAACAGCTTCTTAAACAAACGGAAGCCGGCTCCAAAGATTATAAAAAACGGGTTAAAAAAGAATTTGAGCTCATCCATAAATTCAAAGGCGTTCGCGGAATTAAGGTGGAAGGCGATTTGCTTACGGTTTTTACTTCCCCGGTGGAGCACGCGTATAAATTTATGGGAGCCTTAAGTACCGATGTCGGCGAAACCGTCAAAAAAACTCTTTCGGAGTACATTATCACTATTCGCTGCGATTCTTTGGAGTCGAACGCGACTTACCGGAGCGTCATTTTTATTGCCGAACATGGCTGGAAAAGCGAATTTATGCATCCGGAAAGAATTGACGCAAATCTTGCCGACAGGTGCTTTGGAACCGGAAAATTAAAGACGAGCGTGGAAAAGGCCATTTCCGACCGGGACGTGCCCGCGATTGTTTTTTTCTGCCTGCACTATCTTGACTCCGACAACAGGCCGGCTTCGCCAAGAAACATAAATTTGGGAAAAGAAACGAAGCAAAAACCGGAAAAAGAGTACGAAGCAAAGCCGTTTTACGAAAATTCGGGCGCCAAAGAAGCGGCGCTCTGGGCCTATACGCGGCTTATAGAAAATAATTGCTTAAATCCGCAAAAAAACAGGATAAAAGCGGCAATCGCGGAGCTTCAAAAACAGAAAAATGAAATAACGCAGAAGCTGAAGGAAACAAGAGACCTCGTTTTCATGATGTCTCAAAAAACCCGATTTTTACAGGATTACTCCGAAAGACTGCCTTTGCGCCGGGAGTTTGAGACCGCCTTCAATATTAAAGAGCTTGTTTTTATGAGAATCGGATCTGATTTTATCTGGCTGATTTTTTCTCCGGGAAGAGGACGCGGGGACTACGGAAAAGCGCGATTTGACGAGCATGTAAGAATTCTTATTAAAATCGAAACCGGCTCCGTTTATATCTTAAACAAGCCCTCGGCCAAAGAGTTTGCTTATGTCAGAGACGCCGCCGATTTCAGAAGCGGAGATGAGGCGCATGTTGTTTGCGAAGAATATCTTTCCGGCTACCTTATAGCCGGAAAATTGGGAACGGCAATTTCGGTGATTTTCGGCTGGCTTCGCGGAATAAAAATTCCAAAAACGGCCAAGCAAAAAAATGCGGTTTTTAAGAAGAAAGAAATATTGGCGTTTTTGAAAAGAGAGCTGCCTCAAGTCGGAGGGTCTAAATGAACGAGAAGTGGTTCGTAAAAAAAGACTCCAGAATCGGCATTTGGCTTCCGGTAAAGCTTGTTTTGGACCGGGAGGCCGAGGCGGATATTATTTTGGCGGCCATTGCCGCGGTCAAGATTCATGACTCCGAAATCTCGGGATTGGGCAAAATTTCGGAAAATCAGGGAGTGTTTAACTCTGCGGAAGTGTTCGTGCCTGAACAAACTTCAAGCAGCGGTAGAACGAAGTTTGACGGCGCTGAGATTGAGGGTTTTTACGAAAATCTGAAATTATCCGGGCGTGATCCTTCCTTGTGGCAGCTTTGGTGGCACACTCACGGCACCATGAGCGTTTTTTACAGCGGCACGGACGAGAAAACGATTCAGGCAAGATTGGAGGCGCTTTTAAACGACGAACACGCGGCCATTATGAGCAAACGCGGCCGGGTGCCCGACCAGACCGCGGCCGGACCGTTTGTGGCGCTTGTGGCCAACGCTTACGGCGAAATGACGGCAAAATGTTTTTTTATTGTCAGAAATGAAGACGCGTCTCGTAAAAATTTTGAATTTCTGAGCGCGGATCTTCCGATGGAGCGCCGTTTCAAGCCGCCGCTGAACAGCTTACCCGAAGAAGATTTTGATTTTTTGGTTAAACGTTATAACGGCGTTGCCGAATTGGTACGCGCGAAAATCACCCCCAAGAGGTGTCGGAGATGATAAAGGAAGATATCGTCATTATAGGTCTTGGCGGCATCGGCTCGCCTGTTGCCGAAAAACTGATTGAGATGGGTATGTCCGGACGATTTATACTTTATGACCATGATGTCGTTGAGCCGCACAATCTCCGTAATCAGAAGTACAGATATCGCCACATAGGGACGGCCAAAGCCGACGCTTTGGCGGAGATGCTGGCGGACGTGGTTTCGGGGTATAAGCAATACGGGGTGGATATTGAAATCGTGGCTCTGCGGGAAAAAATAACCGAGAAATCAAAACTTTCCGGCGTGGTTATAGCGGCCGTTGACAGCGCGCAGTCAAGAAAAGATATTTTTTCGGCTTGCCGGTTTAATCCTAATGTGCCTCTTTATATTGAGGCCGGAGCCGGAGGAAATATCGGCGTGGTAAGAGCGCTCGTTCCTCATGATAAAGATCATGTGAAAACTTACGACGGATTGCTTGCGGCAATGCTTCTTTCAACCGCAACTCCTTGCGTAACTCCGGTAATGGGCGGACAATTCGCGAGCTTGGTAGCGTTTTGGCTTGATAGGTTTTCCGGCGGAGAATTTCCAAAGACGGTGATGGAATCCCATATTCTTTACGACCCTTTGCCCCGAGTTGTCACCGAACCGATTATGGGTTAGCATGAATTGGGCTGTATAAATCGGGCTAAAAAGAGGAGGAAAACCCGTGAACTTGAAACATAAAGAAAAGAATGATTTGGGCGATGATGGGGACGAAGAGTTTGATTTTTACGTCAAATACCGCGGAGTAAGCGGAGTTGATGCGGTTGATTTGGGCGTAAAAGAAGGCGAGAGAGTCAAAGATGTTCTGGGAAGAATGAAATTTACTTACGCCGCCGGTCTTACCTACAAGCTGAATAACCAGAGACTGGAAGTTGACGCCAAGACCGGCGAGCTTGCCGACAATCCAATTTTGCAGGACGGCGACTTGCTGGCCATTCAGCAAACTGTCATAGGAGGCATTTAAGTTCTTTGTTTTTTATTTGGTTAGCTAGGACCGCTCAAAAAGAGCGGTCTTTTTATTTTGTGGGTGTGCCAGGACTCGAACCTGGAACCCCGGAGGTATACTTCGTATTTTTGGTTCGCTCGTCTGAAATGAAAATATTATTTTGTGGGTGTGCCAGGACTCGAACCTGGAACCCCGGAGGTATA
>CAYPMM010000025.1:0-6709 GCA_964412115.1 uncultured Candidatus Saccharibacteria bacterium | reverse complement strand
GAAAATATTATTTTGTGGGTGTGCCAGGACTCGAACCTGGAACCCCGGAGGTATAAGCTCCGTGCTCTAACCATTGAGCTACACACCCATCATATTTTCATTTCTTTCTCGCTGCCAAAAATAAGCTCCGTGCTCTAACCATTGAGCTACACACCCTTTCGGGTTATTTTTGTACATTTTACTATAAAACATTTTGGGGGCTTGTAAAAGCCGTTCTTTTGGATTATAAAAAATACAGAGTTACCCGCACTTTTACAGAGGGGGGGGTAAAAATGTTTGAACTGACAGCCGAGCAGGTAAGGCGGACCTTTACCGGCGAGTCCATAGCCGAAATACTAAAAAGAAATCAGGACGTATCTTCGGAGATTGGCGGTAAGGAATCGTTTTTCGGGCTTGAGCAGAAGCGTTTTTTTGACGGGCTGAAACGGGGTGTTGAAATCGGGGGTCCGGCCCATCATGTTTTTGTAACCGGCCTTGGCGGAAGATCTTTGGAAACGGTCGCTGACTGTTTGCGCGGGATTGTCGCATTGTCGCCCAGACGCAATCTAGAGAGCAAAGACCTGATTTGCCTGCACAACTTTAAAAATCCGGCTTGTCCCAATTTTGTCTTTGTGCCAAAAAGCCTCGGGCCCGGGCTCAAAGAATCTTTAAGAGAGCTGTCGGACTCTCTACAGAAAAAAATTCCGAAGATGTTTGAAAAAGGCGGAGAGGCCGATTTGGCGTTTAACGCTTATAAACTGGAACGCTGGGAAGATTTTCGCAATAAAATGGCCGAAATCGGTTTTATATTTCGTAACGGCCGTTTGGCGCCGGCCAGCAGGAAAAAATCCGAAGACGGCGCTTTGAAGCCATTGAGCGAAGAAGAGTTTAACGCGTTTTCGGAATTAGAGCTGGCCGATTTTCAGAATCAGATGACTCAAGCCCAAAACATGACGCAAGAATTGAACGCCGACATGCAGAAAAAACTCACGTTCATACAAGACTGCGCCATGACGGTTTTTTGCGAGTCTTCTTTTGCCGAATTGACGGATTTGCTGCAAAAATTTAACGTCCAAAAAAAAGTGTCTTTAGAAGAGTCTTTGCCGGTTCTATCCTTCGTTCAGGAGCTGAAGGGGTATGTTTTGGAAAATAAGGATCTTTTCATGGACCTACTTATCGGAAACAATTTCGGTTCAAATGGGGCCATCGCGGACAATTCTTACAAAAAGAGAATGTTTTTACTGCCGTTTGAAGTCAACGTTCTGATTGATCGTTCTTCGGAAACTGGACCGCCGGTCGTGGTTGAAAAAAATCCAAAATTCAACCGCCTGGTCGGTAAAATCGGCGCTTACTTGGGTCCGGACGGGCATCACCGCACCGATCACACCAAAATCAGCGTCGGCTCGCTTTTGCGGGCCAACGAAGGATTTTTGATAGTTGATCTGATGGATGTGTTTCGTTCACCTGGCTCTTATCAGGTCCTTATGAACTCCGTTAAATCGCGCCAGCTTGAAATCACAACCCTGGCCGCTTTTTTTGGCTATGAAGATATGTCCGATTTTCGTCCGGAACCCATACCTTTTAATCTCAAACTCATTCTTTGCGGAGACGAGCAGTTATGGCATCTTTTGTGTCTCAAAGAACCAGGTTTTAAAGACGTTTTTGAAATAAAGGCTCATGTTTTGCCGCAAGTTGCCGGTGATGAGAGGCAGATTGCCGCCTTCGCTTCTTGGGCCCGCAAGTTCGCTAAAAATCACGGATTGAGCCGCCTTACCGACGAGTCTTTGGGGAAATTGGTTGAACATGGCATGCGTCTCGCCGATAGCCGTGAAAAAATATCGACCGATTTTCTTGCTTTAGCAAGTATAATTCGCGAAGCCGACGGCCTGGTTAACGGTGAAGGCGATATCGGCCCCGCCCACATTCAGGAGGCTATAAACAAAAAATTCTGGCGTTCCGACGCGTTATACGAAAGAATACAGGAACTGATTGCCGAAGGAACTATTTTGGTTGACGTGAACGGCGAAAAGGTCGGTCAGGTAAATGCCCTCGCGGTTTACGACATGGGCGACGTCAGTTTCGCTAAGCCGTCCAGAATCACCGCTGACGCTTATCCCAGCCCGAAGCCGGATTTTATCGGCATTGAAAAAGCGTCAAAACTCGGAGGCAACATACTTGGCAAAGCCGAGCTTATTTTGCAAAGCTGGCTGCGTTCCAAATATGGATGCCATGCTCCTTTCGGGGTTTCCATAAGCACCGCTTTTGAGCAGAGTTATTCCGGAGTTGAAGGCGACAGCGCTTCTTTGGCCGAAGTTTGCGTTATTCTTTCGGCTATTACCGGAGTTCCCATCAGGCAAAGCGTGGCCATAACGGGTTCAATGAATCAGCACGGGGAAGTTCAGCCGATCGGCGGAGTAAACGAAAAAGTTCAAGGATTTTTTGATGTTTGCAGAGCCTGCGGGCAACTTACGGGAAATCAAGGAGTCATTATACCGCATCAAAACGTCAAAAACCTGATGTTGCGCGAAGACGTGGCGGAAGCGGTTGAGAAGAAAGAGTTCCATGTTTGGCCGGCCGAAACCGTTGCCGACTGCGTGAGTGTTCTTACCGGCATGGAATTCGGCGAATCGTCAGCCGGTTCCGGTTCGGAAGAACGGCCGAATCCTTTTTCTGAAAATTCTTTTAATTATCTTGTTGTTGAAAAATTGCGCGAGTTTTTCAGTCTGGGAAAACAGCTTTACGGCCAAGAGAAAGAAAACAAATAAAGCTCCTTTAAGGAGCTTTTTTCTTTCGGGTTTTAATATAAAATAGGCTCATGAGC
The DNA here is from genome assembly GCA_964412115.1 of uncultured Candidatus Saccharibacteria bacterium. Taxonomy (GTDB): domain Bacteria; phylum Patescibacteriota; class Minisyncoccia; order HO2-45-28; family HO2-45-28; genus HO2-45-28. Next base: position 3,909 of record CAYPMM010000025.1, on the reverse strand, counting down.
AGTCAATATTTGCATGTGGGCAGCCATAACGACTTGTCCGGTTCAGACCGCCTAATTTATCGCGCGCTTGAGATTTTGCCCGGCTTTTTGAGTTGGGGGACGCTTGCGGCGGTGGTGTTTTTTTCATGGGCGCACCCCGCCGGTATCGCCATTTTCATAATTCTTTTTGATATTTACTGGCTGATTAAAACTTTTTATTTGTCGTTGCATCTTCGCGCCAACTGGAAAAGGCTTAGGCACAACATTGAACTTGATTGGGAAGAACGCCTTTCCAATTTAAAGTGGGATCATGTTTGGCAATTGGTGATTCTGCCGATGTATAAAGAGAGCTATGAAGTGGTTGATGAAACTCTTGATTCAATTTTAAAATCCAAATGGCCCAAAGACAGGATGATTGTGGTGCTCGCCGCGGAAGAAAGAGTTCGGAAAGAAGCCGAGAACACGGTTTTAAATATTGAAAAAAAATACGCTTCGCGCTTCGGCAGATTTTTAACCACCTGGCATCCGTCGAATTTAGAAGGGGAAATTCCGGGCAAGGGATCAAATACCAGTTGGGCCGCGAGTGTCGTTAAAGAAAAAATAATCGATGCCGAACGAATTCCCTACGAAAACGTTTTGGTTTCGTCTTTTGATATAGATACGCAGGTTTATCCGCAGTATTTTTTATGTCTGACCTATAATTTTTTAACCGCGGAAAATCCTCATCGCTCGTCGTACCAGCCGGTCCCTCTTTTCAATAACAATGTTTGGTCAGCACCCGCCTTGTCCCGCGTGGTCGCGACATCGGGAACTTTTTGGCAAATGATGCAGCAGGAGCGTCCCGAACGCCTCTCCACTTTTTCGTCGCATTCAATGAGTTTTAAGATGCTTTCGGACGTCGGTTTCTGGCAAAAAAACATCGTCTCGGAAGACTCGCGCATTTTTTGGAACGCTATTTTGCATTACGACGGCGACTATAAGGTTGTGCCAATGTCTTATCCCGTTTCAATGGATGCAAACGTGGGTTCCAATTTACGGCAAACCATAAAACAGGTTTATAAACAGCAAAGACGCTGGACGTGGGGCGTTGAAAATCTGCCGTATCTTTTGTTCGGCTTTTTGAAAAATAAAAAAATACCTTTTGCCAAAAAAACGCGTCTGGCTCTAACCCAAATCGAGGGTTTCTGGGGACTGGCCACGAATCCCATTTTAATTTTTTTGCTCGGCTGGCTTCCGCTTTTAATCGGCGGAGACGATTTTAACACGATGCTTCTTTCTTATAATCTGCCGCGGATTACCCGCGTCTTGATGACTCTGGCCATGCTTGGGCTGGTTGGCTCGGCCATAATTTCAACTTCACTTTTGCCTCCCAGGCCGAAGGATGCCGGCAAGAAACGGGTTTTATATATGATTTTACAGTGGCTGTTAATTCCCGTGACCATAATAGTTTTCGGCGCGATACCGGGCCTTGATGCTCAGGCTCGTCTAGCGTTGAATAAGCCGTTGGGATTCTGGGTAACTCCCAAGATTAGGAGTTACCCAGAATCGGCCAAAGAGGGTCGGGGAAAACCGTAGTTTTCCCCGTTTAGGAAAACAGCGAGCGAAGCGAGCGCTAGAAACCGAGAGGTGTCTAAAATTCGCCGTAGGATAATTGATTCTGGGGAACGCCGAAAATCCGTTTAAAACTTTTGTCAAGCGCCTAGGAAAAGACGATATTTGACTGCGGCGACTCGGGTTGCGGTGGGATCGGGTTGTGGCGCGTAGCGCCATAGAAATATAGGCGGGGAGCCGCAGGTAAATTCCGGCTTTTCCTAGTCTCTCTATTCAAAATGCAGGTTTTCAAAGCGGGGGACAAGGGCGCGAAGTTCGGGGTAGCCCGAAAGTTCAAAGTCGCGCGCCAAAAGTTTTTGTGCCTCTAATCTTGCGGCTTCAACCATTTTAATATTTTTGAGCGCCTCCATTCCGACATCCGAAATACCCCACTGCTTTAAGCCCGAAAGCTCTCCGGCACCCCTGAACTGCAAATCATATTCTGCAAGCTCAAATCCATTTTTGGCGTCGGTTAAGGCCTTCAGGCGCGACAAAGTTTTTTGAGTCGGCGATTCTGTAAAAACAAAACAATATGGCTGATAAGTGCTTCTTAAAACCCGCCCGCGGAGCTGATGAAGCTGGGCAAGGCCGAAGCGCTCGGCGCCCTCAATCATTATTATCGTGGCGTTGGGCACGTTGACGCCTACTTCTATCACCGAAGTTGCCACCAGTATCTGGGTTTTGTTTTCACGGAATTCCTCCATTGTTTTTTCTTTCTCTTTCGGCGTCATACGCCCATGAAGCATGGCCACCTTAAACTCGGGAAAAATATTTTCGGAAAGTTTTTTGTGCTCAACTTTAACCGACTTCATTTCAAGCGATATTTTTGCCGCCGCGATTGAGTTTTCCTCAATACGCGGGCATACCACATACGCTTGCCTTCCTCCCGAAATTTCCGCGCGCATCTGCTCATAAGCGCGTTCGCGCTGACGCGGCGGAACTATGACCGTCATTACTTTTTTTCTGCCCGGAGGCATTTCGTCCAGAAGCGTTAAATCCAAGTCGCCGTAAATCGTAAGCGCGAGCGTTCTCGGAATCGGAGTCGCCGTCATGCTTAGTAAATGCGGAATGGATTTTTGGGCGAGTTTTGCTCTCTGGTTGACTCCGAAGCGGTGCTGTTCGTCTATTATGGCCAAGCCGAGATTTTTAAATTTTATTTTATCCTGCACCAAGGCATGGGTGCCGATAAGAATTGAAATTTCTCCGGACGCGATCCATTTTAAGAGCTGATTTTTGGCGATATGGGTGTCATTCGCCGGATACGCTTTTGAAGGGAATTTTCTGAATTCCGCGGAGGTTGCCAGGGCTACCGATAGGCGATGGGATTTAAAGCGCCCAATGAACTCTTTGTAATGCTGGCGCGCAAGCACTTCAGTCGGCGCCATGTAGGCGGTTTGCATATCGTTTAAAGACGCCGCGTATGCCGCAATTGCGGCAACGATGGTTTTACCCGAGCCGACATCGCCTTCCAAAAGGCGAGACATCGGTTTGGTTTTGGAAGCATCGTCCAGCACCTGGCCAATTGCTCTTTTTTGAGCCGAGGTCAAATCAAACGGCAAATCGGATATGAATTTTTGAATTATTTCGGGACTTGCCGAAATCGAACCGGCGTTGAGTTTTTCGCGCTCCATTCTTTTTCTTTGCCGGTCAAGCTGTATTAAAAATATTGCTTCAAACGCGAATCGTTTTCGCGCGGCCTCGGCCGTCTTTTCATCCGCGGGCTCGTGAATTTCCAAGAGCGCTCTTTTAAGCGACGGCAGATGATAAGTTTTTAGAATTTCTGCCGGCACCGGGTCTTGCAGTCCGGCAAGCGCCGGTTTCAGGATTTTTTTAATCGCAAACTGAAACCATTTGGAATGCAGTCCGCGGGATTCAGGATAAACCGGCATAAGTTTGTTTCCTTCGTCCTCGTTTTCGCCAAAAACCATTCCGCCTTCTTTATAATCCGGATTGGTCATGCAGAGTCCTTTTTTGTTGAACCGCACTTTTCCCGAAAAAGTATATTCTTTTTCGGGTGTTAAAATATTTGCCATATACGGCTGGTTGAACCAGACTACGCGCAAAGTTCCGGTGCCGTCCGAGACCGCGGTTTCGGCAATAGCCATTCTTTTGCGCCAAGTTTTAAGAGTTTTGGAAGAAACAACCCGGCCGGAAACCGAGGCTTCGTCTCCCTCAGCCAAATCGGTAACCGCTTTCGGCGCACGGAATTTTTCGTAGCGCGAAGGGAAGTGCCAGAGAATGTCGCGGACGGTTTTAAAGCCCGAGCGTTCCAAAATATTTTTTTGCCTTTCGGTCAGGCGAAGAAAGTTTGAGAGATCATCGTTTAAATTCATTTTGTGC
>CAYPMM010000024.1:0-15105 GCA_964412115.1 uncultured Candidatus Saccharibacteria bacterium | reverse complement strand
GCACCACGAAGCCCAAAAATCAACCACCACCGGCTTCTTGCCCCTAAACTCCGACAGCGTTATGGTTCCGCCGCCCAGCTTTTGCAGTTTAAAATCAGGCGCGGAGTTTTCTTGCAAAGCTGTTCCAAGCGCGCCCGAATGCACCGAGGCTCTTTGTGAAGCGGTGTTTCCGCCATATGACCTCCCTAATGCTATCAGGCCTATTGCCGCAATAATCGCGCCTATAATTAATATTTTACTTTTCATTTTGATTTAATAATTTTATTTAATAAATTGCATCAGCCGTTTAACCGAGGAATTATCCTTCTTTAATTCATAGCAAACCATCTGTCCCATTCTTGTTTTTTCGACCAGTTCCAGCATTTCCAGGACCCTCAACTGCTGGGATGCCGCGGATACGGTAATGTCAAAAATGTTCGCCACGTCGGTTACGCAAATATCATGATGCTCCGAAAGCAATTTGAAAATCCTAAATCTGCCCGGGTCGCCAAGAGCTCCAAGAATGAGGGGTATCCGGTCCATATCGCTTGACAATTCTTTTTTTATCTTATTTACTTGTTCCTTGGTAAGCATGTTAATTAAGCAATTGCATAATTACTTAAACCATACTCCTAAGAAATTTCGGTGTCAACTCTGCCGGCAGGCAGGTGTGGATAAACCCCGCCCCCTATCGTATGGAAACATATCCCCCGAGTTGGCCCTTTTTCGATAAAACTATCTGCCATAATTGATTTCTTCGCGAACGAAACGACCCTGCGGAAGACAAAAGATAATATTTCCACATCCGGTAAAACCGGTCTCCGTATTTCTCGCGCAAAGGGCCCCAGTGTTCATTAAAGTTTTTATACCAGTGCATAAGGGTGGTATCGTAATGCGTTCCAAAACTGTGCCAGTCCTCGAGAATAAAAAAACCTTCCGCCGCCTCCGCTATCTGTTTATACGAAGGGAGCATGGAGTTCGGAAAAATATATTTGGAAAACCAGGGATCCGCCATAATTACCGATTTACTGCGTCCTATGGTGTGAAGCAGGAACAAACCGTCGTCATTCAGCAGAGAGTGTACTTTTTCCATAAATGCCCGGTAGTTTTTATAGCCCACATGTTCAAACATCCCCAATGAAACGATGTGGTCAAATTTTTCATCAATATCGCGATAATCCTGCAGGCGCGTCTCCACCGGCAAACCCCCGCGATGCGCGTTTGCGTATTCCGCCTGCTCTTTCGAGACGGTAACCCCAACACAGATTGCTCCATATCGTTGGGCTGCGAAATTTATAAAACTTCCCCAACCCGAACCGATATCAAGCACGCGGTCGCCCTTTTTCAATCCTATTTTTCTGCAAACCAAATCCAGTTTTGCCTCCTGCGCTTCGTCGAGCGTTTTTGCGTCTTTCCAATATCCGCAAGTATAGGTTAAACGCTTGTCCAGCATGGCCGCGTATAAATCGTTTCCTATGTCATAATGATCTTTCCCAACCTGAAACGCGCGCAGGCGCGGCATGTTCATGAGCTTGGCCTTGAGGTATCCCAACACCATGGTTGAATTTATAGGCATTTGTTTTTGAAGCTCGGAGCGAAGAACTTTATTAAAAAATTCATCAAGCTCTTTTGCGTCCCACCACCCATCCATATATGACTCGCCCAACCCCAAAGACCCCTGACTCAATACGCGATTGTACAGCGCCTCATTATGCGTCTGAATATCCCATGGCTGCTTGCCGTTGACGGCAATTCCGGCTTTCGAAAGTAATTGCTCTATAATTATTTTATTCATATTAAAAAGAGCGCCACAAAGATGGCGCTCATAAATTAAGAACTCGCGGCTCGTTTCATAACCTCAGCCACTTGTTCTTTGGAAATATTTTTTGCCAGGAGTTTTTCTCCGTGTAAAAGCCAAAACGCCTCCGCGCCCTGATTGATTACCATTGGATTCCCGTCAAGAATTTCGTATCCCGCGCTCCGAGCAGATTCTAAAAAGGGCGTTAAGCCATCTTTTTTAAGCACAATATCGCTAACTATTGCCTTTCTGGGTATCGCGCGCAAGACCCTTTCTGCTAACTCGAGATTCTTACGAATATTTTCTTCGGTTGGAGGTAAAAACGCGGGAGCAAGTGCCGAATATCTTTCCAACGCTCCGGCTTCACCTTTTCTGGAGACATTAATAACCGCGTCCGCATCTGCTATTTCAATAACTATCTGGTCCTCGCCGCCAAATCTTACTTGTTCAGCTGGCGCTTGTTCATTGACTCTTTCAGCCAAAGACTGAGCATTCTCTACGGTTCTATTTAAAACCACGATTTTCATGCCCTTTTCCGCTAAAGCGAAAGCGACGGCATTGCTGGCGCCACCCGCTCCCAAGATTACTGCTTTTTTACCGGCAAGTTTTTCATTTCTGTTTCCAAACGCCTCTTCCAAACTTTGAGCATAGCCTAAACCGTCGGTATTAAACCCTTTTAATTTACCTTCCGGAGTTTTCAGGATAAAATTTACCGCCCCCATTTTTTTTGCCAACGGCTCAAGCTCGTCAAGATAGGAAATTACCTCGTCCTTGAATCCCACTCCTGCTCCGCCGCCTCGGTATTTCGCGTCTTTGCGGAATACATCCAGTATGTGCCCCGCATTTTGCGGGTCGCCGACGAGCATCACGTTTCCGGCATCAATTCCGAATTCTCGGTATGCCGCATTCCACATTACCGGAGTTTTGGCGGGATAATCATGCTCAATAAGCGGTATGGTGTACGAAGTAAAATCCACGCTTTCGGGGTTAGCTTTCGGTTCGCGGGCATAAGTCAGGACTTTTGCCCAGATTAAGTCACCGGTCTCTTTTAAATCATCCGCGTATTCAAACCGCGCAATCGTCACGATCTCATTATCGTTAAAATCTCTTCCGTAAAGTCGCTTTAGTTTTAGGGCGAGCGCTTGTTTGTTTTTTTGGGGCAATGGCGTGCCCTCCAAGTCTTCCGGTTTAATTTCCCCCAGAGTTTTCTTCTTCACGGAATGCGCCACCGCCGGTGTTTCCAAGGAGTCAAACTGCCCGTCGCCCTTTTGTATTTTGAGCGTGATAAATCCGCCTTCTTTATACCCGCCTTTGGGATCAACCGTTCCCTCCGTTCTGTCGCCGGCTCTGACGGTTGCGCCAATGCGACGCTCGACGATAAGCTCTTTTTCGTCTTCGTAAAACCAAAGCTCGCGCGCGATAGCGGTTTTTTCGCGCTCTCTATTTTCCGTTTTTTTCATGTTTGTGTCATCCTCCATGTTGAATTCGGGTGCTTCGCGTCCTTTTTCCATTATAAAATAATATCACCATTTGAACGCATATACAAATGGTGATATTTTAAACCGCGAAAATCAATCCCAGGCCTCGGCCTTGATGTTTTTAACTCCGGCAAGACCTAAAGCCTCTTTAGTGTCGCTTACCATGGACTTGAGTCCGCAGATATAAGCCGTGAATTGTCCTATTTCGCTTACTATTTCAGGGAAGGCGTTATGGATTATGGTCCCGTTTTTATCGCGAACAACAAATCTTCCCCGGCCCCATTTCCATGAATTGCTTTGGTGTCGGGTAAGCGTCGGGTAATATTTTATGTTTGGATGATTGCGAGCCATATCTACCAGTTCGCTGTGAAAAATGAGATGTTCCGGCGACCGGAAACTTCCCAACAGCCAAACGTCGGTATCCAAATTTTTGTCCCGAATATACCGGACCATGCCGATAAACGGCGCAATACCGGTACCCCCGCCTATCAGCAAAATTTTGCCCGCATTGGTTTCCGCGTCGCGCAAAGTTATTTTTCCGTGTCTTACCCAGTCTTTGTCGGAGATTTCCAGTTTATCATTGCCCGATTTAACATGTTGAAGCAGTTTGGAAATATGGGGTTCGCTCTCTTTTTCCACAACGGTAATTTCGTAAAACGGCTGGGTGGGAGAACTTGATAAAGAATAAGCGCGTATTTCCGGTTTGTCGGTCAAGCTTCGTATCGTGCTTGGCGATTCTTCTTTGCCTGAAGGCACATGTACATACAAGAAATCTCCCGGCTGGTATTTAGCCGGATTTCCGCCGTCCGGAACAAAACGAATGGCGCGCAGTTTCGGATTAAACTCAATTACCTCGGTGATTGTTGCCGGTACGACCCTAAGACCCACGCCCGCCTCCTTTTTGAAATGTCAAAAAAACGCTTGAATATCTATTCAAATGATAATCCCCAAGCGACAGGTTGTCAAGCGTCTTAAAAATTTGAAATTTATTTTGAGACCCTTTTTCCAAGTTCTCCTCCCGGATGAAACTTGGCAAAATGTTCCTGTTTGAATCCCTTCATCTCCTGAAGGGCGCTTGATAACGCGTCCCCTAAGGCCGACTCAACCAGCGCGCTCGTGGTCGGAGCCAAATTAAAAGTGGTGCAAATTTTGCAGGCCTCTTCTTTAACGTAAGTCGTAAGAGTTATATCCGCGAGTTTCCCGAGCTCTGATTTTTCATCGGAGGTAATTGCTATCATCTTATTGCCGAATTTTTTTACGATATTTGCGAAATTTACAACCTCCGGCGTCTCACCGCTGTTGGAAATAATTATAACGACATCGCCTTTTCCCATCATACCAAAATCTCCGTGGAGCGCCTCCACCGGATGGACAAAAAGACTGAAAGTTCCGGTGCTGGAAAGTGTGGCCGCTATTTTTCGCGCCACAATCCCTGATTTGCCTATGCCGGCAAGTACAACTTTTCCTTTCGCCCGATAAAGCAGTTCAACTGCTTTTACGAAAGACGAACCGAGTTTTTTTTCAACAATCCGGATTGCGTCAGATTCGTTTTTAAGGACCTCTTTGCCAATTTGCAAAACATTGACTTTTGGCATTGCGATTTGCCGAGTTTATTTTATCCCAAGCAAAACATCGACTTTTTCCTTATCAAACCCGACAATGATTTTACCGTCGATTTCCACCGTCGGAGTTGAGAGCATTCCGCCGTTTTTGGCAATCATTTCTTCGCGAGCTTTCGCGTCTTCTCCCACATCTTTGTTCTCATATTGAAATCCTTTCTCTCCAAGATAGGACTTTAGCATTTTGCATGAAGGGCAGGTGGATGTGGAATAAATGGTTATTTTGTGTTCCATAAAATATATATTAATTCTTTTAATTTTAATTTCTAATTGGCGTTAGACCGCAGGCCAGTTTGGGCTATGCCTTGGTTATTTCAGCTCTTCCGGCATTTGGCTCATGGACGCTTCTGTGCCGCCCCGGGTACCAACTCTGGCGAAATGCTTCTCCTGAAAAGCCAAAATTTCGTCTTTGTGGTTTTTTATCAGCATGGCGTAATTCATTAAATTTCTGGCGGTAACGGCAACCATGGCCTTGGTGGCTTTGTTTTGGCGGCGCTTATCCGCATCCCCGCCCATCCCGCCGCCGACTTCACCCACCCAATACGCCGCGGCTTCGGGCGGTATGACAAATCCAAGCCACTGCAAAAAATTAGACAGATTTCCGACGATATGCTGCACGCCGTCTTCATGCCCCGTTATGACGATCCCGGCCACTTTGTGGTAGAGGTCTGATTTGTTGGTCATAACATACGATTCATCAAAGTGAGTCATTCGTTCTATAACGCGTTGCATCAAACTGGATTGTCCGCCCCACCAAATGGGCGTGGCAAAGATTACGATATCCGCCTCGCGGATCGCCTGGGCCACACGCGGCCAGTCATCGCCGTCGGACATTTTTTCCAACAAGCCGACGGGCAAATTCAGATTGGCAAGACGAATTTTCTCCGTAGAAATATCATATTCGCCAAAATGGCCGAACAGGTCATCAACCAATTCTTCGGTATTGGAAAGTTCGTCGCCGGTTTTAAGCGTTCCCAAAAGCGCCAATGCTTTTATGTTTATGTTAGATTCTTTCATCTAGATTATTTTTTTTATTTCTTCTTCTAATTGGTTCTCGACTCCCGGACCAAGAATATTAAAAATAATGTTACCATCCTTATCAATTATATAATACGCGGGCCAATTTTCCACCTTGTATGCTTTCCAATTTTGTTTCGCGTTATCGGTAAGCACCGGAAAATCCACTTTCAAAACTTTCATTTGTTTCTTGAGAGCTTCGGTGTCCCGCTCAAAAGTTGTTTCCGGAGAATGAATACCAAGTACTGCCAAACCTTTATCTTTATATTTCTTTTCTATCTTCATAATACCCGGCAAATCCTGCTGGCACCAGGAGCACATAAAAGTCCAAAATTTAACCAAAACTATTTTGCCTTTTAGCCCGGCAAGTGTGGGCGGTTTGGAATCCCGGCCAATAGGCAGGTTAAGCCATTGTTCATTTTCGGTTATAAATTCCGGAGCTTTCATGTGTTTATTCGGTACAGCAGGAAAGCTTGCTGACATCTTTCCTGAATGACTGCGCCACCCATTTTATTGACTCGGCCATGGTCGGGAAAATAAACGTATTTTCAATTATATCATCTAATTTCATGCGATGCTTGATAATGAAACCGGCAATGGAAATTATTTCATCGGCTTTAGCGCCGGCCATATGGATTCCGACCACCTCCTCGGTTTTTGAGTCAGTTACCATTTTGATTAAGCCGTCTGATGCTTCCAAAATATGCGCCTTGGGAACAAGTTCCAAACTCAAGGTGCGGCAGCTGCATACTAGCCCCGTTTGCTTGACGATTTGAGCGTCAGTAAGGCCGACGCTTGCCAGCGGCGGGTCGGTGAAAATGGCATGAGGTACGGAGCGAAAATCAACTTTAATGCCCTTATTTTCAAGAAGATTAGACGCGGCAACGAACCCTTCTTTGCCGGCAACAGTTTCCAGTTTAAGATTTACCTCTTCGCCCGGCTGGTCCACAACGTCGCCGGCGGCGAATATGTGAGGCAGGTCTGTTTGTAAAAATTCATTGGTTAGAACCCCGCCTCTTTCGCCGATACGAATACCGATATTCTCAAGATTTAATGATTGAGTATTAGCTCTCACCCCTGAGGCAACCAGTATTTTTTCCGCCTCAATCTCTATTTCTTTGCCATTAACTTCGGCCGTTATATTAATGAGATCGCCGTTTTGTTTTACTTTTTTAGTTTTAGCGGACGTGTAAATCGTTATACCCTCTTCTTCAAGTTTCTTTTTCAGAAAATCCGAGAGCTCCGGCTCTTCGCGGTCAGCTATTCTGTCGGCGGATTGCAAGACCGTAACTTTTGTCCCGAAACGATTGAACATCTGGGAAAACTCAAGGCCCAGAGGGCCGCCGCCCAAAATAATCATTGATTTGGGCAACTCTTTCAAACCCAAGGCCTCAATATTGGTGAGATACGCGACTTTATCCAGCCCTTCAATCGGCGGAATAAAAGTGGATGAGCCGGTTGAAATTAAAAATTTTTCTCCGGTAATTTTCTCACCGGCCTGCCCTGAGCTTGTCGAATGGGTTATTTCAACCGTGTGCTCGTCAATAAATTTCGCGTCTCCTTCTTTGAGAGTGACGTAAACCAAAAATTTAAGAGTTCCGGCATACGCCTTCCCTTGAAGTTTGCGGATTAACGCGTCTTTGGATTCGACAACTTTTTTAAAATCCAAATCCGGCGCGCTGTCGGCTACGCCGTCGTACTTGCTGTGACGCGCGTTCCAATAAGCTTCGGCTGCGGTAAGCAGTCTTTTTGAAGGCATGCATCCGACATTTATACAGGTTCCGCCCAAAGGCACCTTACCGCCCGATATCATTAAAGTTTTAATTTTTAAGCCGTCTGCTTTGATGGCGGCCGCAAAACCGGCCGCTCCGCCGCCTATAATGACAAGCTGATAATCGTAATTTTTCATACTTTTAATCGTCTCTTTAAAACGCGCACAAATGGCGTTTTCTTTAATTGATAATACACGTTACGGAAATCCCGACGACGCTCCACAATGTCTGCTTTTTGTAATTTTTTAAGAGTGTGCGAGACGGCTGAAATGGAAGCGCCGACCATATCGGCAATTTCTCCGACGGATAGTTCTTTGTGCCGGCATAAAAGATAACAGATTTTAAGCCGTGTGAGGTCGCCGACCACGTGGAATTCCCGCGCGCAGGCGACAACGGCGTTTTTGTCTTTGAGTTCTTTTTTGAGATTATTTTTATTCCTACTTGAATCCATGTTCAAATGATAACAAAATAAACATAAAAACACAACAGGTATCAAAACTTGGACGCCAACACAAAAATATGTTAAAATTTTTTTAGTCTTAAAATGGGCGGGTGGCGAAATTGGCAGACGCGTAAGGTTTAGGACCTTATGGGAGAAATCCCGTGGGAGTTCAAGTCTCCCCCCGCCCACATCGCGCGCTTAGCTCAGTGGTAGAGCGACCCGTTTACACCGGGTAGGCCCGGGGTTCGATCCCTCGAGCGCGCACAAAAATTTATGGTATACTAATAAAAGATCAAAAATACTGGAGGATATTAAATGCTTTTTGTCGTCGGGTTTCTTACTGTTCTTTTCGGAGCTTTGTTTTACTCTTTTCACATTTTTGCCGTCAATAAAGTATTTGAGCTGATGTTTTTTGTCCTCGCGGTTTCATTCGTTTTGATCTTCTGGTATTTTCTGCATCAATCGGGAATTTCAAAATGAAAAAACGGGAAACCTTTATTTGGGTCGGGGATGGAATGGGGGCACTTGAGCCGGGCGAACTCGTTGAAAAAATGTTTCGCGCCGAAGACGGAAGGATTGGGAAAATTGTTGAGAACGGCTATCTTGACGTAACGGTTGAATTTGATGAATCTCCGGTGAAAATCATGTGGAATAAAATTAAATCTTCCTGGAATATTATGAAGCCCTTGGAACAGAAATATGGATGGCAGAAAAAAATATTGTCTTAAGACGGCTCAATAAACTTTAAAACCCCGCTAAACGGGGTTTTGTTTTTGTTTACACTGAGCTTGTCGAAGTGTGCCGCGGGAGGGAATTGAACCCCCGACGCCAGCCTCTTCAGGGCTGCGCTCTACCACTGAGCTACCGCGGCATAACAAAATGTTAGCCGTCAATAGTTATTTAGTCAAACACAATTTACTCCTGTCTTATTTTCAGTTTTTGGATTCTGGCTTTATCTATTTTCGGAAGCCTGACCGTAAGTAAGCCGTTTTTCAAAGTTGCCTCAGACGATTCAACGTCAATTTCCTGCGGAAGCAAAATTGAGCGGGAAAAAGAACCCCAATAAAGCTCCTGATAAAAATAATTTTCATCGGAAATGTGGCCGCCCCTTTCCCGTTTTCCGCGAACAGTTACCATTTCAGAGGTTATGGCAACATCAAGTTCGTCCGGCTTTACGCCCGAAACCACGGACTGGATGATTATTTCGTCCGGGGTCTGATAAACGTCAACCAAAAGCTGGCCTTCGTCCGAGGTCTCGGGCAACGGCGCTTTTTTATCCGCGTCGCCCTTGAAGCTGAAAGTTTTTACGTCTTCCTCTTCTGCCGGCACGGCGCCGGTCAACCTTTCTAGAAACGATCGCCTGTCTTTTGGCATGTTTGTTTTATTTTTTTATTTCCTAATTTAATAAATCGGCGGCTTTTCTTTTTTAATTTTCTCAAAAGAAAGTATTAAAATTATTATTCCGACCCAGACCACCGAGAAAACGTAAATCATTCCTTCGGCTCCTCCTTTCATTATAAAGAAATTGAAAACGGCGTGCAACAGGGTGGCCAGCACCAGCCCGCCCAAAGCATTGCGCCAGCGGTGGTGTTTGTGGAAAAAGTCAAAGGCTATGGATAGACCGACGATTGATGAGGCTAAAACATGCAAAAGTGTAGCACCCACGAAACGAAGATGCGCGGCCGCGATTCCGCTTGCGACCTCGCTTTGAAACAGGCCGAAAAGCATTAAAATATTCTCAAACGCTGCAAAACCCAGGGCCGCGGTGATGAGATACACCGGCGCGTCAACCGGCTCGTCAAAAACATCTTTACGCAAGGCCGCCCAATAAGCCGCAAAGTATTTTAACAGCTCTTCAATTCCCGCCCAGACTACAAAAAGAAAAAAGGACAATTCGTTTCTTGACCAGAAACCAAAATCTATTCCGAGATAAAAACTGGCCTCTTCCAAAAAAAGGGCGGCAAAAACCGCGAGTGCTCCGGCGCCAAACGCCAAAAAAAGAGTTTTTCGCGGTTCGGGATGGGGGTCTTCGCGGAGCCAAAACCAAAGCCAGATCAAGGCGGTAATCAAACCGCCAACCGCGGCCGATATTCCGGCAAGAGGGTTAGCTATTACTTGGGCCATGCTTCAATAATTAAAAGATTTTTTTTGCCGTCGGGCATCGCTGACCATATTTCTTCTGTAATGTGGGGAATAAACGGATGCAAAAGCTTCAAGGAGCCGGACAGAACATGAATTAAAATATTTTTGGTGTTTTCTTGGGTTTTGGGGTCGCCGATCTGATTTTTAGAAACCTCCAGATAAACATCGCAAAAGTCGTGCCAGAAAAAATCGTGCAAGGAGTGAAGCGCCGGGCCGAATTCGTATTTATTTATTTTACCGGAGACTTCTTTTTTGATTTTGGAAAACAAAGCAATTATCTTTTTATCTTCGGCGGTAAGTGTTTTTGGTTTTTTTAATCCGCCGTCAAACTCTTTTGTTTTATCAAGCACGAAACGGCTCGCGTTCCAGATTTTATTCAAAAACTTTTTTCCGGCGATAATAGCCTCCTCCGACCAGCGCATGTCCTGCCCGCCCATGGCCTGCCAGATTAAAGCGAAGCGCGTAGCGTCGGCCCCGTATTGTCCAATTAAGCCAAGCGGGTCAACTCCGGTGCCAAGCGATTTGGACATTCTTTTACCGTCTTTTGTAAGAATCGTCGCGTGGATTATCACGTCTTTAAACGGAATATTTTTCTCAAATTCCATTCCGGAAAAAATCATGCGCGCGACCCAAAGATTTATGATATCTCTCGCGGTGGATAAAACTTGTGTCGGATAAAAAGTTTTAATATCTTTCGTTTTTTCCGGCCATCCCAAAGTCGCGAAGGGCCAAAGGGCCGAAGAAAACCAGGTGTCCAAAACATCCGTCTCGCCATCAACCGGAATTCTGTGTCCCCACCAGATTTGGCGGGATATGGTCCAGTCCTTAATATTTTTAAGCCAGTCAAAGTATGTTTTTTCAAATCTTTTCGGATGAAACTTTATTTTTCCGGATTTTACGGCCTTTATTGCCATGTCGGCCAAGCTATCTCCGCCCGAGGCGGATCGGCCTTGGGCCGACATTTTCAAAAACCACTGCATTGAAGGAATCGGCTCGATGATGCGATTACAGCGATAACAGCGCGCCACATTGTGGGTAAGTTCTTCTATTTTTTCAACTAACCCTTGCTGCTCAAGCTCTTCAACCACCTTTTTTCGGCATTCTTCAGTATTCAGACTCTCGCAAATTTGTCCTGCCTCCGCAGTCATTTTTCCGGTCTCCGCAATCACTTTAAAAACCGGCAAGTCGTGGTCTTTTCCGATTTCAGCGTCCAAAAAATCGTGTGCCGGAGTTATTTTTACGGCCCCTGTTCCGAAATCCTGTTCAACCCTGCGGTCGGCAATTACCGGAATCTCGCGATTTTTTATCGGCAATAGCGCGCTTTGTCCCACAATATTTTTATATCTCGCGTCTTTTGGATTTACCGCTACCGCCGAATCGCCGAGCATTGTTTCCGGCCTGGTGGTAGCCACAACGACATGACCGCCCTTTTTTAGCGGATATTTTATAAACCACAGATTTCCTTTTTCTTCGGTGTATTCCAGCTCCAAATCCGACAAACTGGTCTGACACCTGGAACACCAGTTAACGACTCGCTCGCCTCGGTAAATCCATCCTTTTTTTTGATAGTGGAGAAACGCTTCGGCCACCGCCTTTTGGTAATCTTCGTCCATTGTGAATCGGGTTCTGGACCAGTCGGCTGAAGCCCCTATTTTTTTAAGCTGGTCTAAAATTATTCCTCCGTACTTTTTTTTCCACTCCCAAACTTTTTCTAAAAATTTTTCGCGCCCAAGCTGATGTCTGGACAATCCGTCTTTCCTCAGTTCCTTTTCAACGACATTTTGCGTAGCAATGCCGGCATGGTCTATTCCGGGAAGCCACAGCGTCCTAAACCCTTCCATTCTTTTTTTGCGTATTATTATGTCCTGTATCGTCGCGTTTAGGGCGTGTCCCATGTGCAAAGATCCGGTAACGTTTGGGGGAGGAATTGTTATGGTGAAAGATTTTTTGCGCATGGCAACTTGCCCGGCCGAAGGCGGGGGAAGTTTGTCGGGATTAAAATAACCGCTGGCCTCCCAGCGTTTATAAATTCTATCCTCCACCCCCTTCGGGTCGTAGGGTTTTGAGAAATCAGGCGCCATAAGTATTATTCTAGCCCGCAACAGTATCCTTTAAAAGTCCTCTTTAATTTTTTAAATTAACCAAATCGTTACGATCGTATCAGTGTGATAAATTTGGAATTTGGTAAAAATTTTTACAAACTAAGCCGGCCTGAGGCATTTAGTTTGGCTGGTTTTGCGAAATCCTTTTTGAGCGCGTGAAAATAAGCCGCGGCGGAGATCATGGCCGCATTGTCCCCGGTAAACTTTTGTTCGGGAAACAAAAGTTTAAGTTTGTGGTCAATAGTTTTTAGTTTGCGGTTTAGTTCTTTCTGAAGATGTTTATTTGCCGCGACCCCACCGGCAACAATCAAAGTTTTAGGATTGTATTTTTCAACCGCTTTTAGTGTTTTGAACACCAAAACTTCAACCGCGGCGTTTTGAAATTCTTTGGCCAGCACGGCTTTGTTTATTTTAGGGTCATCACGGAGAGCGTAAAGAACGGCGGTTTTCAGTCCTGAAAAACTAAAATTTAAATCTTTGGAATTAATCATCGGCCTCGGCAACTTAACTTGACCAGACATAGGATGTCTGGTCAACGTTCCGGCCAGCTTGGACAGGGCTGGGCCGCCGGGATAGGGAAGACTGATCAGGCGGGCGGCCTTATCAAATGCTTCGCCCACCGCGTCATCCAACGTTTCACCTATTATTTTATAATTTAGCCAGTTTTTTATTAGGACCAATTCGGTGTGGCCTCCCGATACCAGCAATGCTATCGCAGGAAATTGGATGTTGGAAATTAGATGTTGGATGTTTCCGTTTCGGTTCTTTAAAAGAACCGAAACAATGTGTCCTTCCATGTGGTTGACGGCAACAATTGGTTTTTTGTGTTCCTTTACCAGCAATTGCGCAAAATTTATTCCCTCCCACAAGCACGGCTCAAGCCCCGGTCCCGTAGTCACGGCAATCACATCAAACTTGGCGACCCCTCCGCCAAGTAGTTTTTTGAGCAATAGCGGGAGGTTTTTGGCATGCTCGCGTTTGGCTAAATTAGGGACAACCCCGCCGTAAGGCGCGTGGATTTTAATTTGCGAGGCAACCAAATTTTTTAAAACGCGAAAACGTGGATTTTTTAAACCCCCTCTAGCTTCAACCAACGCTATTCCCGTCTCGTCGCAAGAAGTTTCAATGCCAAGAATTTTCACTTGGTGCGGGTGGGGAGAATCGAACTCCCGCTATCTGATTGGCAACCAGATGTTCTGCCATTAAACTACACCCGCTATATCTGCAAGATTATCAGGTTTTATTTTGTGGCGCAATATACATTGCAACAAACAAAAACTTTGTGTACGCGCAAGCACAAGTAAACACAACCTGACGGCCGTCAGGTTGTGTTTACTTTTTGGCCGTGTCAATTTATTTGTTTAAAAAATCTAAAACTTTTTCCAAATCCTCCGGCAAGTCGGCTTCAAAGGACATTTTTGCGCCTGACTGCAAAACAAATTCAAGTTTCCAGGCGTGAAGAAACTGGCGAGTGAGCCCCGCGGGGCAAACTGGTTTTTTCCCGCCATAAATTTTATCGCAGACAACCGGACGGCTAATTGCGGAAAAATGCGCGCGGATCTGGTGAGTGCGTCCAGTCAGAGGCATTGCTTCCAAAAAAGTAAAGTCACTAAATCGTTTAACGACTTTGTATTCTGTCTTCGCTTCCCTTAATTTACCCGAGGCTCCCTTACCCGCAATGCGACGACGTGAATCTTTACGGCTGCGCCCGATGGGCAAGTCAATTACGCCTTCGTCATTTTTAACCAACCCCGCGACTAAAACCAAATAAGTTTTTTTAACTTCCCTTTTTTGGAAAAGGGACTTTAGATAGTCAAAATAGTTCTGGTTTCGAGCCACCAGCAAAACGCCCGAAGTATCTTTGTCCAGACGGTGCACAATGCCCGGCCGCAATGATGGGTCCGTCGAAGCATCGCTTACTTCGCGGATTTCCGGATATTTTTTAACAATTTCCTGGATGAGTGTGTTTTCGTGGTGATTTTTGTCGGGGTGCACGACCACGCCGGCCGGTTTGTTTAAAACCAGAAAATTTTTGTCTTCGTAAATTATATTCAGCTCCACGGCGTCTGGTCCGGAGTCTTTTTTAAGTCCTCGGATTTAGGCAAGGGCGGCGGCGTAGAAGTCTGCACGGGCGGTGGTCCGAAAGGCCTTGTCGGCTGTATTGTCGGCCCGGAAATTTTTGGCGGAACAAACGGTTTTGGAGGAACAAACATGCCGGCAGATTCAATGGGTTTGGGAGGAATGGGCGGGGTGGGTTTAATTGGTGGAGTGGGAGAAGTGAGGGGAACAAAAGTTTTGGATTCAACCGGCTTTGGAGGCACAAACGGAGCCGGTGCCGGTTTGGGCGGAGGGATGGGCGTTATTGTCGGCGGTTTGGGTAAAATTGGTTTAATGGGCGGAATGGGTTGAGCGGGCGGGATAAAAACTGGTTTGGGCGGAATGGGTTTAAACGGCTCAGGGAGTTTTTTCTCCTCTTTTATAAAAACAACGGCCGCGATACCTAGAGCCAAAAGTAAAACGGCATATCTCAAGACAATAAGCGCCAACGGCGAAACTTCGGCTCCCGGGTCTTGGGCTATAAAACCGCTATAAAATCCGGCACCGAAAAATAAAATTAAACTCAAAACAAGCCACGAAACGGCACCCCACAAAATAGCTCTAAGAATAATTTTTGCCATATGAATAATTATAACATAAAACGATTTGTGCGCGGTAGAAGGATCGAACTTCTGGCCTCTTCGATGTCAACGAAGCGC
>CAYPMM010000023.1:0-15529 GCA_964412115.1 uncultured Candidatus Saccharibacteria bacterium | reverse complement strand
TTTGTTTTTGGCACCGCCAGCACCGACGTTATGTCTTCGCCTAAAGCAAGCGGTAAAATGTTTAACACCGACTTTCCTTTACCCGTCCGCCTGCCTTCAGGCACGTCGTACATTTTGGTCTGATAAACTTTACCCAAAGATGAAAAGAAAAGAAGGTCGTCGTGGGTGTTGGCCGAAAGAAAAACGCTGACCACATCTTCCTCTTTAACTTCGGCGCCGATAAGGCCCTTCCCCCCGCGTTTTTGCAGGCGGTATTCTTCGGGATTGACCCTTTTTGCGTATCCGCCTTTGGTTAAAACCATTACCTGTTCGGCCTCCGGTATCAGGTCCTCGGCTTTAAACGATTTGGCCGCGTGCTGGACGACTTTTGTTTTGCGTTCGTCTCCGTATTTGTTTTTAATATCCGCGAGTTCTTTTTTGATGACCTCAAGGATTTTTTTGGGGTCTTTAAGCAGGGCTTTGATGTCGCGGATAAGTTTTTGTTTTTCTTTAAGTTCGTCGGTAATTTTCTGGCGCTCCAGATTAGCCAGAGCCGACAAGCGCATGTCTAAGATGGCGTCGGTTTGGCGCTCGGAAAACGAGAACTTTTTAATCAGATTTTTCTTCGCCGTTTCGCGGTCATCGGAACTTCTTATTGTTTTAATTATGGCGTCAATATGATCCAGCGCCTTTTTCAGCCCCTCCAGAATATGGGCCCGCTCCTCGGCTTTATTTAAGTCAAATTTCGCTCTGCGTTCAACGACTACCTTGCGGTGCTCCACGAATTTTTCAAGGAATACTTTAAGCGAAAGTATTTGCGGCTGTATTCCGTCAACTAACGCCAGCATGTTGAAGTGATATACCCGCTCAAGGTCGGTATGTTTGTAAAGGTTGTTCAGTATTTTTTGCGGAAAAGCGTCTTGTTTGAGGTCTATCATTATGGAGAGGCCGTCTTTATCCGACTCGTCTCTGATGTCCTTTATGCCTTCTATTTTTTTCTCGCGCACCAGTTCGGCCATTTTGATTATCAGTTCGGATTTGTTGACCTGATACGGAATGGAGCTTACCGCGATTTGATATTGCCCGGGTTTTTTTTCTATTATTTCCGCCTCGCCCCTCGTGACCACTCCTCCGCGTCCGGAAGCGTAAGCCTGGTGGATTTCTTTTTTGTCAAAAACAAGGCCTCCGGTCGGAAAGTCCGGACCCTGCACGAATTTGACCAGGTCTTCGGTTGAGGCTTTCGGGTGGTCTATCAAATGGGCGGTCGCGTCCACTATTTCGTTTAAATTATGCGGCGGGATGTTGGTCGCCATTCCAACCGCGATTCCCAAAGAGCCGTTCAGCAAAAGCTGGGGTATGGCGGACGGCAAAAGTTTCGGCTCCGCTCTCGTTCCGTCGTAAGTGAGCTGAAAATCAACCGTGTCCTTTTCAATATCGCGAAGCACTTCGGCGGCAATCGGCGTCATCCGCGCTTCGGTGTAGCGATGGGCCGCGGCCGAATCTCCGTCAATGTTGCCGAAGTTTCCCTGTCCGTCTATCAGGGGATAGCGCATGTTCCAGGGCTGAGCCATCCGGACCATGGAATCGTAAATTGCCGTATCGCCATGCGGATGGTATTTGCCCATTACGTCTCCGGTGATAGCCGCCGATTTTCTGAATTTGGCGCCCGAAGTAAGTCCCATTTCGTGCATGGTATAAAGTATCCGCCGGTGCACCGGTTTTAGGCCGTCTCTGACGTCGGGCAGAGCCCTTGCGACTATGACCGACATGGCGTAATCCAAATACGACTCGCGCATTTCTTTGACGATGTCTCTTTGGGTTATCCGCGTTTTATCGTTTTCGGCCATATTTTTAAATTATAAATTTTTAAGATTTTGAAATTGGTTTACGGTACTTTTAAATCCGTTTTCGGCGGCAGTCCAGAGCGACTTTAAAGGGCCGGCGTCTTGTCTTGCGGAGCCCGAAAAATCGCGCCTGACGGTTTGGACCCAAACCGCGGTTAGCAGAATCATAATGGTTATTACCGAAACCGCGAGTATTTTTTCCCGCGATTCAACCGGTTTTTTCTGCAGTTTTTCTATGAAATCCAAAACGCTCATTTGTTTGACGTAATTTTTAATTCTATTGAATTGACGGTTTTAACACCACGACTTGCGCCTTGCCTTCGGGCAGTTCTTTTCTTTTTACGGTTAGTTTTTCTTCGGCTTTAACCGATTCAACCCCGGCTTCTTTTAAAAACTCCGCAAGCTCCTTTTTTTCATAATGCATCGGTATTATTATTTTTGGCTCAAGCCGGTTGGCTACGCGCGATGCCGTTTCCGGTTCCATGACGTCTTTTCCGCCGATAGGCAGGAATAAAATGTCTACCGGCGCGATTTTCTCAAGGGCCTCGTTTCCGAGTTCTTTTTCTCCGAAATCTCCAAAGTGGCAGATTTTTATGCCTTCAACTTCAGCAACATAAATCGTGTTTAAGCCGTGTTTTTTTCCCAAAACCGAGTCGTGAAACGATGAAATTCCGGAAATGTTTACGCCCTGCAGTTCGTATTCGCCCGGGCCGTCTATTTTAAGAGGCAGAGCGTTTTCCTTGCCGGAAATCATTTCGTAGCCGTTATGGTTTTCGTGGTCATGGCTTATCAGCGCCGCGTCGGCCCTGAAACGCGGAGATTTGAAAGACGACTTTTTGGACGGCGGGTCGAAAGCCAAAACAAACTCGCCCGAAGACACCTTGAAGCAGGAAAGACCGTAATAAGTGATGACCATATGGGTCTATTATATAGGATTGACGGATGAAAATCCAGCTTATATACTCCCCTCTATGGATGAATATTCAGACAAAAACACCGAACAGCTTATGGAGCCAAAAAGGGCCGAATTAAGCCCGATGGAGTATCTTTTTAAATCGGCCGGACAATCCGCTCCTAAAGCGGGAGATTTTGTGGAGGGCATAGTTATTGCCCGCAAAAAATCGGTCCTCTTCGTTGACTTGGGTTCAGTCGGCACCGGCGTAGTTTATGGCCGGGAGATTATTGCCGCCAGAGACATGGTCTCCAATATACGCATGGGTGATCGGATTACGGCTAAAGTCGTTGAACCCGAAAATGAGGACGGCTATGTTGAGCTTTCGCTTAAAGAAGCCGGGCTTGAAATTGTCTGGCGCGAAGCCAGAGACCTTGCCGAGAAAAAAATTCCCTTGGAGCTTAAAATTAAAGAGGCAAATAAAGGAGGTCTGGTTATGGAGTGGGAGGGTATTCAGGGATTTCTTCCGGCATCCCAGCTCCGTTCAACCCACTATCCGCGGGTGGAGGGGGGCGATAAGGATAAAATTATGGAGGAGCTTAAAAAAATGATCGGACAGACGCTTGTCGTGACCATAATTACCGCCGACCAGGAAGAGAGCAAGTTGATTTTTTCGGAAAAAGAAACGCAAACCGAGGAGTTTAAAGAAGTTTTATCAAAATATAAAGTCGGCGACACGGTTGAGGGCGAAATAACCGGCGTCGTTGATTTCGGAGTTTTTATAAAAATAGAAGAGGGGCTGGAGGGTCTGTCTCACATTTCGGAGCTTTCATGGTCTTTGGTTGAAGACCCGCGGACCCTTTTTAAGGCCGGCCAAAAAATAAAAGCCAAAATAATAGCCGTTGAGGGCGGCAAAATTTCTCTTTCCATCAAGGCCTTGGAGCCCGATCCGTGGGACAAAGCCAAGGAAAAATATAAAAAGGGCGATATCGTGCAGGGCGTGGTTATCCGTTTGAATAGGTACGGAGCTTTGATTGCGGTTGAAGAGGGTATGGCCGGACTCACCCACATTTCGGAATTCGGGACGGAAAAAATGATGCGCGAAAAAATTGAGCTTGGTAAAACTTATCCTTTCCAGATAACTTTGTTTGAACCCGCGGAGCGCAAAATGACTTTGGTTTATCTTGGGGACGAAGCCAAAGCCGCAAAAGCAGAAGAAAAAACCGCGGAAGCGGCGAAAGAAGAAGCAAAATAAAATAATAAATAAAAATTATTAAAAATACTCGACATCGGATGTCGAGTATTTTTAATTCAATTCTTCCACCGCCTCGTTGATGAATTGGAAATACAGATTCCAGCCGATGCGATTAGCTATGCCCGACTGCTCTTTTCCTAAAATATTTCCAGCGCCCCGTATTTCCAAATCGCGTTTGGCTATTTCAAGCCCTGAGCCAAGCTCCTGCAATTCAAGCAGATAGCCGAGCCGTTTTTCTGCATCCGGCGTCAGACTTTGCGGATGGTATAAAAAATAAGCGGAGGCCTGCGTCGTGCCGCGCCCGATCCTGCCTCTTAATTGGTGCGCCTGTGAAAGACCGAGAAGCGCCGAGTTCTCGACTATCATGGTATTGACCGAAGAAATATCAAGACCGTTTTCAATGATTGTGGTTGAAATTAAAACATCTATTTTTTTATCGCGAAACGCGCGCATCGTTTTAATTATTTCGTTTTCGGGCATCCGGCCGTGAATCGCGCCTATTTTCGCTTTAGGGACGAGGCCTTTGAGTATCTCAATCGTTTTAGGAATCGTTCTTATGCGCCCCGACACGTAATAGGCTTGTCCCTTACGCCCGAGTTCCGCTTTGAGCGCTTCCTTGATAAGGCGCTTTGAAAATGGTAAAACCTTTGTAAGAGGCGCTTTGCGACCGCGTGGCGCCTCTTTGATTTGCGAGGCGGGGCGCACCCCGGCAAGAAAGAAAGCAAGCGTCCTTGGAATCGGCGTGGCGGACAAAGAGAGGATGTCGGAAGACGGATGCAGTTTTTTGAAATGTTCTTTGTGCCTGACGCCGAATCTTTGTTCCTCATCTATTATCACCAGCCCCAGATTTTTGAAATTTATGTCTTTTGAAAAGAGCCGGTGTGTGCCTATGACAATATCTATTTTACCCTCCCCAAGTTCTTTTAATATTTTTTTATTTTCTTTTTTTGGAGTCAGACGCGAAAGCGCGGCGATTTTAACCGGCAGTGACTTTAAGCGATTTTGAAAAACCGAAAAATGCTGGTCCGAAAGCACGGTCGTTGGCGCGAGTATCGCCGTTTGCCTGCCATTCAGCGCCGAGCGAAGCGAGGCGCGCAACGCCAGTTCCGTTTTTCCAAAACCCACGTCGCCGGTAAGAACTCTTTCCATCGGTTCGTTGCGCGCCATATCCGCGAAAATTTCTTCCATCGCGCGTTCTTGGCTTGATGTCAATTCGTGCTCAAAAGCGTCCCAGACGTTTTTTTCAAGTTCGTCCGGAGCGTACGGCGGACGTTTTTGAACGACTCTGTTTTTGTAAATTTTTATAAGTTCTTGGGCAAACGCGATTATATCTTCGCGCGATTTCTTTTTTGTTTTTATCCAAAACTGCGTTCCCAGGCGGCTCAATCGGGGACGCTCAAGGCCGTAATACGGTTCAACTCTCTTCTTTTCCGAAATCGGAACGAATAAGGCGTCGGGCTCGGTGCCGTCTCTAGGAGAAGCATATTCAATTTTAAAATAATTTTGGCCCGTTTCCTTTTCAACTACTCCGCGAAAAATACCAATGCCGTGGTCAATATGTACCACATAGTCGCCGTTAGCCAAGTTAAATTCGGAATCTTTTTTTGGTTTTAACCCCAGTGTCTCTTTTTCAATCGTCTCATGCTTTTCAATCGTTTCAATCGCGTTGCCCAAAAATTCAACGGCGTACGGAATTTTTTTATTTATCGGCAAAATGACAACCGCTGAGCCAAGGACTTTGTAAGTCCCCGGATAAATTGTTTGAAATACCTTTTCATATCCGAGTTCCGAAATTCTGCGCAAAAATTCGCTTTGTTTTATTTCTTCTCCTTCCTCAACTAAAACCGTGTTTTTGGTCCAGGCCGGATTAAGCCCGCGCTTTTTTATTATCTCTTCCTCGTTTTCTTCCCACCACAAAACGGGCTTTTCCAAAAAATATGGGGTGAGCCCGGCAATCAGAAGCGTATTAAGTTGTTTGGTTGCTTTTTCCGGCAACTATTGCATTTTAGATGAAACCGTGATATATACAAGACAGGGTTCTTTTTGGAGGAGGAATAAGGGTGATTGGATTCCTTGGCGGGATACTGGTTGGATTTGGATTCTTTGGGCTACTTTTTTGGCTTTCGGGCCGGTCGGAATATGATGTTAAATCAGATGTTGTCATGCTTATTGTGGGAGTTGTGCTAATAAGTTATTCATTCATCGGTGGTAATTAAAAAAACGAACGCGGACAAAAATCCGCGTTTTTCTTTTTAGTTAAATTCATTCATTGCTTTTTCGGCGGATTCCGAAATCATTGTTTCAAGGGCGTCTGAAATTTTTTTGAAGGATTTTTTAAGAGTTTCAAAGTCTGGTTTTCTCATGGGCGATGTCAGGAAATCCGGAATTTTTTTGTGCTCCGGCTTGCGTTTGGGCGAAACGCCGATGCGCATGCGCCAAAAGTCTTTTGTTTTTAAGGCGCGGATTACCGATTCAACTCCTTTGTGTCCGCCTGAGCCCCGGCCGTATGATATTTTGAATTTACCAAGAGGCAGGTCAATGTCGTCATGCAAAACGATTAAATTTTTTGCCGAAAGGTTTTTGACCGCTCGGCCAGAATTATTCATAAAAGTTTCCGGCAAAACCAGCATTACTTTTTCCTCGCCCACTTTTTCTAAACTTACAATCGATTGTAAGTTTGAGTTTTTTTGCCAGTCCGGAAAATCATTTTTTTTGGCAAAATATTCAACTGCCGCGCGTCCGGCGTTGTGCCGTGTTTGCTCGTATTCTCCGCCCGGATTTCCCAAACCGACTATTGTTTTCATTGTTTAAGTATACGGGGGGCCTTTTCTTTTGGCAAAAATCATGCTATTTTTAACAAATGCAATCTAAATTTTGGGCGGGCGTATGGGAAATAGTCAAGTTCGGCTTGACTGTTTTGGTGATCGTTTTGCCGATTCGGCTTTATATCGCCCAGCCGTTTATAGTCTCGGGGGAGTCAATGGCGCCGACATTTTCATCCGGCGACTATCTTATCATTGATGAATTGACTTATAATTTTTTGAATGAGCCAAAAAAAAATGAGGTGGTTGTTTTCCGCTACCCGCTAGACCCGTCAAAATATTTTATTAAAAGAATTGTCGGACTTCCCGGAGAGGAACTGGTTGTTGACGGAGTTGAGTGGAAGCTTGGCGAAGGGGAATATTTCGTGATGGGCGACAATAGCCGTTTCAGTCTGGATTCCAGAAGCTGGGGTCCGTTGCCCAAAGAAAACATAACCGGCCGGGCTTTAATCCGGCTCTGGCCTCCGACGGCGTTAGCTTACATGCCTGGAAATTAATTAAAAACTACTTTTTTATGACTCCGAAAAAAATATCCAAAAAAGATTTTTTAAAAACGGCCAAAGGAACGAGGGACATAATGCCCCACGACGCTCTTTGGTGGCAGGCGGTTGAAAACAAAGCCGAAGAAATCTCGCGCGTTTACGGTTTCAGGCGGGTTATCACTCCGCACATAGAACACGCCGAAATTTTTACTCCGACTTTGGGCGAAACGTCGGATATAGTGGAAAAACAGATGTATGCTTTTAAAACCAGAGGGGGCGATAATCTGGTTTTGCGGCCGGAATGGACGGTGCCGGCGGTGCGCGCTTATTTTGAGCATGGCATGCAATCCTGGCCCCAGCCGGTAATGCTTTATACTTACGGTTCTTTTTTCCGGCATGAAAATCCCCAAAAAGGCAGATTTCGCGAATTCGGCCAGTTTGATTTGGAGATTTTAGGCGACGAATCGGCAGCGGCTGATGCGCTTGTCATCCGAGTTTTTGCTTTGATATTTCAGGAATTGGGATTGAAAAATTTTGTTGTCCACATAAATACGCTCGGCGATAAGGAATGCCGGGGCGAATACCGAAAAGAGCTCGTGGCGTATTACCGCCGAAAAATTAATTCGCTTTGCAAAGACTGCCGCAACCGGCTCAAGACAAACCCCCTGCGCCTTCTGGATTGCAAAGAGCCGGCATGCGTTGAACTCAAGGAAGGGGCGCCAAAGACAATTGATTTTGTCTGCCAGGAATGCCGGGCGCATTTCAAAAGCGTTCTGGAGTTTCTCGACGACCTGTCCGTTCCTTATTTTATAAATCCGCGCTTGGTTCGCGGATTGGACTACTACTCGCGGACTGTTTTTGAAGTTTTTGCCGAAGGTATACAGTCAAAAAAGGAGAATGCCGACCACCCTAAGGACGCGGAAAAAACGGCCGGGGACTCGGACGATAATCCCAAACAAAATGAGCCGGATAAAACACCATTAGCGGCTATTGCTTCGGGCGGGCGATATGATTATCTGGCCGAGAATCTGGGTCAGAAAAAACTTTTCGGTGTCGGAGGCGCCATAGGCCTTGACCGTTTGGTTGAGGAACTAAAAACAAGAGGCGCCAACTTGGTCAAAGAAAAAAAACCGGATATATACATGGTGCAATTGGGACCGCAGGCCAAAAGAAAAACCCTGGCTATTTTTGAGATTCTGCGCAAGGCCAAGTTTAATGTCGCCCAGTCGCTGGCCAAAGACAGCCTTAGGGCCCAGTTGCAGTCGGCCGACAAGGCCGGAGCCCCGGTCGCGCTTATTATAGGGCAAAAAGAGGCGCTTGACGGAACTATTATTATCCGCGACATGTCTACCGGAGCCCAAGAGACCGTTTTGCAGGAAAAAATAATCGATAGTTTAAAGAAAAAACTAAAAACTAAAAACTAAAATGAACGATTGTGTTTTTTGCCGAATTGCCAAAAAAGAAATACCCGCCGAAGTCATCTTTGAAGACGAAGACGTTATGGTTTTTGAAGACAAAAAACCCTCGGCTCCGATGCACTATTTGGTTATACCCAAAGAACACATTCAGTCAGTAGCGCGCTTAAAAAATAATCACAAAGAAATCATTTCAAAATTAATTTTTACCGCCAAAGAACTCGCCGAAAAAGCCGGCCTCAAAGGCTATAAACTGCTTTTTAATGTCGGACGCGACGGAGGGCAGGTGATTGACCATCTCCACATGCATCTTCTGGGCGGTTGGACAAAACAGTAAAAATATATAAACTGATTTTATGGCTGAAATAAAAAGACACGAAAACGAATCGGCATCAAGCGCCCTAAGGCGCTTTACCAAAAAGGTCCAGCAGGCCGGAATTGTTTCCAGAGCCAAAAAGCTTAGGTTCCACGAACGGAAACTCTCCAGTTTTAAAAAGAAAAAAAACGCTTTAAGGCGCATTGCGCGAAGGCGCGAGCTGGAAAAATTGTGGAAACTTGGTAAAATAAAAGAGCGCTAAGATGCTCAAAAAAAAGATTGAAGACGACCTGAAAAGCGCCATGAGATCGGGCGAAGCCCTTAAGGTTTCGGTTTTGCGGATGGTTTTGGCGTCTATCGCGAATCGTGAAATAGAAGTTTTGAAAAAAGACGTCGGTCTTTCGGACGAGGAGTCGCTGGACATTCTTTCCAAAGAGCTTAAAAAGCGCAAAGACGCCGCGGGCGAGTTCCGCCGGGGCGGAAGGGAAGAAACGGCTTTAAAAGAGGAAAGCGAGGCAAAAATAATTTCCTCTTATCTTCCGGCGGAAATTTCGGATGAAGATTTAGGGCGTATTGTTGAAGAAAGTGTCCGTGAAGCGGGTGCTGGAGGACCGGGAGACTTCGGCAAGGTTATGAAGGTGGCCATGGCGGTTTTAAAAGGAAAGGCTTCCGGCGACAGGGTTTCAGACGCGGTCAAAAAGGCGCTCTTTAAATAGCTAATTTGGAAAATGGTCATAAATCTTACCAAGTTTCCGCTGCCGCAGGTGAGCTGGAAAAAGATTAAAGACAGAGTTCTTTTTAAAGAATACGATTTAAGCCTTGTTTTTGCCGGCGATAAAGAAATGAAGCGAATCAACCGCAAATACCGCCAAAAAAACAAGCCGGCCAACGTTTTATCATTCGGGTTTGGCGGGAATTCGGGAGAAATATTTTTAAACCTGCCTTTAGCCCATAGCGAGGCAAAGGCCGTTGGACAATCTTTTAGAACCCACATTATTTTTTTATATATTCACGCACTTTTGCATTTAAAAGGTTTTAAACACAATACCCAAAAAGAATTTAAAATTATGAATAAGGCGGAGAAAAAATGGCTAAAAATTTTATCCTAGGCGTTGATATCGGCAGTTCGGGGGTTTCAAGCGCCGTCGGCGGATGGGACGGAAAAGGAGGCGGCCTTAAAATTTTGGGCGTCGGATTCGCGCCGTCAACAGGCATAAGAAGGGGTAAAATAATTGACGTTGAAGAAGTTTCAAAAAGTCTTAAAGCGTCGGTGGCCATGGCCGAAAAAAGATCAGGCTTGCGCCTGCGTTCGGGAGTTTTGTCCGTCGGCGGAACGGATTTGTCGGCTCTTCGTTCCAAGGGCCTGATTATGGTTTCAAGGGCCTCTAACGAGATTTCCGAATTTGACGCCAAGCGGGCAGTTGATCAGTGCCAGTCAAATATCGAGCCTCTTACCAATCGGGACGTCTTGCACAGCTTTCCTCTGTCGTTTACGGTTGACGGGCAGTTTAAAACGCCGAATCCGGTCGGAATGGCCGGTTCAAAATTGGAGTGCGACTCAATTTTTGTAACTGCCTTGTCAAAAGACGTAAGAAACGCGGTTCGCGCGATGGAGCTGGCCGGCTTGATGGCCGAAGACGTCGTTGCCTCGCCAATTGCGGCGGCGCGGGCGGTTTTGCCGAAGCGCCACAAGGAAGTCGGCTCAATTTTGCTGGACATAGGCGCCTCAACCTCGTCCCTGGTCGTTTTTGAGGAGGGTCTTCCCATATCGCTTGAAGTTCTGCCGTACGGCTCTTTTAACATCACGAATGACGTGGCTCTGGGATTTAGAATACCGATTGACGAGGCCGAAGAAATGAAGAAAAATTTTTCAACGCCGTCTGTTCCGGCAAAAAAACAGCTGGCCGAAATTATTTCGGCCCGCCTCTCGGATATTTTTGAGCTGGCCAACAAACATTTGAAAAAAATTGAACGGGTGCGTCTTCTTCCGGCCGGAGCAGTGCTCACCGGAGGAGGAGCCGGGCTTTCCGAAATTGCCGGTTTTGCCAAAGATTATCTTGAACTTCCGGCGCAAATCGGCCAATTTGACGAAGTGAGAATGCCCGACGGGCTTGAGCCGGGGCCTTGGGCGGTGGCAGTCGGGCTCTGCCTTATGGCCCACGATTCGGCCAAAGGACAAAATGATTACGGTTTTGAAATCACGCGCAAAACCGGCGGCGCGGTTTTGCGCTGGCTCAAATCCCTTTTGCCGTAAAAATACAAACTATCTTTTTATCAAGGTCAAGTTGCGCCCGAAAACCATAAACTATAAACTATCAATATAAATTAATTTTTATGCCTCAAGTAAAACCAGACGTAGAAACATTCGCGCGGGTAAAAGTCGTCGGAGTCGGCGGATCGGGCTTAAACGCCGTTGACCACATGATCAGCTCCAAAGTAAAAGGGGTTGATTTCATAGGCATAAATACCGATGCGCAGGATTTGCATCACAGTATGATGCAAAAAAAGATTCACATCGGACGCGCGGTGACTCGCGGGCTTGGGGCCGGCATGGACCCCGATCTCGGAAGGCAGGCGGCCGAAGAAAACAAAGCCGAGATTGAAGAAGCGCTTAAGGGCGCGGATATGGTTTTTGTCACTTGCGGTTTTGGCGGAGGGACCGGAAGCGGAGCAGCACCCGTAGTCGCCTCAATGGCCAAAGAAGCCGGTATTTTGACCATCGCCGTTGTCACCAAGCCGTTTGCTTTTGAGGGACTTAAAAGAGTTCAGATTGCCGAAGAAGGCCTGACCAAACTTAGAAACAACGTGGATGCGATGATCGTCATTCCAAATGACCGACTGCTCGCGGTCGTTGACAAGAACACTTCTTTTCTTTCGGCTTTTGCCATGTGTGATGATGTTTTGCGCCAAGCGGTTCAGGGCATATCGGACTTAATCACCATGCCCGGAATAATAAACGTTGACTTCTCGGACGTAAGAGCGATTATGTCCAATTCGGGTTCGGCATTAATGGGCATTGGGAAATCGTCCGGAGAAAAAAGAGCCGAGGAGGCCGCCAGAGAAGCCATAAGTTCTCCTCTTTTGGACATGTCCATTGATGGCGCGAGAGGAGTTCTTTTTGCCGTATCGGGCGGAGAGGACATGACCATGTGGGAGATACAGGAGGCTGCCCGGGCCATAACCGGCGCGATTGATAAGGATGCCAAGGTAATTTTCGGCGCTTTTCATGACGACCGGCTGAAAAAAGGAGAATTTAAGATAACAGTCATTGCTTCGGGCTTCCCTTCGGAAGGCCGGATACAAAAACTATTCCAAAACGACAAGGAAAAGAACGGAAACTCAAACGGCGTCATCTTAAACAAAAAAGAAGAAGCCGATGAAACCGACTGGGAGGCCGTTCCGGCGTTTCTAAGGAGGTCAAAGAGGGGGTAACACCCCTCGTTCATAGTCCGCCCATCCGGCGGTTTTTTATTTTTCCAGCTTTTTTCGGGCTTATCCACAAAATTATAACCTTTAATACGGTTGAGCGGTTTTTGCGCCGGGAGTATAATTAAAAATATAAAGTTTTATTGTCCACTATTTAACTTATGTCACAGGCCAAACTTTTAAACTCCAAACCGCAAAACACATCATCAAAGCCGGGCTACTCTGTCCGGCGTTATTTTACGAAACCCGGCCGTCATCCTTACGAAGATGTTGAGTGGGAAATCAGAACGCACAAAACCGCGGGACCTTCCGGAAAACAGGTTGACGTAAAAGGAGAGTTTCCTTCTTTTTGGTCGCTGAACGCTTCGGGAATTGCTGGAGCAAAATATTTCAGGGGACACGGAGAGGCCCGCGAACACTCTATTCGTCAGATTATTGATCGGGTGGTAAAGACAATTAGGGTTTGGGGACAAAATTCCGGATATTTTCGTTCCGCCAGAGAAGCCGAGACCTTTGAAGACGAGCTGACCCATTTGTTGCTTTTTCAAAAAGCCGCTTTCAACAGCCCTGTTTGGTTTAATGTGGGCGTAAAAGAAAAACCCCAATGCTCGGCCTGTTTTATCCTAAACGCCGAAGATAATATGGAGTCAATCATGGAATGGATACGGACCGAAGCCATGATTTTTAAGGGCGGTTCGGGAGCGGGCGTCAATCTTTCAAAACTTCGTTCAAGCAAGGAACCGCTTTCACAGGGCGGATATTCGTCGGGTCCGGTTTCATTTATGCGCGGAGCCGA
The DNA here is from genome assembly GCA_964412115.1 of uncultured Candidatus Saccharibacteria bacterium. Classification (GTDB taxonomy): domain Bacteria; phylum Patescibacteriota; class Minisyncoccia; order HO2-45-28; family HO2-45-28; genus HO2-45-28. The sequence continues at coordinate 2,302 of CAYPMM010000023.1, read as the reverse complement.
TTCTGTGGCGGGAATGATTGCTTCCGGAGGCGCCACCAGACGGGCGGCAAAGATGGTTCTTTTGGATGCCGAACACCCTGACATAATTGATTTTATTCGCTGTAAGGCGGAGGAAGAAAAAAAGGTACGCGCTTTGATTGGGGCGGGCTATAACATGGCCGACATCAACGAGCCAGCCTGGCGCTCAATCCAGTATCAAAACGCCAATAATTCCGTCCGTCTTTCAGATGAATTTTTCAAGGCAGTTGAAAATGACGGCGACTGGAAAACTCGCTATGTTGTTTCGGGCAAAGAGGCCGACACCTACCGCGCGCGGGACCTAATGCGTGAAATAGCCCAAGCGGCATGGGAATGCGCCGACCCGGGGATTCATTATAAAGACACTATTAGCCGCTGGCACACCTGCCCGAACACCGGGCCGATTGAGGGATGCAATCCTTGTTCCGAATATATGCATCTTAATAATTCCGCTTGCAATCTCGCCTCCATAAACCTTATTAAATTTTTAAATGACGACGGAACTTTCAAAGTCAAGGATTTCATTCAAGCGGTTGATGTGGTGATTCTAGCCCAGGACATTCTTGTCGGGCATTCTTCCTATCCCACGGAAAAAATTGAAAAAACGGCGCATGATTACAGGCAGTTGGGGCTTGGTTTCGCGAATATCGGCGGACTTCTGACGACTCTGGGCATTCCTTATGACTCCGAAGAGGGCCGGGCTTGGGCCGGCTCAATTACCGCTCTTATGTGCGGGGAGGCCTATCGTTTTTCCGCTTTGATTGCCGGAAAGATGGGGCCCTACGCCGGTTTTGAACTGAATCGCGCACCCCAGCTGAATGTAATTGAGATGCACCGCAAAGAAGTTGAAAACATAAAAAAAGAACACTTGTCGGATGAAAAGCTGTATTCGGCGGCAAAAGACGCGTGGGATGAAGCCGCGAATTTGTCCAAGGACTACGGCGTCAGAAATTCCCAGGTAACGGTAATCGCGCCCACCGGCACGATCGCTCTTATGATGGACTGTGCCACAACCGGCATTGAACCGCTTTTCGCGCCGGTCATTTATAAACAGCTTGTGGGCGGTGGAATGATGAAGTTCGCGGCCGAAACAATTCCTGCGGGCTTAAAACGGCTTGGCTATTCTCAAGAACAGTCGGGCGATATTGTCGCGTGGGTGGAAGAAAACGGGCGCGTGGAGGGGGCTCCGCACCTGAAAGATGAACACCTGGCGGTTTTTGACTGTGCCGTTACTCCCGCGGGCGGAACCCGCTCAATCGCGTGGCAAGGACACGTAAAAATGGTAGCCTCGGTCCAGCCGTTTATTTCGGGCGCCATTTCCAAAACATTTAACATGCCGGCTTCCACGCCCGTTGAAGAAATTACCGATGCCCTTATGATGGGCTGGAAAATGGGCCTCAAAGCGTTTGCCGTTTATCGCGACGGGTGCAAGGCGGCCCAGCCCTTGTCCAGCGGAAAAAAAGAGGATAAAAAAACGAAGGATGTCGGGACGGGCCACGGTCCGAGCCAGCGCAAACTGCCGCCAGTCAGGAGTTCCGAGACGCACAAATTTGTTATTGCCGGACACAAGGGCTTCCTCACTTACAGCGCCTATAACGACGGCACCTTGGCTGAAATTTTTATCCGCATGGCCAAACAGGGCTCAACATTGGCGGGACTTCTGGATGCTTTCGCCATTTCCATTTCAATGGCTCTTCAGCATCATGTCCCTTTGCAAACTCTTTGCCGCAAATTCATATACGGCAGATACGAACCGATGGGTTTTACCGAAAATCCGGATGTTCAGGTGGCAACTTCAATAACCGATTACATTTTCAGATACTTGGCTTTAAGATTTCTTCCGGACTCCGATTTGGCATCATTCGGAATGAACGGAAAAAACGGGGGACACCTGGAAGACATTATATCCAAGGACTTTATAAAGCCGGAAAAAGACACATCCTCTCAAGCGGTCAGGACCGCGTCCGCCGGCGCCATGCCGAGTGCCGCGCCGAGTGTGGTTTACGCCGAGACCGTCTGCCGAATTTGTGGAGGAATGATGATTCGCACCGGCACCTGCCTGACCTGCACCCAGTGCGGAGAAGCCAGCGGAGGGTGCTGATAGCACAAAAACCTTGCTCTTATCGGAGAATCGCGCTATCATAAGCGCGGTTTTTGTTTGACAAAAAAGGAGGAAAAAGAAATGCCGCATCCGGTAGTCGCCAAGCTTTCAAATGGCATAAGAGTCGTGGTTGAAAATAGGCCGGCATCGGAAGTTGTCGCTTTTTACTTTTTGGTCGGCGTT
>CAYPMM010000022.1:0-15711 GCA_964412115.1 uncultured Candidatus Saccharibacteria bacterium | reverse complement strand
GTTGGAATTCTGGCGCTGTTGGCGGTTTTGGCTTTTCCGCCCGTGAGTTTTGCGGGTGGCGGAGGCGAGCCGGGGCTGAAACAGCTTGCGGCCAGAATCATTGAGAAAAGCAACAAGGTTCTCGCCGACATGGAGCGTTTAGCCAAACAGGCCCCGAGCAAACGAGCCGCCGCGAATGTGCGCGCGACCATGCTTCAGTTGACGGCGGCCAAGGAAGAACTTCTTCTGGTGTTGAAGGACCCCGCCAACCAACTCGCGAGGCCCATGGCAGAAAGTTTCTTGAAAGACCTAAGTGAATTTGACAGGGCGAACAAGGCGTTGTTCCGGCTGTTGGACGAGAAGTATGAGCAGCCGACCTCCTAGGCGCGCAAACGCGCCCCAGCGAAGAAGCGGTTGGAATATTCGGCCGCTTCTTTTCTTTTTATAAATTAAAAGTTATTTTTTAAATATGAGATTTGAGTCAACGATGCCAATAAGGGAGGGCAGGATAAATGAGGCCTTTCTTGTCGGCAAGCCCAAATTTAAAAAAAATACTCCGCCGGAAATCAAAAAAGCCCTTGAAACAAGAAGTCAGGAAAAAACCGGACAACTTTTTGGATATGTGGAAGAGTATTTTGACGGCGATCCGACAAAGCCGGAAAGGAAATTTTTAAAAGATTTGCGTGGCGAAGTGGCGCTTGAACTTGGTTTTGTAAAATCGGAGGACCAGCGGCGTCTTAAAGTTTTTCCGGTTGTCGGCACGGAGCTCGACAGGCGCGGGGCCGACTTCTTTTTTTCAGTCAATATTCCGGGCGGAGATAAAACATTTAGGATCGTTGGAGATGTTACAAGCGCGCCGGAGCACGAAAAAACAAAAAGAGGCGGGGGTCTAATGGAAAAAGTGATAATTTACGGCGACATTGCTGATGCCGAAATAAAAGGGAAAGAGGCGTATCAAGAAACTTTGCAAAAATACGCGGGCGAATTCGTTGAAATGGCCAGAGAAAAATCCAACCAGCCCATAAAATCCGAAGCGACAAAAGAAAAAGCCGCTTAATTCGCGGCTTTTTCTTTTTATTCTATTAAACAAACAGAGGCGCTAAAACCAACGTCAGCGTGGCAAAAAGTTTTATCAATACGTGAAGAGAGGGGCCGGCGGTGTCTTTAAACGGGTCGCCGACGGTATCTCCTGTTACAGCTGCTTTATGCGGGTCGGAGCCCTTTCCGCCCATGTTTCCTTCCTCAATCCATTTTTTGGCATTATCCCAAGCGCCTCCGCTGTTATTCATAACCGTCGCGAGCAAAACTCCGGCAATCGTGCCTATCATCAAAAGTCCGGCCTCGGCTTCGGCTTTAAGTAAAAGTCCGACCAGAACCGGCCCGATAACGGCAAGAGCCCCCGGCAAAATCATTTCTTTCAACGCTCCGCGAGTGGTTATGTCAACCGCTTTTGAATAGTCCGGCTTTTCGGTGCCGGCCATTATGCCCGGCCTTTCTCGAAACTGCCTTCGGACTTCGTTGATAATATAGTAGGCCGAGCGTCCGACAGCCCTAATGGCTAAAGCCGAGAAAAGAAAAACTATCATAGCGCCTATCATCCCGCCGACAAACACTTCAACTTTGGCCAAATCCACAACGGTTAAATGGACCTCTTCAAGATATGCCGAAAAAAGCAAAAACGCTGCAAGAGCTGCCGAGCCTATGGCATAGCCCTTGGTCAGCGCCTTGGTTGTGTTTCCGGCGGAATCCAATTTATCCATGACATCGCGATACTCTTCGGATTCGCCGGACATTTCAACAATGCCCGCGCCGTTATCGGTAATAGGGCCGAAAACATCCATGGCAAGAATATAGGCCGCGGTTGCGAGCATGCCCATGGTGGCGACAGCCGTTCCGAAAAGTCCGCCTCCAGGAATGCCCGAAAGTTTGCCGAAATAAAATGAAGCCAGAAGCGCTGAACTTATCGCAAGAACGGTAAGCGCGGTTGATTCAAGTCCGACCGAAAAACCGGAGATGATGTTTGTCGCGGGGCCCGTTTCGGAAGCTTGGGCGATTGAACGCACCGGCCTATAGCGTGAGTCGGTGTAATATTGGGTAATATAGACAAAAACCAAACTGGTCGCGATACCGACAAGGCCTGCCGCAAAAAACCACATATTTCCCAGCAAGTATTTCGTGGTAAAAAAGAAGGCGATAATGGCAAGAACAAGAGTCAAATAATACCCGCGGTTTAAGGCCGCCATCGGGTTTTCATTTTCGCGCGCGCGTACCGCGAAGAGTCCAACGATGCTCGCGACCAGCCCTAAGGCGCGCAATACCAGAGGGAACATTATTCCGCCGATTCCGAAATAAGGGAATAACGCAGCTCCCAAAATCATGGCGCCTATATTTTCGGCGGCGGTTGATTCAAAAAGGTCGGCTCCACGGCCGGCGCAGTCGCCAACGTTGTCGCCGACAAGATCGGCTATGACCGCGGGATTCCTCGGGTCGTCTTCGGGAATTCCCTGTTCAACTTTTCCGACAAGGTCTGCTCCGACATCGGCCGCTTTGGTGTAAATTCCCCCTCCAAGCTGGGCAAAAAGTGCCACAAGCGAAGCTCCGAATCCGTAACCGACGATAAGCGTCGGTATTTTTATGACATCGTATCCAAGATATTTATAAATAAGAAAAAGTCCGGCAATGCCGAAAAGAGAAAGCGCTACAACTATTATTCCGGTAATGGCTCCTCCGCGAAAAGCCACCTGCAAAGCGGCGTTAAAACCTCTTTTGGACGCCGCGGCCGAACGTAAATTGGCGGTAGTGGACATTTTCATGCCGACAATTCCGGCAATGGCTGAAGAAATGGCGCCCAAAATAAAGGCGATTGCGGTTTGCCATCCGAGAGTAACGTTGCCGGTAAAAGCGTAGGTCGCAAAAAGAGCTGCGGCAAGCGCTAAAGAAATCCAGCCGATAGTTCTGTATTGTCTTTTAACGAAAGCATTGGCGCCGACCTTGATGGCTGATGCCACCTCCTGCATCGCGGCCGTACCCGTGGATTGTTTTTTAATCCACGAAATCAGCCACCAGACGAAAAAGAGCGACAAGAAAGCGATTATAATGGGAAATAACTCAAGCATATGCTTAAAATTTAAATTAAGGTTAATAATTTATAAATATGAGTATAGGTTAAAACTTAACTGCGGGCAAATCGGTTTTATTCTTCAATTTTTTCTCCTGAAACCTCTCCTTCCTCGGTTGCCTGCGCTACGGATTCGCCTTTTCGCGAACGGATGTCTATTTTCCAGCCGGTAAGTTTGGCCGCAAGCCGGACGTTTTGCCCTCCCCGGCCGATGGCCAGCGACAGCTGGTCTTCAGCTACGGTTACTCTTGCCGTTTTATCTCTTTCGTCCATTTCAACGTCAATAATTTTTGCCGGCGAAAGTGAGTTTGAAACGAAAGCTTCCGGGTCATCCGACCACTCTATAATGTCTATTTTTTCTCCGCCAAGTTCGGCTATGACGGTTGAAACCCGCACCCCTTTTTGGCCCACAGCCGAACCCACCGGGTCAATTCCCTGGGCGGATGAAAATACGGCTATTTTGGAACGCGCTCCCGGCTCGCGGGCGACATTTTTGATTTCAACGACGCCCGATGCCATTTCAGGGACCTCCATTTCAAAAAGTTTTACCAGAAATTGCGGATGGGTGCGCGATAAATAAAGATTTGTTCCGCGCGGGGCTTTTTCCACCAGGTACAAGAGGGCTTTTATTCTTTCCCCGATGCGGTAGCGTTCGCCGCGCATTTGCTCGTCTTGCGGCAATATGGCCGTGATTCTTCCCAAATCCAAAAAGACGCTGTGGTTTTCTATGCGCTGAACCAGTCCGGAAATTATGCTTCCCTCTTTTTTCTTAAATTCGTCGTAAACCGATTCGCGCTCGGCCTCGCGTATCCGCTGGATTATGACTTGCTTCGCGGTTTGGGCCGCGATGCGCCCGTAGTCCCCCTTGGCTTCAAGATTAAAAACCAGCTCTTCGCCCGCGCTTACCCCCTTTTTTATTTTTTTGGCTTCATCAATCATGATGTGCCGCTCGGGATTGAAGCGGACCTTTTTTTCAACGCTCGGCGCCTCTTCCTCGCGTTCTTCTTCGGCAAGGCGCCTTGGCGTTTTTTCCTCTTCAAGCTCGGCTGTTTCCTCGCCCCCGGCGTCTTCATCGGGCTTGAGCATTGACTCGTCAACGACAATTTTAACCTGCCAGAAATCGGTCTTTCCGCTTGCAACGTCAAACTTGGCTTTAATAATCTGACCGCGCTTGCCGTAGTCTTTTTTATAGGCCGCGGCTAAGGCCAGCTCTATGGTATTAATTATTTTTTCTTTTGATATTCCGCGCTCGGCCTCAAGCTGTTCTAGGGCGGCGTGGAATGTTTTTAAATCGCTTAGCATAATGTGTTTCTAAAAAAATCCGCCATCGGCGGACAATTAAGGATGTTTTCATTATATATCCGCCGCCCGAAGATGTCAAACCGGCGGGGTGAATTCTACTTTGAGGCAATGTCTCAAAAACAAGAACGAGCGTAATCCCGCCTCGCTTAAATGCTCCAAAACCTTGAAAATTGGAATTTTTGCTTTGGAAAAATAAAGCGGTACCCCGTTTGCCCCAGCCCTTTTGCTAAAATCCCCAAACTGCGAAAACGGGGTTTCAAACTAAGTTTTGGTTAAACTAAAACTTAGTTTGGGGGTTTTCGCAGTTTGAAACCCAGTCGTTTTCACAAAAGGGCTGGGTTTTCCGACCGCTATTTTTCCTAGCAAAAAATCTCAATTTTCTACGGCTTTTCCGCAAGGCGTTCGGCGGGATTACGCGCCTTCTTATTTAAAGTGTTGCGCTTCAACGACGAATTTTAGCGGCGGTTTATGATACTATATAATAAGTATGGCTATGTTTAAATTCATGGGAGCGCTAAACGTCAAAAAAAGGTGCGATGCTTCCGGCGTCGGCCTTTGGCAGTGCCCGCATTTTCTTTTTATAGTCATGGGCGTTTTGATTATCGCCGCGATTTTAGCCACCGACGCGGTGGCGCGCAGATATTCCGAGCCCGAAATCGCGGCCCTCATCGTTCTTTTGGTTTCAGCGCTTCTTTTCGTTATCGGGTACGTAATCGTCCGCTCTTTTGAAAACATCGTTGAAGCTTCGCGTTTAAAATCGGAATTCGTGAGCATAGTGTCGCACGAACTGCGCTCCCCATTGTCCGCGGTAAAGTGGAGTCTCGACCTTTTGAGGTCGGAGCCAAACCGCGCCGGGAATAACGGCGACTCCTATTCCGTCCTTTCTCTAATAGGCGAACAAAATGAAAAAATGATACGCATAATCAACACGCTTCTTGAGGTCCGGCGGATTGAAGATAAAAAAATAGACCTTGAGCCCGAGAAAATATCGCTTGCAGAAATGACCGGAAAAATAATCCAAAATCTGGATTCTTTCGCCAGGGCCTCAAACATAAAAGTGGACTTAGAGGCAAAAACCGGCAGTGTTGTTTTTGCCGACCCCAAAAAACTCGGGTTTGTCATAAGTAATCTTTTGGAAAATGCTTTGCGCTATAGTCCCGGAGGAAGCAGCGTAAAAATAGAAGTTTTTGAAAAAAGAGGAAAAAATTTTTGGAGGATAAGCGACCACGGTTCAGGGATTCCAACCGAAGACCGCGAACAAATATTCAGCCGATTCTTCCGTTCGCACAATGTCTTTAGATACCGTTCCGGAGGGCTTGGCGTCGGCCTTTTCATCTCCAAAGCGTACATAGAAGCGTCAGGAGGAGAGATGGGATTTTCTTCCGAAGATAAAAAGGGCAGTATTTTTTGGTTCAGTCTGCCGTCTATCAGCTGACATGGGTCGATTTTATCGTTTAATAATTTTAATAACTTAAAAATATGGAAAAAAAAGGGAAAATAGTTATTTTGGAAGATGACCTGACTTTGGCGAAAAGTTTGTCGCAGGCCCTTGAATCCGACGGATTTGAAATATATTCGGCGGTAGACGGCGAAACCGGCTTGAGGCTGGTGAAAGAGAAAAAGCCCGACTTGGTCATTTTGGACATAATCCTTCCGAGGAAAAGCGGTTTTGAGGTTATGGAAGCTTTGTCCGGCGACACGGAACTGTCCAGAATTCCGGTAATGGTTTTGACCAACCTTGAGTCAAGCCAGGATGTAAACCGTATGATGGAACTCGGCGCGAAATCTTTTCTGGTAAAAACCAACTACTCGCTTGATGAAGTTTTGGCAAAGGTTAAAGGTTTTTTTAAATAATACCGCCCATGCGCATTGAACCGGAGCGTTTAAAGCTTTTTATTCTTGATTCCGAACTGGTTTCAAAGGAAGATTTTGATTCAGCCGAGAAGAAAGCCTCCGAAACCGGCAAAAACATCGGGGATGTTTTGGTTGAGGAAGGAAAAGTTTCGGACGACGACCTGCGCCGTCTTCACGCTTATATTTTGGGAGTGCCTTTCGTCAACCTTGAACAGGAAAAAATAGATCCGAGGGTTTTGGAAGTCATACCGGAGCCGGTAGCCCGAAACCACAACATTGTTCCTTACCGCTTGGAAGGGGGAGCTTTGGAGGTGGCCATGCTTGACCCCGAAGATTTGGAGGCGATTGATTTCATTAAGAAAAAAGCCGGGCTGAAAATAAAGCCGCGTTTGACCAGCAAGGCTTCAATTACCAACGTCCTGCGCCAATATCAAAAGACTCTTGAGGCCGAATTCGGCGAAATAATAAAAAAAGAAACCGACTCGCTTATACCCGTCTCTGAAGCCGGAGAAGAGGCCAGCGCGGAAGATTTAAAGAAAATATCCGAGGACCTTCCCGTGGTCCGCATCGTGGACACTCTTTTGAGACACGCCATAGTTCAGCACGCCTCAGATGTCCACATAGAGCCGGAAGAAAAAGAGGTTTTGGTCAGATACCGCATTGACGGAATTCTGCACGATGCCATGGTTTTGCCGAGACAGGTGGCTTCGGGGATAATCGCCCGCATAAAAGTTTTGTCCAATCTCAAACTTGACGAGCACCGACTGCCGCAAGACGGAAGATTCAGGATAGAAAACGGGGAAGAAAAAGTTTCGTTTCGAGTATCGGTCATCCCGGTTTATAACGGAGAGAAGGCGGTTTTGAGGCTTTTGCCGGAAAATACGCGCGGTTTTACCTTGGAACAGCTTGGTTTCAGGGGAGACGGACTGGAAAAAATCGAGCGCGCCATACGAAAGCCGGTCGGAATGATTTTGGCGACAGGCCCCACCGGCTCCGGAAAGACAACCACTCTTTATACGGTTCTGGAAATTTTAAATACGCCCGCGGTAAACATATCAACCGTTGAAGACCCGATTGAATATCAGATTCCCAGAGTCAACCAGTCTCAAGTCAGGCCGGATATCGGTTTTTCGTTTGCCAACGGCCTTCGCTCAATTTTGCGCCAGGACCCGGACATTTTAATGGTCGGCGAGATACGCGACAACGAAACCGCGTCTTTGGCGATAAATGCCGCGCTTACGGGACATTTGGTGCTCTCGACGCTACATACCAACTCGGCGGCCGGCGCCCTGCCCCGCCTTCTTGAGATGAAAGTTGAGCCGTTTTTGATTGCTTCAACCGTAAATGTAATCATAGCCCAGCGTTTGGTAAGGAGACTTTGCAAGCGCGACGCTCCGTATACGCTCACTGCCGACAAAATTCAGGATTTCGGCAAGGGGGTTGACCCGGACAAACTGATTGAAATTTTAAGAAAAGAAAAAGTCATTAAACCGAAAGATTCATGGAAAGACATTAAGTTTTATCATCCGTCTCCAAGCGATGACTGTCCCGACGGTTACAAAGACCGGGTGGGCATTCATGAGGTTTTGGAAATGTCCGAAACGATTAAAGAAATGACCGTACGCCGGGCAACATCCGACGAGGTGGAGAAACAGGCGAGAAAAGAGGGAATGACCACCATGTTTGAAGACGGAATAATAAAAGCCGTTCAGGGCATTACGACGTTGGAAGAAATTATGCGCGTAACCAGCGAGTAAAAAAACATGCCCGTTTTTTATTTTCAAGCGAAAAATCTCGCCGGAAAGGAGTTGAGCGGCCACAGGGAGGCCTCGGATAGATACGAGCTTGCCGGAATTTTAAAAAAAGAGGGCTACTTTTTGCTTAGCCACAAAGAAGAACGGATAAAGGCGCCGTTTTTGCGGCTCGCGTCTTTGTTCGGGCGCGTGCCGATGCAGGAAAAAATGGTTTTTGCCAGGAACTTGGCGGTCATGGTTTCTGCGGGCGTCTCGCTGGTAAAAAGCCTGGACGTTCTTTCGCGCCAGACCGACAACAGCGCTTGGCGCAAAACCCTTGAGGATATGGGGCAGGAGGTGAAAAAGGGCCGGGCGTTAAGCAAGGCGATGGAAGACAAGCCGAATATTTTTTCTCCGCTTTTCAGAGCCATGGTTAAAGCCGGTGAAGCGTCAGGCAAGCTTGACGAGGCTTTAAAACTTGTCGCCCAACAGCTGGAGCGGGACTATGACCTTCGCCGGAAAGTAAGGGGCGCTCTGGCGTATCCGGCGGTAATACTTTCGGCGATGGTTGTCATTGGAATCCTTATGATGGTTTATGTCGTTCCGACTCTTATTCAGACTTTTGAAGAACTGGAGGTTGAACTCCCGTCCACGACCGCCTTTGTCGTTTTGGTGAGCAAGTTTTTGATTGAAAAATGGCTTTTGTCTCTGGTTGTCGTCGTGTCATTTGCGGGCGCCATTATTACGGCTGCTTCAAGCGACGGAGGTAAAAACTTTTTATCGGCCGTTCTTTTAAAAACACCGGTTGTTTCAAGTCTTATTAAAAAAGTAAATTCCGCCAGAGTCTCAAGAACCCTGGGCTCGCTGATAGGTTCGGGCGTGGACATTGTTGAAGCTCTGCGGGTAACGGGAGAGGTTATCCAAAATCCGAAATTTAAAAAAGTCCTTGTTTTGGCGGAGGAGGAAATACAAAAAGGAAACCAAATCTCCCAGATTTTTATTAAAAACAGCAATTTATTTCCCCTATTGGTCGGAGAAATGATGTCGGTGGGGGAGGAGACCGGAAAATTTTCGGAAATGCTTTCGCGCCTGGCCGACTTTTTTGAAGAGGATGTTTCGCAGTCAACCAAGACGCTTTCAACCGTTATTGAGCCCGTTTTGATGATAACCATGGGCGTCGTGGTCGGTTTTTTCGCGATTTCCATGATTCAGCCCCTTTATTCGCTTACGTCCGGAATATGAAAAAGGGTTTAACTGCTTTAGAAATACTGGTGGCTCTGGCCATACTCACTCTTTTAGCCGTTTTGTCCATCGGCTCTTTTACCAAAGTGCAAAACGTTGTTTTGCTGGACGGCGCGGTTGAATCGGTTGTGTCCCTGATACGCGAGGCCCGGACCAAAACTTTGGCCTCCGAAGATTCTTCGCAGTACGGGGTATATTTTGAATCCGGCAGGGCGGTATTATTCAAGGGCGTTACGTTTAGCGAAGGAGCTACGGACAATAAAATTTATACTCTTCCCGACAAAGCTGAAATTATCAACATTAATTTTCCGCTTAATTCCGCGGTCTTTAAGAAACTTACCGGGGACACGCAGAGCGCCGGAGACATTTCAATCAAAATCAAAAATACGGCAAGTTTGAAAAAAATATCGGCAAATGAACTGGGCCTGGTATATGTCGAATAAATTTTCAAATCAGGGTTTCGGGCTTATGGAAATCGTTATCTCAACGGCCATAATTTCGGCCTCTCTTTTTTCTTTGGTTTATATGACCAAAATCGCGCTCCGAGCTTCAACCGAAAGTTTTTTAAACGCCAAGGCGTCGTTTTTGGGCGAGGAGGCGCTGGAGGCCGCCAGATTCGTAAGAGACCAAGGATGGTCGGCCAACATTGACCCGCTTATTTCGGGCGACGCCTATTATCCGGTGTTTTCGGCTTCGGGGTGGACAATGGTAACGACCGGCCCGGCCTTAATTGACGGAATTTTTGAAAGAGAGATATTTTTTGAAGATGTTTACCGAAGCACTGAAGACGACAGTATAGTTCCGTTTGATTCCGCGGAACCAAAAGTTTTGGACCCGGACACCATAAAAGCGACCGCGGTCATTTCACGGCTTAAGGGTCCTACGGCCGCGACCTCGTCGGTTGCGCTTACCACTTATATAACGAATTTATTTCAGGATTGATTTATGAACAAATCCGCTTCCGGCTATAGCCTGATAGAGGTTGTGATATATGCCGCTCTTTTGGGGGCTCTGGCCGTTTTTGTGGCCAATACCATGATTATCAGTTTTAAGGCTTTTAATCAGGGACGGGTCAACCGCCGAATTGTAATTGACGCCGAAACTGCTCTTGAAAGAATCGTCCGCGAAAGCAGAATGGCTTCAAGTGTTGACGAGGTTCAAAGCGTTCTTGGCTCCGATTCGTCAAATCTGGCCTTAAATTCGCAGGTGAGTCCGGATGACCCGACAATCATAGTCAAGAAATTTTTTATCTCCGGAGGCCGTCTTGCTTTTCAGGAGGGCGCGGGAGACCCGAGATTTTTGACCGCTCCGAACACGACCGTTTCGTCCTTTTTCGTTTCTAAGGCCGATAGCGTTCATTCGCAGGCGGTCAAAATATCGCTTCTTCTTGAGTCCGGATCCGGCTCAAGCAATACAAGCCGTTATTTTTATACCACCGGCGTTTTAAGAGGAGGATATTAATATGAAAATAAAAAATCAAAACAATTCAGGACAGGCGGCCTTGACCGCGGTTTTGTTTTTTTTGTTTATCTCGGTTGCCGCGACCGGCGGACTGGCTTCTTTTGCCGCGTCCGAATTAAAAAGCGCCGACACTCTGGTTAAATCCAAACAAACCCGTTCTTATGCCGAAGGTTCGTCGGAAGACGCGGCTTTCAGAGTTATTGCCGGGAAAAATGTTCCAAGCCAATTTTCTTATTCCGAAGGCGAGTTGTCGGCGACCACCACGGCCACCCTGATATATGACGAGGACGGCGAGCTGGAGTCCATAGACATTCTGACCGACGGGGCTCAGGCAAACATAAAACGCAAAATAAACGTTTTGATGGAAAAGGTGTATATTGCCAGTTTTTTATTTGGCGGATTGGTCGGAGCCGGAGGAATTGACATGCAAAATACGAGCTCAATTATAGGCAATGTGCATACCAACGGCTCAATAACCGGCCAAAATTCTCCCGCCATAGAAGGTAATGTTTCGGCTTCGGGAACAATATCCGACCCGCCGTCGGTTTCAGGGACAAAAACCGAAGGAGCTCCGTTTCAGGAAATGCCCCTCCCGGAATCGGTGCTTGACGGATGGGAACAAAATGCCGAAGACGGCGGGGTTTATTCCGGCGCGTGTCCTTACAAACCGGCGAACGGCACAATGCTCGGCCCGATTAAAATTCCCTGCGATGTTGAAATAAACGGCACAAAAATAGTTACTCTCACCGGCAAACTCTGGATTTCCGGAAATTTGGATATAAAAAACAGCGCCCAGCTTCGTTTGGCGCCTTCTTACGGTTCCAGAAGCGAAGTTGTTGTCGCGCATAAAATATCCGATGAAAATAACGGCGGGACGATAGCGGTGCAAAACTCCGCCCAGCTTCTGGGTTCGGGAAGTGCCGGCAGTTATATAATGATGGTCTCACGGAACAAATCAGCGGAACTTGGCGGAGACGAAACAGCCATAGACGTCAAAAATTCCAGCTCGGCTTCAATTTATTACGCGCCTCACGGGAAAGTCGTCGTCCAAAACGCCTCTCAAGACGTTCACGTAAAAACGGTGACCGCCTACAGACTTGAGTTAAAGAACTCCGCCTCGGTTGAATACGAAGAAGCGCTCGCGGAAGTAAAAATACCTACCGAAAAATGGGGTATAGGTTCGTGGCAGGAAAAGCCGTAGTCCCAAATGTGTTATGATAAATACGTATGAGTTTTCTTTATCGTCTGCTTCCTCCGCCCTCCTATCTTGATTTTAAAGCGATTGGACTTGACGTTTCCGACCGCTCCATAAAATACGCCGAGTTTACGGAAACCAAAGAGGGAATCAGGCTTAAAAAAATAGGCAAAAAAAATCTGGACGCCGGAATTGTGGTTGCCGGAGAAATAAAAAAACCTGATGAGTTGTCGGCCGCTCTTTCCTCTATTTTTAAACCGCTTTCGGCAAGTTATGTTATCGCGGCTCTGCCTGAGGAGCGGGCGTATATAAGCGTAATGTCTTTGCCGGAAGCGGAAAAAAGGCAGATTAAAGAAGCGGTTGAAATTGACTTACCGGAAAAAATACCTTTGCCGGCCGGAGAAGCCGTTTTTGATTTTGAGTTTATGCCACGCGCTCCCATTTTGGACAGTACAAGCAAAATAATCGAGGACCAGATTCCGCATCAAGACGCCATAGTCTACGCTTTTCCGAAGTCCATTGTCCGGGATTATTTAAACGCTTATCTTTCGGCGGGCATAAAGCCGGTGGCTTTCATTATGGAAACAACCGCGCTTTGCCGGGCTTTGATTCCGGAAAGCGAAAAAAACCATCCGCTGATGATAGTGGATTTCGGGAAAACGCGCACCACTTTTGTCATAGTCTCGGGCGGTCTGGTCCGTTTCAGTTCAACCGTGAACGTGGCCGGAGAATCTTTAGACGGCGCCATCGCAAAATCATCGGGGGTTTCATTAAAGGAAGCCGAAAACATAAAAAAAGAAAAAGGGATGATAAAAACAGCCGAAAATGGCGGAGTTTATGGCGCGGTCTTGCCGGTGGTCGCGGCGGTTGCCGACGAAATAGAGCGCCACGTGCTTTTTTGGAATACGCACGCCGAGCACGTTCATCAGTCTTCGCCGGAAATTTCAAAAATAATTCTTTCGGGCGGGGATTCAAATCTTTTGGGTTTCAGGGAATATCTCGGATTTAAGCTCGGACTGCCGGTGGAATACGGCAATGCGTGGGTCAATGTCGCGCCGTTTGAAGAATATGTGCCGGAAATAAAATTCAACGAATCTTTGGAATACAGCGCGGCGATAGGACTTGGTTTAACGGCCTTAAAAGGATATTAAAATGGCCATAAATCTTTTGCCCGAAGACTACCAAAAAGAATTAAGAGCCGAAAGGTTTAAACGCCTGATGGTTACGGCCGGAGCGTCGTTTTTTTTGATAGTTGTTGTAAACATAATCCTGCTTTCGCCGGCCTGGCTGCTTTTTGCGGTTGAAGAGCGAGAGACGGCAAGACAGCTGGAATCAATTAAAAAAAGCCCTTCATTTTCCCGAGCCGAGGACATGGAGGCCGAAATCGGAGACCTTAATTATAAAATAAATTCGTTTAATGAGCTGGAAAAAAAACGGCATGAGCTGGCTCTGGCCATGTCGTCAATTTTAAACAGCCGTCCGTCCGGAGTGAGAGTGAGCGCGATGTCTTTTTTTCCGGCCGATCCGGCGAGAAACCAGCCGCCGCAGATTTTGGTCAATGGCGTGGCGGAGCATAGAGACCTGCTTTTAAATTTCGCATCAGCCAGCAAAAACAATATTTTTTTCAGCAAAATCCATTCGCCGATTTCAAACCTCTTAAAGGAAACCGGAGTGGAATATTCTTTGGTTTTTGACCTGGCAAATTAATCCGTCCCATGAATATCAACAAACATGTTTAAAAGCAAAATCGCGAAAGCAGCAGTCCTTATTTTGGCGCTTGACTTGGCGTCGGTTGCCGGCTGGTGGATGCTTTATAACGAAATAAGGAACAAAGACGAGCGTATTGCTTTAATTAGGCAAGACATAACTCTGCAGGAAGCCAAACAAAAAAACATCAAACAGCTGGACCAGACTTTAGGGTCGATTGTTCCCGAAAAAGAAAAAATAGACCGGGTTTTCGCCGATTCGGGCAGTATTGTAAAATTTATAGAAGATTTGGAGGAGCTGGCCGTTCTTTCGGGGGCCGAGCTTGAAATACTTTCCGGAGCTTTTCCGGTCAGGACCGAGGAGGGGGGGCCGTTTTTTACCCTAAACGTCAAAGGCGGTTTCAACCGCGTTTTTAAGTTCTTGTCTTTACTTGAAAAGATGAGCTATCAGACAAGAATAGAGGGCGCCAGGTTTGGCTCCGATGAAGCCGGGGAGTGGTCTTCGCAGATTAAATTGCGCATGTTGAGTTATAAATTCTAAATCTCGGATATATGAAAATCAATCTTTCGCAAATTTATTCAAGGGTTTTTTGGGCAAAACTTAACCGCGACATTTTTGAAATTGCCGGTTCTTCCCCGAGAAATTACTGGGAGTGGTTTTTGGCGGTATTTTCGCTTTTGTTTTTGTCGGCCTTAATTGTCAATGTTTATTTATTTCTATCTTTATGGAGCGGGCGCTCACCCGTTCCGGTTGAGGTTTTCGGCGAGTCGGGTCCGAGGGTAAATTTGTCCGGACTTAATTCGGCGGTAAAAATCATCAGGGACAAAGAAGCGGAGTTTCAAAAAGTTATTACTCTGCCGGCCGCCCGAGACCCGTCGTTGTAAAAAACGCGCCCGAGCGCTATAATTTTAAAACAAATTTAAAATCAAAGGCCCCTGTAGTTCAACGGATAGAATGGCTCCCTTCTAAGGAGCAGATCGAGGTCCGATTCCTCGCGGGGGCACTTAGAAAGAAATAGCCCTGCTTAATGTGGCGGGAAAAGAAAATTTTTTAATATTAGAACTTAAGACAAAGAACGCCGGAAGTGGCGATTTTTGTTTGGGCTTGACGAATAGCCAATAATATACTAGGATTAAATCGGTTTGATCGAGCTATTGTGGCTCGGTAACAGCACATTTCAACCCAATGAAAGAGGGGTGAACAATGGCACGAACGGCCAGAGTCGAGAAGAAAAGCTGGATTCCGGAAGTACCGAAGGAGCGCATCAAGGAGCTTGCCAAGCGTATCAAGCCGGTGGTTCGCATGGTACCTGTCCGTATTACCGTGAAGGAACATGGTGACGATGGCAGTGAAACCATCATCGACGAACGAGAACATCCGAACAAGATGCGCCGGGACGAGCGTGGTGAGAGATACTACATCAAGCCAGTGGACCCATTCAACATTGCCTATGCGTGGGATCCCAAACCTTCGGATAAGGCAACCGGACTCAAGCACCTCTGCGACATCAGGACCTACCATACCTACGGCTACTATGGCTCGTTCAAGCCGTCCATCGCCGAGGTGCTGGCGCAGATTCCGGCGGAGCACCTGGATATAGTGGTCGCGTTCGAGATTGTGGACAGTCCCAAAGACGTCAACGATCTCAACCGAGAACGTGAGGCGATGGACGCCGGTTACCATGTCGCCACGACGCGGCTCTATGTTCGGGAGTGACGTGAGCACAAGCTTGCCAACAGGCCCCGAGCAGACACTTGTTCTGATCGGGGCTTTTTACTTTTTCTTTTTGATTTATCTCAAAATTTTTAATAATGATTTTTTCAAGAAGCGGCATTGTCGTTTCTTGACATTTTATACTGATGTTTGCTAACCTGTCGGTAGATTCTTTCCCATTCAAATAGGAGGAAAACATGGCAAACTTCAGAAATGGTCTTGGTGTAACTCCGGCTCAGCAAAGGCGGGTAATTCAATCGTTTGCGACAATTCCCATCCTACCCAATGTGTTTCCGTACAACGAAATGCTATTTCGAGGTATTTTGAAGCTTAATGGCTGTGCAGTAAAGACCCGTTCGTGGTCTTGGAAACACAGAGGATTGACGCTTCTCTATACTTCACTGAGT
>CAYPMM010000021.1:0-15747 GCA_964412115.1 uncultured Candidatus Saccharibacteria bacterium | reverse complement strand
TCGAGACGATTAAAGCCAGGAAAATTACCTCCGGAGGTCTTTACGCTTCGACCACTCTCGGGTCCGTGGCCTCATCTACTTCTAATTTCACCATCACGGACTTAACAATTTCTGAAATTGACGATAACAACGAAATTCGACTCTTTAACTATGACGGAACGATGAATCTCATTAACTCTACTTTTGACGAGACAAAGATTCAGTTCATCGGCTCAACACTGCATACCGGAAAAATTAATCAGCAATTCACGGTTGACTATACGATTGTTGACGCTAACGGAAGTGCTGTAAGTGGCGCCTTAGTGAAACTTCTCGATGTCAGAGGGGATACTGTTTTTTCACAAACCACCGACTCGTCCGGTAAGATACCCCAGCAAACGGTGACCGCGAAAGTGTTTGATTATACCAACCAGGCCGGACTTACCAGAAATTCGCATACTTTGATTGTTAGAAAATACGGATTTGATTTAGTGACTTTAGCAACCGAAATCAGCGCAAAAACAATTCAAACAATTGCCCTTTCGGACGACAAGTTTAATGGTGTCGCGACTGAGGCGGAGGCAGACGCTATCAGCGGTATTGCATTTACAGCGCCGACAAAAGTTACATATACTAATGCTGAAACAGAAGTTGTGTCCACTAATATTATTACGCTTAATAATGCCTCTACCACCCAATCAGAATTCTTCGCTATATTTAATGACGACAAAGGAACATTGATTCCGGCGTCTGACTACACCGTTGACTACTCGCCAGCAAACGGCAGAGCAATTATTAACTTTACTGCCGATAAATATAACGGAACAACGACGCGCGCGATTTATTCGTACGGCGGGGCGATCACGCTTACTAATGGTCTCATAGACACGCGATCCATGACCCAGATCTATGACTTTTTGCGCGGTCAGCAAGAAAACGTGTTTACCACAATAGACGGAACCGCTTATACAAGCTTCGTTGACGTTGTTATTGGGGACGCCACAACAAAAGGCTCTTTGGTTGACTCTAACAAGACTCTTACATTTAAGACGGGATTCGGCTTGAAATTCGGAACCGCGGGAGGATTTGTCGACTTTTCGGGAGTTACTGCCGGAGCTGATATGAGCATCTTTGACAGTACGGGCAGTATTTATTTTCCCGGCGATACGGTTGTTATTACTTCAACCGTGATAGATAAAACGGGTATTCTTGTCGGCGGAGCCAGTGTGGCGATTAAAATTCGCGACCAAAACAATACCATTGTTACCTCCGGCACCTCGGAAGAAATAACTACCGGTTTTTATAGGTTTAAATATACATTGCCGCTTACCGCAGCGACCGGAACATACTTCGCGCAAATAGATACTACTGCCGCAAGTAAACAGGTGCACGACAACGTGTCGTTTATCGTCAATCCTCGGCTTGGCAACTTCCCTCTGTCTATTTCAAGCACCGTTGGGAGTATTTATGAGCCCGGGGATGAGGTGACGGTATTTTCGGATACTACGGATGAGACGGGTAAGCCTGTTTCGGCCAAAGTTGATGTTTATATCTTTGATTCCGCAGAAACACGAATTTTCAGCGGTTCCTCAACTGTTCTTTCAACTGGATTTTTTAAGGCAACCACCACACTGGCGACCACTTCGCCCGCAGGCACTTATCGCGTGCGAACTGACGCTAATCTCAACGGTACCGCCACCACTAGCGCTTCAGCCGCGTTTATAGTCACAAAGCCACCGCTCAATATTC
Source organism: uncultured Candidatus Saccharibacteria bacterium (assembly GCA_964412115.1). Classification (GTDB taxonomy): domain Bacteria; phylum Patescibacteriota; class Minisyncoccia; order HO2-45-28; family HO2-45-28; genus HO2-45-28. The sequence continues at coordinate 14,019 of CAYPMM010000021.1, read as the reverse complement.
ACAATAGCGTTGGTCCAACTCACAATGCCGGCGGAACAGTGCGCGTCTTTACGACGGCTATGAGCGCTTCTGGCACTCCCGTTTCGGCAAATGTGGACGTGTATGTTTACAAGCCGGACAACACCCTTTTGACATCCGGTTCTTCAACTCCGAGCACAACCGGTTTTCTGGAGTTTAACTTCGCGCTCGCGTCTAATGCCACGCTTGGAACTTACAGGGTAAAAATTGACGCGAAATACCAAGGTTTTGAAGCGCATGACACTCTTGCTTTTGTGGTTGAGGCCGCAGGGGGCGGAGGCGGCGGCGGAGGACTTGCGTTAAACATTTTTGATGCTGTTGGAGCGCAATATAATCCAAGCGATGAGGTAGCGGTGTTCTCCACAGTTTTCAACGCTTCGGGAACTCCTGTCGCAGCCACTGTTGACGTCTACATCTTTGACCCGTCAAACACCCGAGTGTTTAGCGCATCAAGCACAGAGCTTAGTACCGGCTTTTTCAAAGCAACGACAACAATCGGAACGGCGTCAAGTACCGGAACATACCGCGTCCAGATTGACGCCCAATTTGCCGGAAATGAAATTCATGATGTACTGGCCTTTAACGTGGTAAGGCCTCCGCTTACCATAAAAAATAGCGCAGGCAGCGTTTATGTTCTTGGAGATGCGGCCGAGATATTTACAACCGCAATGGAAGGAGACGGCAGTTTGGTTAACGCCAGTATAGATGTTTACATCTTTGACCCGTCAAACACCCGAGTGTTTTACGCATCGAGCACCCAGCTCTCCACCGGTTTCTTCAAATCAACGACAACAATTGGAACGGCATCAAGCACCGGAACATACCGCGTCCAGATTGACGCCAGTTTCGCCGGCAACGAGGCGCATGATGTTTTGGCGTTTACGGTTGTAAAAAGTATTTCAGGCCTACCTCTTAATGTCTTTAATAATGTTGGAGTAAACTATATTCCGGGTGACGAAGCTGCGGTTTTTTCAACCGCGATCTCCGCGACCGGCACGCCAGTTTCAGCCAATATAGACGTCTACATCTTTGACCCGTCAAACACTCGAGTGTTTTACGCATCGAGCACCCAGCTTTCCACCGGATTTTTCAAGGCGGCAACAACAATCGGAACCGCGTCAAGTACCGGAACTTATAGAATACAAATTGACGCCAAGTTTGCCGGAAATGAAACACATGATAATTTGGCCTTTGTGGTCACAAGGCCGCCATTAACCATTAAAAATAATGTAGGTAGCGCGTACGGACCGGGAGACAAGGTTGAAATTCTTACAACCGCAATGGAAGGAGACGGCAGTTTGGTTAACGCCAATATAGACGTCTACATCTTTGACCCGTCAAACACCCGAGTGTTTTACGCATCGAGCACCCAGCTTTCCACCGGCTTTTTCAAAGCAACGACAACAATCGGAACGGCGTCATCTACCGGAACATACCGCGTCCAGATTGACGCCAGTTTTGCCGGCAACGAGGCGCATGATGTTTTGGCGTTTACCGTAAATCAGCCGACAAGCCCGCCCCTCCTTACATATAGTAATGTGGGCGCAAGTTATGTTCAGGGAGATGAGGTTGCGGTATTTACGACCGCCGTTGACGCGTCAAGCACTCCGGTTTCGGCAAACGTTGATGTCTACATATACAAACCGGACGACACTTTGTTTATAAGCGCTTCAAGCACCCAGCTAAGCGCCGGATTCTTTAAAGCGACAACAACTCTTGCGTCAATCCTTATTTCAACCGCTTCCACTTCGCCAGTCTCAATAACAAATAACACAGCTACGGGTACCATTGCTTGGGTTGATTTGGATAATGCAACCACTAGCAGTAACACTTACGCCTCCACCACATTGGCTCTATCCGAAAAATCCAATTATCTGGTTGCGGCCAACTTTGGTTTTAATATTCCGGCTGACGCGACAATAATCGGCATAGCACTTGATGTTGAGAAAAATAAAGACGGCGCCGGTAATATTCGGGATAACGCCGTCAGAATTATTAAAAATTCTGCAATAGGTTCAACTGATAAATCGTCAGCGGTCAATTGGCCCACGACGGATGCCACAAGCACTTACGGCGGAGCGAATGATTTATGGGGAGAGTCTTGGACCGCGGATGATATTAACGGCGTCAACTTCGGATTCGCGATTTCTGCCAAAGAAACAGGCGTTGGTGTTGCTAATGCTCATATTGACGGGATAAGGATAAAGGTTTATTACCGGGAAGCGGTAATGAAAGGAACATACCGCGTCCAGATTGACGCCCAATTTGCCGGAAATGAAGCGCATGACAGTCTTGCCTTTAACGTGATTGACGGCGCCACACCTTCTCCGCTCATCCTCTACAATAATACCGGCGCTTTGTATGAAGCGGGCGATAAGGTTGATATTTTCTCAACAACTCTTAACGCCACCGGCACTCCGGTTGAGGCGCTGGTTGATGTTTATGTCTTTAATCCGTCTAACGCGCGCATATCCAGCGGGTCTTCCACGGCTCTTTCAACGGGATTCTTTAAGCACAGCTTTACCTTAGACACATCCGCCGCCACCGGAACTTACAGCGCGAAAATTGACGCGCGTTTTGCCGGAAATGAAGCGCATGGCAATGCGGTGTTTATTGTAGACAAACCAATTCTTGTTTTAGAAAACAGCGTTGGTAATTCTTATGTCGCCGGAAACGAGGTTGGAATTATTTCAACCGCCATGAAATCAGACGGCATACCCGTGGGGGCCAACATCGACGTCTACATCTTTGACCCGTCAAACACCCGAGTGTTTTACGCATCGAGCACCCAGCTTTCCACCGGCTTTTTCAAAGCAACGACAACAATCGGAACGGCGTCATCTACCGGAACATACCGCGTCCAGATTGACGCCAGTTTTGCCGGCAACGAGGCGCATGACTCCCTTACATTTATAGTGACCGAACCGGCTATTAGTCCGCAGATCCTTACATATAGTAATGTGGGCGCAAACTATGCCCCTGGCGATGAAGCGGCAGTGTTTACTTCCGCGTTAAGCGCCACCGGCACGCCTGTTTCCGCAAGCGTAGACGTCTACATCTTTGACCCGTCAAACATCCGAGTGTTTTACGCGTCTTCCACCCCGCTTTCAACCGGATTTTTCAAAGCGACAACCACTCTTGCCTCAACCTCGCCTGCCGGTACTTATCGCGTCCAAATTGACGCCCGATATTCCGGCAGCGAAACACATGAGAATCTTGCGTTTATTGTTGTCAAACCGCCGCTCAATATCGTAAATAGCGTTGGCTCAACCTATAATCCCAGCGGAACGGTGCGAGTATTTACAACCGCAATGAGCGCGTCCGGAACTCCGATAAGCAGCGCCAAGATTGACGTTTATTTCTATAAACCTGACGATTCATTCCTTGCCGGCGCTTCCTCAACGCTTCTTAGCACCGGATTCTATGAAGCAAGCACCACTCTTAGCTCCGGCGCGGCTTTGGGAACGTACAAAATAAAAATTGATTCTCAATACGCCGGATTTGAAGCGCATGACGCTCTTACTTTTGTGGTTGCTTCCGCCAGCGGAGGAGGAGGGCTCGCGCTTAATGTTTTTGACGCGGTCGGCGGAGAGTATGCTCTTGGAGACGAAGTTTCTATATTTTCTACCGTTGTAAATTCTTCCGGAGCTCCTGTCGCCGCTGCCGTTGACGTCTATATTTTTGACCCTGACAATGTTCGGACATTTGCCGCGTCAAGCACCTCGCTTTCCACCGGATTCTTCAAAGCAACGACAACAATTAGGACCGCGTCAAGCACCGGCACATATCGAGTTCAAGTTGACGCCTTCTTCGGCGGAGACGAAATACACGATGTGTTGGCGTTTGCGGTTAATCCGTTAACTTCCGGATTTACGCTCAACCAATTTAATGACACAGGCAGTTCTTATGCTCTTGGCGATGAGGTGGCTGTTTATTCAACGGTGTTTAGCGCCACCGGCACTCCGGTTAACGCAAACGTGGATGTCTACTTCTTTAAACCAAACGGCTCCTTGCTGGACAGCGCTTCTTCAACAAAACTGGTTACCGGATTCTTTAAAGCGACGACTACGCTTGCGACCACTTCGTCCGTCGGAACTTACAGCGTCAGGATCGACTCTCAGTTTAACGGGGCCGAGACTCACAATAATTTGGCTTTTGTTGTCGCGTCATCAACCGCGGGACTTCCTTTAAATGTCAGTAATAATGTTGGAAGCGTTTACAAGCCGGGAAATACTGTGGCGATAAATTCAACGGCGCTTGACTCCGGCGGCCAGCTCGTGAACGCCCTTATTGATATATACATTTATAAACCGGACGGCAGTTTGCTTAAGAGTGCTTCATCCACAAAACTTTCCACCGGATTCTTCCAGGCGACGACGACATTGGCTACAACGACGCCTGTTGGGACCTACCGTGTGCAAATCGACGCGTTTTATAACGGAAATGAAGCGCATGACAGCTTATCGTTCAATGTTGAGGCTTCCGATTGGACGGTTATTCTGGCGGACTTTCATGAGGTTTTTGCCGCGAGCGGGAATAAGTACAGAACAAAATTATTCATATTTGATTTGGCAAGCAATCCGGCCGATCCGTTTTCTACCCCGCTCGTAACCCTTTACGATCCGGCGCGTAACCAGCAGGTAACCGCGTCTTCCACGACAAAATTAGACACCGGCATTTATGAATTTACTTATAACCTGACTTCCGGAACAACGGCCGGTATTTGGGAAACTGTGGCTTCGGTTGAAGTTGAGTCCGGAAAGACAATCCAAAGGAACGATTTCTGGGAAGTGGAATCGGCGCCGGCGCAAGTGATTATTAATTCAATCACGGATAATTTCGCGCCGGATATTACGGCAAGCGTTACTATAACCAACGAAGGAAGTGTCGCGTTTGAATATCATTACGAATGGTGCATAACTTTGGAGCAAAATCATCAGTGTTTTGAGGGCGGGAATCTGGGATACGCGTCCGCGGCTAAACTTATCCAGCCGGGCGCGGACTTTAACACGAATCTGACGCTAACCGTTCCCGCGAGTACGTCCGGGATTCATTACTTCAGAGTTGCCGTTACCTTTGGAACAGAAAAATCATTTGCCACACGACAGTTTGACGCAAGAGGATTTGCGGTCTCCGATGAAACATTTGTTAGGTTAAAAACGACCGAAGCGACAACATCACCGCTTGTGACCGGCGAAGGAAGCACAATAACTCAAAGTATTGTCGCGGGTACCACGAACGAGGAAGCGAACTTCCATATTGTTAGATTGGCAAAGACAGAAGTGCTGGCATCGTTCCCCGCGCCGTCAGGCAAAACCGCTTTGGGCAGTTATATCTTCGGATTTAGAGCGGGCGGTGTTCTGGAAGGCAATGCTATTACTTCGTTTAATCAGCCTATTACCGTCACATTCGGATATAATGAAAGTTTGCTTGGTAATCTGGATGAAAGCTCGCTTCGACTCTATCGTAATCCGGAGGACGGAAGCGGGTGGACTGCTTTATCCGGCGGGAGTGTTGATACGGTCAATAATACAATCACGGGACAAACAACGGCATTTAGTTTATTTGGAGTATTTGGATCCGAGACTGCGGCGGAAGAGCCCGCGCCCACGCCAACACCTTCACCTAGCGGTGGAAGCGGAGGGGGCGGTGGCGGGGGAGCCGCGCCTTCTGTTCCGCCGCAGACGGCTACTCCTATTTTGGGGGCTTGTCGCGGAACCGATTTCAACCTTGACGGCAAAGTAAACTCCGTTGATTTCTCAATACTTCTGTTCTACTGGAAGACCCGGCCGCCGTTTACAAACGCGTGTGTTGACGCCAATAAAGACCTAAAGGTTGATTCGGTTGACTTCTCCATAATGTTGTTCCAGTGGGGAACGGCGGGCATTCCTTTGGTCGCAAATCAAACAACGAATTCTTTGGTGTCGGCGGATTTTGGAAAAATATGGTATAATTTCAAAAGAAACATGATTTTACTTCCGGTTTAATTACATGCGCCCGCTTTTATATTTATTAAGTTTCGGGTTTATAATTTTTCCGCAAATCGGTTTCGCGGCGTCTGTTTATTTTACTTCGGCATCTCAAAATATTTATGCAGGCGATATTTTTGTGGCCGAGGCAAGAATTTCAAGCCCCGACAAAACGGTCAATGTGGCCGACGGGTCTATTTTGTTTAACCGGGATGTTTTAGAAGTAAAAGAACTAAGCACCGGGGGTTCTATTTTCGGCTTATGGGCGCAAAACCCTTCTTTTTTTAATGAAAAAGGGCAAATAACTCTTATCGGCGGAAGTCCTGAGGGGTTTAAGGGGGAAGGGGGCTCCGTTTTAAAAATTATTTTCCTGGCCAAAAAAGAAGGTGACGCGCTGTTGAATTTTGACGATTCCTTCTCGCTTTTTTTGAGCGACGGGGAAGGAACAAAAATAAACCCGGCTCACGAACCATTTACCATTTCGGTTTTAAAAAAATCAGCGCAAATACCGGCAAAAGACGAGTGGCAAGCCCTGATTCAAGAAGACAAGAATTCACCGGAGTTTACGGAGGCGATAATTTCAAAAGACCCGCGTCTTTTTGACGATAAATATTTTATCAGTTTCTTTGCCAAGGACGGCGGGACAGGCGTTCTTCATTACGAGGTTAAAGAGGGAGAGGCGGAATGGACGCGCGCGACAAGTCCTTATGTTCTGCGGGACCAGACGCTTGAAAATGAATTGAAAATCAAAGCAGTGGACGCGGCAGGGAATGAAAGCGTCATAACTCCAGAACCCGCGCCTGTGCCGGAAATTTCAACCACAAAATACTTAATTTGGATTTTTGTACTGATTATTGTGTTAGCGGTAATTTTTGTTCTGCGCGGGAAAATAAAAAATAAAGTGTAAAGCGTAAAATGCAAAGCAAAAAAGAACAGCGTAAAACAAAAAATATTTTAATCTTTAAGTTTTTATTTTGCGTTTTTAGCTTTGCTTTTTTAGTTTTTTCAGCAAACGTTGCGTATGCCGCCACTCTCTATTTCAGCCCCTCATCCGGAAATTTTAGCGTCGGAGATCTCTTAAATACCGGTGTTTTGGTCAACACCCAAAGTAAATCAATTAATAATGCCGATGCGGTAATAAATTTCCCGTCAGCGCTTTTAGAGGTCGTATCCGTCACGAAATCCGGCTCAGTCTTCTCTTTATGGGTTGAAGAACCGGCTTTTTCCAACGGCGCGGGTACAATTTCTTTTAACGGCGGACTGCCGACGCCCGGATTTAACGGTACTGCCGGCAAGATTATAAATGTTGTTTTTAGGGTCAAAAATGCCGGTTCGGCCTCGTTGATTTTTTCTTCCGCCGCGGTTCGGGCCAATGACGGTTACGGGACCGATATTTTACAAACCAAATCTCAAGCCCAATTTAATCTTGTTTCCGAAGAAAGACCGATAGTAAAACCTGCCGCGGGTACGCCGCAGGCTCCGAGCGTTTCTTCACCAACTCATCCGGATTCCAATAAATGGTACGCGAAAAGTAACGCGAGATTTGTTTGGAATTTACCATCCGGAATTACGGCCGACAGACTGCTGGTTGGACGAATCCCGACATCCGATCCGATAGTGCTTTACGATCCGCCAATTGATGAGAGGACAGTTGAAGACGTATCCGACGGAGTATGGTATTTCCATGTGCAGTTAAGAAATGATTCCGGCTGGGGAGAAACAACACATTTCCGTTTCCAAGTTGATACCCAAAAACCAGAACGTTTTGACATACGCCTCAACTCCGAAGACCCGACAGATCCAAAGGCTAAATTTATTTTTGACGCCCTTGACCGGACTTCGGGAGTTGATTATTACGAAATAAAAATTGACGATTTGGAACCCGAGATTCACCGCGCTTCATCCGGAAGCGAGTATCGCTCTCCGGCCCTTTCTTCCGGAAAACACATAATGATCGTGAGCGCCTTTGATAAAGCCGGCAATTTTCTTACAAGTTCCGCCGAATTTCAAATTATCCCACTTGAAACGCCGGTTATTACCGAATATCCAAAAACCTTGCAGACCGGCCAGCCGCTTATAATCAGAGGCAGAAGTGTTTCAAACGCGCAAATTACCGTCAGTATTCAAAGAGAATCCGCCGAACCCAAGTCGGCCACGACCAGAAGCGATTCCCAAGGCGAATTCTCGCTTGTTTATGACGAAAGATTGTCCAGCGGTTCTTATAAAATTTGGGCCGAAGCCGCGGATGCAAGAGGAGCGCGCAGTTTACCAAGCGATAAGCTGACGTTTACCGTGGAGCCTGGGGCGTTGTTTGAATTTGGAGCGCAGGCTATCGTATTTCTTGTTATAGCGATCATATTACTCTCTTTAATTTCGGTTCTGATATATATGTTTGTCTACGTAAGGCACTATTTGTCAAATCTCAAAAAGAAGCTTAGAAAAGAGGTTCATGAAGTTGAAACGACAGTTCACAAAGCGTTTGATTTGCTTAAAGAAGATATCCGTGAGCAGATTAAATTACTTGAACGCGCCCGCACCATGAGGAAACTTACCGAAGAAGAAGAAAAAATAATTAATCGCCTTAAAAAACATTTTGATGAAGCGGAAAAATTCATTGAAAAAGAAATAGAGGACATAGAAAAAGAAATTAAATAAAAAAGTTATCCACAGCTTGAGTAAATTTTTATTGTTTTATCGCTTTTTAGTTGCGATAATTAATACAGAGGCACATTTTAAAGTTGAGTAAAAATTTTTTTCAAAAGAATTTTTACGCTCTGCGAGAGTTATAAAATCAACGAACATATCGCGGTCGATGTTTGTTGCTCGCCCCGAGTTTTAACGAGGGGTGTAAATAAAAAAATTGCCATGAAGAAAAAAGCAAAAAAAGCCAAGAAGGGCGGCAAAAAGGCTAAAAAAGCCAAAAAGCGCCGCAGATAGGCGATTAAAAGAAAAACCCCTCATTTTGTGAGGGGTTTTTCTTTTATATTTTATATGTAGGTAAATGTTTTGGTGTTTTGTTTTTATTGTAGTAAAATACGGATATGCGCGTTAACGTGAAAACAACAAATTTTGATATAACTCCGTCAGTTGAAGCTTTGGCTGAAGGCAAGCTCATTTCTCCGGTAAACAAACTAATTGCCAAAATAGACCGTAATACCGATATTGTTTTTGATATTGAGCTCGGCAGGACAACCAAACATCATCGAAAGGGCAAAATATGGCGGGCAGAAGTCCAGATCTCTTTGCCCGGCCTTAAAAATATGCTGAGAGCCGAAGCTCTAGCAGAAAGTCTGGAGGAAGCCGTTAATCTGGCAAAAAACGAAATAACGCAGGAAATAAAGAAATATAAGGAGAAAACCCGCGTTCAGGGATAAAACACTTGCACAAATTTTATTTTTATGTTAACCTGCGTATCAGGTTGTTTTTTTGTTCTCTGAAAAAGGAGGCGCGGAATTGAACAATCCTCTTATTGCCCACAAAATATTCTTTACTTCCGGTGTGGGAAGACATGAAAAAAAACTGGTTTCGTTTGACCGCGCTTTAGCCGGCGCCGGAATACCGCTTTTTAATCACGTCGCTGTTTCCAGCATTGTGCCTCCGCGATGCGAGATTATCTCACTCGAAGAAGGCGTAAAGATTCTTTTGCCTAAAAATAAAGGGTCAATTCTTTTTGGCGTTCGCGCCGAGGCCTCATCTAATGAGTCCGGCTGTATAACCGCGGCCGTAAGCATGGGACTGCCCTTAAATGAAGACGATTGCGGTTATATTGCCGAATTTCACGGCATTCATGAAAGTATGGCAACTGGCCAAATGACAGCGAAAAATGAGCTTGAAGTGTCAATGCGAGAAATGACCAACTTCCACGGCATAAAAATAAAAGATACCCTTGATATTCGTAAATCGGCTGTTTGTCAGGATGGCGTGTGGACAACGGTCATAGCTGCCGCTATTTTGATTTTCCCGTGCTTCGAATGAGTTTTCCACAGTTGCTTTTTGCGGGCAAAGTTCTACACTTTATTTTTAGTTCTCATTTTTTCAGATCCAAAGGAGGCCGCGAATGAATGAAGAGGGAGTGATACTCGGCAAAAGAGTTTTTGCTGTTTTGGCCGGATGTCGGAATATGATTGACGACGTTGACGAACTTGCCAGGGAGGCCGAAAAAGCCGCTCGCGACGCGGGAGCAACACCGGTGAAAACTGGTTCCGTCTATCATAAGTTTGTTCCCCACGGCATAACCGCGGTGGTTATGCTTGAAGAATCGCATGCTGTTGTTGAAACTTGGCCGGAATATCGCGTGGCTACTGTAAATATTTTTACCTGCGGCGCGAAAGCTGTTCCCGAAAAAATAGTCGCGATTCTCGCGAGTGTCTTTCAGGCAAACATAATTGCGCAAAAGCCCGCGGAAAACGTATGTGTGCCGATTTAAAAAACGACCGCTCACCAATAGGTGAAGCGGTTTTTATTTTTAGTCTAGAAAAAGGGTTAAGCACCTTGCTCCGCCGCCGGAACGGCCGAATTCGGAAACATTTACCGGCCAAATCCTGCATCCCCTTACTTCAACAAAGTGCCTTACGCGCGCGGGAAATTCCGAAAACGTTTCATCCCAGCACATTATTTCGTTTTTGTCGGCATAAATGCTGTTTAAAAGGAAATTAACCCGGCCGTTTCCGATATTTTGCACGGCTTCATCAGCCCCAAGCTCAAAGCCGGACATTTTTTCTTTCTCAATAATCCTTTCTATTTTTCTTTGGCTGTCTTTTGAAAATGCGTCGGGGCACCATAAAATTGAATTTGCGCCCTTAGCAAAATGAAGCGAGACATCCAGGTGGTAAAAACGGCTGTCTACAAGTTCAACCGGAACAATTCTTTTTAGTCTGAAACGTTCTTCAAGATAATCCACGACTTCAATAGAATTTCTTTGGCCATGGCCGAAAATGTAAGAGTTGTTTAGAGAAACGATATCGCCCTGACCTTCAAAATAAACCCCTTCCGGCAGAAAACAAACGCCACAGCGGTTTTGGACAAACCATTCCGCGTAAAACGGCGTTTCTTCTTTTCTCCACCAAACCTCAGGATGATAATTGGCCATAAGAAACATATTGTTCTGTCCCCAAGCGGCGTTGGCCGCAAAACACATATCGCCCAATCTCGGTTGCGGTGTAATGAACCAGTCTTCTAAACTAAGATCCAAAAGCGTGTTTTCAAGGTTGTGCCACTGGTTAAACGCCGGTTCCTTATCCGGCTGAATGTCTTTTTTCATCCAAGGATTTAGTTTGGGGTTTTGTTCCAGAATTTCAAAATAAGCCGGCGGACACATCAGAACTCGCATGTTAACTCTCCTTTTAAAAAACCTTTCTGAAAGCATATTAACATGCTAAAATTATTTATTCAAATGTCATTAATTACAAAAATATTCGGCGACTCAAACAGCCGTTTTTTGGCCAAATTTAAGCCATCGATTTCAAAAATAAACTCCCTTGAACCGGAATTTGAAAAATTGTCGGACGAGGAGATTCGCTCAAAATCCGCGGAATTAAAAAAGCTGGTGGCAGGCGGCGAACAGCCTGAAGCGGTGTTGGCCGAGGCCTTTGCTCTTGTCCGCGAATCAGCCAAACGTACTCTTGGCCAAAGGCATTTTGACGTTCAGCTTTTAGGAGGGATGGTTTTACATCAAGGCCGGATTGCCGAGATGAAAACAGGGGAGGGCAAAACGCTTGTAGCGACCCTGCCCGCTTATTTAAACGCGCTTATGGGCAACGGCGTGCATGTTATTACGGTTAACGATTATCTGGCGCGCAGGGATGCCGTTTGGATGGGACAAATTTATGACGCTTTAGGACTTACTGTCGGATGCATAAATCACGAGTCAAGTTTTTTGTATGACGCCAAACACACCGAAAAATTGGATGAAAAACGCGATACCGAAGGTGCGTTTAAAATCGTTCATGAATATCTTAGGCCGTGTTCAAGAAAAGAAGCGTACGAAGCCGACATAACTTACGGCACCAACAACGAATTCGGCTTTGATTATTTGCGGGACAACTTGGCTTACGACCCGTCTCAAATGTCCCAGCGCGGGCATTATTTCGCGATTGTGGACGAAGTTGACTCTATTTTAATTGACGAAGCCCGCACGCCTCTCATAATTTCAGCGCCCGATGCTGAATCCGGCGATATTTACCGTCTTTTCGCGCGAGTGATAGACGGACTGCAAGAAAGTCGGGATTATACGATTGACGAGAAAATGCGGACATCATCAATAACCGACGAGGGCATAAACCGGGTAGAAAAGGCGCTTGGAATAAAAAACATATACGCCGAAGGGGGAGTTAAATATGTTCATCATATGGAACAAGCCTTGCGCGCGAAAGCATTATATAAAAAAGACAAAGACTATGTCGTGAAAAACGGCGAAGTGATAATAGTTGACGAATTTACCGGTCGGCTAATGCCCGGCAGACGATGGTCCGAGGGTTTGCATCAGGCGGTTGAAGCCAAGGAGGGAGTTTCCATCCAAAAAGAATCGCGCACTGTAGCGTCAATAACGTTTCAAAATTATTTTCGTCTTTACAAAAAACTTTCAGGCATGACCGGAACGGCCCTGACTTCCGCTGAAGAATTTAATAAAGTTTATAATATTGATGCCGTTTCCATTCCGACCAACAAACCGCTTATGAGAAAAGACTTATCGGATAAAGTTTTCGCGACCGATTCCGGAAAATGGAAAGCGGTTTTATCCGAAATTAAAAAAAGAAGTGGGGCCGGCCAGCCGGTTTTAGTAGGCACCGTTTCAATCGTAAAGAACGAAGTTTTGTCGGCGATGCTTAAACGCGAAGGCGTAAAACACAATGTTTTAAACGCCAAAAACCACGAGGCCGAGGCCGAGACCATCGCGCAGGCGGGCAGGGTTGGCGCCGTGACGGTGGCGACAAACATGGCCGGGCGCGGAGTTGACATAGTTTTGGGCGGAAATCCAACCGAGCCCGAAGAGGCGGCAAAAGTCAGGGAGTTGGGAGGGTTATTCGTTTTGGGCACAGAGCGCCACGAGGCGCGCCGTATTGACAATCAGTTAAGAGGCAGGTCGGGCAGGCAAGGCGACCCGGGCGAAACCCAGTTTTTTGTTTCTTTTGAAGACGACCTTTTGAGAATTTTCGGTTCGGAGAAGATAAAAAACATGATGGCAACGCTCGGAATACCGGAAGACGAAGCCATTGAAAATAAACTGATTTCGCGCTCTTTAGAGTCGGCGCAGTCAAAAATAGAAGGTTTTAATTTTGACGCCCGCAAACATCTTTTGGAATACGACGATGTGATGAATAAACACCGCTCGGCGGTTTACCGTAGGCGTAAAGAAATACTTTTTGCTTCGCCCGAAGAATTATTTTTGCTAACCGAAGAGCTTTTTCTTGAAGAAACCGGGAAGGAAAAATTCGGGCAAAAAATAAAAGATTTGGATAAGAACCGGTTCGCGATGTCTTTGAGGTCCTTATGGCTCCAGACAATCGACCATTTTTGGGTTGAACATTTGGAAATTATGGAATACATGCGTTCATCCGTACGGCTTCGCGCTTACGGCCAGCGCGACCCATTGGTGGAGTATAAAAACGAGGCCGGGAGGCTGTATCACGAGCTTGAAGACGCCATAGAGGGCCATGTTGCCGACATTGCTCTCAAAATAGGTACGGACGCGCCCAAGGTTGAAAAAACGCCTTTAGAAGCCATTCATACCTCCGTGATCCCATCCGTTCTCACACCAACTTCTTCAGCCGCTGAACCTGGAAGGTTCAGTGTGGCAGGCCGAAACGACCCATGTCCATGCGGGAGCGGTAAGAAGTTTAAGAGATGTCACGGGAGATAAAATCATGGAAAAATTTATCCAGAACAAAGAAGAGTTGATCGAGGCGGTGCAGTATGTAGCCGTCAGAACTTCTGAGTTGGCTAGGAAAGTAATCGGCAAAGAATTACCAATCAAATCATTAACGATATTTGCCCACTCGGAAGCCGAGTACGAGAGGTTAACCAAGATATTGGA
>CAYPMM010000020.1:0-16948 GCA_964412115.1 uncultured Candidatus Saccharibacteria bacterium | reverse complement strand
AGCCGGGCCAAACTTGAGTCGCTTGTGGGCGAATATATAGACAAGTCAGTTGAGATAACCCGCCGGGCGGTTGAGGCGGCCGGTTTTAAAATGTCGGATATGGACGAAATAATTCTGGTCGGAGGACAGACCCGAATGCCGGCGATGGTTGAGGCGGTCAAAAAACTTTTTGGCAAAGAACCGAATAAATCCATAAACCCGGATGAGGTTGTGGCGGCCGGAGCCGCGGTGCAAGCGGGAATTTTACAGGGCGACGTGAAAGATGTTTTACTTCTGGATGTCACTCCGCTGTCGCTTGGCATAGAAACATTGGGCGCGGTTTCAACAAAAGTGATTGAAAAAAACACGACCATCCCAGTTTCCCGTTCGCAGGTTTTTTCAACCGCGGCCGACAACCAGACGCAGGTGGAAATACATGTTTTGCAGGGCGAGCGCGAAATGGCCGAAGACAATAAAACCCTGGGACGATTTATTTTAGACGGCATTCCGCCGTCTCCCCGGGGCATGCCCCAGGTTGAGGTTTCTTTTGACATAGACGCCAACGGTATTTTAAACGTTAAAGCTAAAGACAAAGCGACCGGCAAGGAGCAGTCAATAAAAATAGAAGCTTCAAGCGGCCTTAACAAAGAAGACGTTGAACGCATGAAAAAAGACGCCGAGCTCCACGCTTCCGACGACAAGAAAAAACGCGAATTGATTGACGCCAGAAATTCAGCGGACGCCCTTGTTTATACCGCGGAAAAATCTTTGCGGGACGCCGGAGACAAAGTTGACGACAGCGACAAAAAGGCGGTTAATGATGCCATTGAAAGTCTTAAAAAAATAAAAGATTCAAGCGAGAATTTAGCTGAAATCAAAAAAGCGTCCGAGGACTTGTCGCGCCCGCTTTCAAAAATCGGCGAAGCGATGTATAAACAAGCGGGCGCTGACGCGAATAAAAAAGAGGAAAAGGCCGAAGAACCAAAAGACGTTTCGCACGAAGATGTTAAAGACGATAAAAAAGAATAATTTACTTCCGTGAAAGACTATTACGCCATTTTGGGGGTCAATAAAGGCGCCTCAAAAGAAGAAATAAAAAAAGCTTACCGCAAACTTGCTCATAAACATCATCCGGATAAAAACGGCGGGAGTGATGACGAGTTCAAAAAAATAAACGAGGCCTATTACGTTTTGGGCGATGATGAGCGCAGGACCAATTATGACCGTTTCGGAACGGGTTTTGGACAGCGCGGAGGGGGGTCGGGTTATCAAGACTTTGATTTTGACGAGGTGTGGAAAAATTTTAGCGGAGGATTTTCTGCCGGAGGCGGAGGGGATTTCACGGACATTTTCGAAGGTCTTTTCGGATTTGGTTTTCCTGGCGGAGCGCGCGGCCAGTCAAGAGGGAGGGACATATCAATAGACATAATGATTCCATTTTCGGAGGCGGTTTTTGGCACGGCCAGAAAAATTTTATTGACTAAAAACGCGGTTTGTAAAAATTGCCGCGGAAGCGGAGCGGAGGATGGAAGCGAAACGGAAAGCTGTAAAACATGTTCCGGCTCGGGAACAATCAGGGAAACAAAAAGATCGTTTTTCGGCGCTTTTACCGGACTTTCCGAGTGTCCAAAGTGCCGCGGCCGGGGAGAAATAGTAAAAAATCCGTGCAAAACCTGCAAAGGACAGGGTATTTTGCGCAAAGAAGAAGAGGTTGAAATAGCGGTTCCGGCAGGAATTAATAACGGCGAGATGTTGAGAATAACGGGCGCGGGCGAAGCAAAACAAGGCGGTTCGCCCGGGGATTTATACGTAAAAATTTACGTTGAACCGCATGTCCGTTTTCACAGGGAAGGATACGACCTGATTTCCGAAATTGAAATTTCCTTGACCGACGCTCTTCTTGGGGCCGAAAAAATAATTGAGGCGTTAGACGGAAAAATAAAAATAGAAATTCCGCAAGGCGTTGATTCGGGCGAGATTTTGCGCGTTCGCGCAAGGGGCGTTCCCAAACAAAGAAGCGGAAGGGGAGACCTGCTTATAAAAATTAAAATTAAAAATCCAAAAAAATTGTCCCGCAAATCAAAGGAGCTGATTGAAGAACTGAAAAAAGAAGGGCTGTAAAAGAAAAATCCCCCGACGTTTATCGGGGGATTCTGCTTTAAGGAGTCGGAGGAGAAATCATTTGGGGCGCGGATGGGGCTCCGGCGCTCGAAAGTTTCTTTGCTTTGTTTTGGGCCCCGGTGATGCTTTGGCGCCATTCCCAGGCGGCTTCATCCAGGGGCATCAGAATTCTGACGTTGTCCGCGACACAGTATTTGAAGCACTCGGCCCGGTTTACGCCCACGACAACTGTTCCTTCGCGGAGAGTGTCATCAAGTCCGACTTCTATTTTACCGCGAAGATCAACATAAAGGTCTTTTCCTTTCAGACTCAAAACTTTTGTGAAAACCATAGCGGCCTTGCCGTCAGAGCCGTAATTGTAATATGTTTTTTCAAAAGGTGATTTGCCGAAGCTGGCGACAAGATCGGGGTAGACGCTTGAGTAGGCAACCGGCGCTTCGTTGGCTGACTTATAGTTTTGATGAATGAAGTATGTGGCGGAAATGAGAAGAACTAGAAGCGCAAAAATGACAAAACCGCAAAACGGACTTGAACAGCAACCTCTTACGCACTGCCGGGTTTCCGGTGCCTGGACCACGGTATTCCTCCTTGTTGGCCGGTTAAAATCCTGAAGTAGTCTAGCAAAAACAGGTATACTTGTCAAGTTTGAAGGTTGAAATTTAAGCCAAATTAAGATATAATTTAAAAATAAAATACCAAACTGGTCCCGCTTATAGCTGGGGGTTCGTCTAATGGTAGGACACATCCCTTTGGAGGATGGTATCGGGGTTCGAGTCCCTGACCCCCAGCTATGCGCGGAATTATAGTAAAATTGCTTTTTTAATGGTTCTGTGATACTATTGACTTGTCATGAAACGAAGAGACGTTCAGTTGGAACTCAATCAAGCTCATACGACCGCTGAGGTTTTTATGAAAGCTTACAATCAAACCATTCCTCGGGGATTTGCTGTCGTCTCTGTTGCCATGCTTAAAAAATTTCAGGAAGCAAATCCGTCTCTTTTTTCAAATAAAGACAAGTGGTCAATCGAGAAGCATAGGAAAAAACTGATGGACTGGCTTCCTTCGCATCTAAATGAATCCTAATTCCGTTTTTGAAACATTCGGCGGTTTGGGCATCGCGCCCTCGCTTTTAGAAATTATCGCCCGAAGCAAATTTAACGAACCTACGCCCATCCAGCGTCAGGCAATTCCGCCGGCGCTTGACGGAAAGGATGTAGTCGGCATAGCCCAGACCGGCACGGGTAAAACCCTTGCTTTCGGCATCCCAATGATTCAGATTCTCGCGCGCGCCAAAGGCCAGGGCTTGGTTCTTTTGCCGACGCGCGAGCTTGCTTTGCAGGTGGACGAAGAACTGCATAAAATCGGGCGCTCTTTGGGGCTTAAAACCGCGGTTTTAATCGGCGGTCTTTCAATCAAACCACAAATAACGGCATTAGCGCGCAGTCCGCACATAATTATCGCGACTCCCGGGCGCCTTATTGACCACATTCAGCACCGAACCGCGGCACTTGATCGGGTTAACATTCTCGTGCTGGATGAAGCCGACCGCATGCTTGATATGGGATTTGAACCGCAGATAAGAAGGATTTTACAAACGCTTCCAAAAAACCGGCAGACCATGCTTTTTTCGGCCACTCTTCCGGCCGAAATTATGAGAATCGCTTCCAGCCACATGCGTCTTCCGATTAGGATTGAAGTGGCGCCTCCGGGCACGACCGTTCAGGGTGTTGCCCAGGAAATTTTTGTGGTCAAAAAAGAGGACAAACTCTGGCTTCTTGAAAAAATTCTGAAAGAGTACCGCGGCTCGGCTTTGATTTTTACCCGTACGAAATACGGCGCTAAAAAAGTGACCTACCGCGTGCGCATGATGGGGCACAATGTAGCCGAAATTCACGGCAATCGCTCGCTTGGACAGCGCAGAGACGCGCTTGAAGGGTTTAAATCCGGAAAGTATCGGGTGCTGGTCGCAACCGACATCGCTTCGCGCGGAATAGACGTGCAGGGGATTGAACTGGTGCTTAATTTTGATCTGCCCGAGCAAGCCGAAGATTACGTGCATCGGATAGGACGGACGGCTCGCGCCGGACGCGAGGGGCACGCCATATCTTTTGCCATGCCCGACCAGAGAAAGGAAGTCAGCGCCATAGAATTTTTAATCAAAAAGAATCTGCCGATTTCAAAATTGCCAGGGACACCTCCGGCGCATCAGGAGCAAACGGCTCCGCCTTCAAGATACTCCCAGCCGGCGGGAGATAAACCGCCTCAAAAAAAATTCCCTCCGCGCTTCAACCGCCGCGGCTCATCTCGCAGTTTCCGGCCGAGGAGATAAACATTCCAACATTCTGACCTGTCCTGAGCGCAGCCGAAGGAAGAATGTTGGAATGTTGTTCAATATGGGTATATTGAACACTATAAAATCCCGCCATGTTGACGGGATTTTGTTTTTTTTCAGCCGATTATAACTCCCTGTGCGTCTGCCAGGCGACGAAAGGTCGGCGATATTTTGTACAATTCTTCAAATGAGCTCGCAACGGCTTCAATTTGCAAAGAGCCGTTTTCAGATTCCTGAGGCGCTCGAAGCACAATGAACTTTTCGCAAATATTGCGGACGGTGCTTAAGCGGTGCGCCACAACCAGCGCGCTTTTGTTGCCGGCAAGAGCTTTTGCGAAGCATTTTTGAATTTCTTTTTCCGTGATTGAGTCAAGATTGCTTGTCGCTTCGTCCACGACCATCAAAATGGGTTTTTTCGCGAGCGCCGCGCCGACTATAAGCCGCTGGGCCTCGCCCCCCGAAAGCTTCACTCCGTTTCTTCCCACGACCGTATCAAGCCCGTTTCTGTTTTTAAACTCAATTCCCAGACGGCGCGCAAGCTCTCCCAATTCTTCGTCTGCGGCGGCCTCTTTTTCTTCGGGCAAAAGTCCGTAAGCAAGGTTATAGCGAATCGTTCCGTCAAAAATCTGCGGGTGCTGGGGGATATAACCAACCACTCTCATCCACGATTCCTGTCTAATTTCGCGTAAGTCCGTGCCGTTTACTTTTATGCTTCCGGAGCTCGGGTCCATAAAACGAAGCAGAAGCCGCATTACCGTGGTTTTACCCGCGCCGCTTTGCCCCACAAGAGCAACTTTTTCTCCGGGAGCGATATCAAAACTTATGTTTTTGACTGTCGCTTGTTCCTGTTCAGGACTTTTTCCGTCCGGCAAAACCGCCGACGGGTATGAATAAGAAACATTTTCAAACTCTATCTTCAGCGGCTCGCCGGGTAAAATGACTTTTGCGTCTTCTTTGTCTGTTATGTCCGGCGGAATCGCGAGCGCCCTAATCATTGATTTGATGGAAGGCATATTCCAGTTTATCTGGTGTTCAAGATGCCCGATTTGCCACAGGTTTTGAGTTATTCTTTCCGACCACGAGTAAAGAGGGTAAAGAATTCCGACATCGGCCCAATATCCTTTCCGCACAAGCCAGGCGCCGTAGGCCATTATGGCAAAATTTCCGAGGGAGCTGAGCCAGCCGCGTTTGTGAATCTGGTCAATGAATTTAAACCAGAATTTCTGGTCTTTGGATATGATTTCGCGAAATTCTCCGTTCATATATCCAAGTTCTTCCGCCTCTTTCCCGCATGATTTTACCCGCTCTATCTTTTCCCAGCGATCCAAACGGTGGCGGTTAAGAGCGCGGAACTCGCGGTCAATGGGGTCGCAAACCTCGTTGACGCGCTGGTTTAAGTAAAGCGACCACGCTAAGTGGGGCAGGACGACAGCTGTCATAATCAACCCGGCTGTCGGACTAATAAACCACAAAAAGGCATAAGACAAAAAGAGGGCGAGTATTTCCTGAGCTCCGCTAAAAAACAAAGTTCTTTGCGTGTCTATCACCCTGTTGCGGCCCTTATCTATGTTTGAGGCATTTAGAGAAGAGCCCTCGCGCAAATGCTGGCCCATTGATTTTTCAAAAAGAAGTTCCGTGATTCTTTCCTCGTTTTTTCCAAGATTGTCGTTTAAAGCGCTCTCCCTTGCTTTCATAAGATAGAGGTTCGCTTTTCTGTGCGCGTACTCGCAAAACAGCCATCCGCCGAATCCGAGAAAAACCAATTTGTCATTTTGGGAAACAAGTCCGCTGAATATGAAAATCACGAAATACGGCTGGCCAATCTGAAAACAGGTTGACAAGGCCTGCAGAGCCAAAAAACGCTTTATCCAAAAGAAGCCGACCGCCGATATGAGTTCATCCCATATCCAGCGAAATACCTCCGCGTTTTCTTTCAGGCCTTTTGCGTATTCTTTCAGGTTTTTCGCGGCAGTACGCCTTATTTCTCCTTCCTTCACCTTTGCCTCCTCCTCTTTGCGGACATCCGATGTCCGAAGATTTTAAAAGAACGAAAAATATCTTGCCCGCAGGCAAGATATTTTAAAAGTTCAAATTAATATTTAAACCCTCACAATATATTGCCTGAATATCTTATAAAACCGCGAATAACCCCGCCGTAATTGGCAGATATCGCCCTTATGATAAGCGTTTTTGTTTTGCGCGGCTCATTCATCTGAATTATGATATTCATTGTTTTGAATGATATCATCTCCGTTTTGAGCTGTCAAGCCGAGTATTTTTTTGAAAATTCTGTTCAAACGCGGTAAAATTAACTATTAATACAAAAATAACGACTAAACAACTTGATAAAAAATATTTATTTTGTGCGTCACGGGGAAAGCGAAGGAAACATAAGCGACATACGCCTGCCGGAAACATCACCTCTAACCGAGCTTGGCAGAAAACAGGCCGAGTATGTCGCCAAGCGCGCATCCAAATTGCCGATTGACGTGATGTTTGCAAGCACCATGATTCGCGCGCAGGAAACGGCACGGATAATTTCGGAAAAAATCGGCAAAGATTTTGAATCTTTTGATTTTTTTATTGAAAGTGTGGTGCCAAGCGAGCATGTCGGGAAGACGAAAGACGACCCGTTGGTTGTTAAGGAGATGGACAAAATATGGAAAAATTTCGGCGTGCCGGGATTTAAACATTCCGATGAAGAAAGTTTTGACGAATTAAAAAAACGCGCGGCTCATCCCGCAGTTTCAGTCCGAGGAGATAAATTTACTACACTTCGTAAGTAATTTGCCCCCAATTTTCTGGGGCTTGACTTTTGCTCTGTGTTATGATAAGATATAGTAAGTTTATAAGACTTTTATTTGCTATATGAAGGATTTACTTTCTATAAACGAAGCCGCAAACCTTTTGGGTGTAAGCAAGATAACCCTTAGAAACTGGGACAAAAATGCTATTTTAAAGGCTTTGCGCGTAGGCAAAAGGGGTGACAGGCGCTATAAAAGGGTCGACATTGAAGCATTGCTTAAAGGCAAAGAATTGCCCCATGAAATAAACAAAGATACACTCGAACAATATCTTAAGAAAAACACGTTTTGGAGCGAGGAAATCGCCGGTTTGCCCATACCTTTGGAAATGGGTGTGCGCAAAATGGTTGAAACAAATTCTTACTTCAAGCCCGGCTATAATTTTTGTTTTTTTCTTTACGAAAACGATTACGTAAAACAGCTTCTTTCAATCGAGGAGTCTGTTGAAACGTGCAAAAGTCAGCTGCGGGCTCTCCATGATACTCCGGCCGCGGTCGCTAAATTTTTAAGCGATTGCAAAAAAATGTTTTTGGAATTTGATAAAGTTATTACCCGCTTTTCTTTTTTGGACGTGTCAAAGCTTTCCGCAAGCGAGCTCAACACCCAGTTTCAACTTTTTCAGGACGCCCTGGGTAAATTCTGGGAAGTCACGCTGGTCGTGGAGCCTTTCAGTCCGTTTCTGGACGAGCACTAGGTGCCAAAATTGGAAAAAGAGGTCGGCGACGCGCGATTGGCGCGAGAAGCTTTTCCGGTTTTAACATTGCCCAGCGAATTATCGTTTGTTTCCCAGGAGCGCCGGGATTTGCTCGCAATAATCATCCGTTTTATGCGTACAGCCCGCGAGAGGAACTTGCTGATAAATTCTTCAAACGCTGATTATCTGGTCCATCTTAAATTTGATAATCCCAAACTTCTTGCTGAACTGCAAAAACATCAGCAGGGGTATTTTTGGGTGCAAAACGGATACGGACAGTGGAATATTTTGACCGTTCATAATTTTCTTGATTTCATTAGAGAAATAATAGGGTCTCAGGCGATTGGTGACTTGGAAAAAGAGCTTAGGGAGTTAGATCGGAGAACTAGGTTTTTGAAAGAGCAGGAAGATTATCTTGAAAAACTCAAGTTATCTCCGCGTACGCTAAAGGAGCTGGAATACTTAAAGGAAGTTGTATGGATAAAAGATGAGCGCAAAAGATATGTGCTTAAAATGCTGCATGTGATTTTCGCTTTTCTTACTGAATATGCCTCAAGGACGCAAATACCAATGGAGCTTATAGCTCATGCCTCGGCGTATGAAGTGCCCAAAGTGCTCGCCAGGGAATTTAATATAGACATTCTTCGTCGCCGCAGGGAAAGGAACTTTTTCATATCCCAAAGAGGGGATCGCGCGTCTTTCATAACCGGCAACGAAGCGGTTATGCTGAAAGAAAGATTTGCCAAACCTCATATTCAAGAGGGGCACGAAACCATACACGGCATGATAGCTTGCCGCGGAGATGACTCGGTTATTACCGGCACGGTAAAAGTTATTCTTGACCCGAAAAATCAAACTATAGAGGAAAATGAAATTTTGGTAACTTCGATGACGAGGCCTGAATTCATAACTTTAATGCGAAAGGCGCGCGCGGTAGTGACTGACGAAGGGGGAATTACTTGCCACGCAGCCATAGTTTCAAGAGAAATGAACAAGCCCTGCGCTATCGGGACCAAAATGGGAACCAAGGTTTTAAAAACCGGAGACAAGGTTGAACTGAGGATGAATCATGGTACGATAAAAGTTATTAATTAAATACTATAGATACCATGGGAAAAGAATCAGAGATTTTTTTTACTCGCCATTCCATAAAGCCCAAGGGCAACGACATTGAGTCCGCTGATTTTCCGGGCATATCCGAAAAAGGAGTCGAGATGGCCAAAGAACGGGCGAAAGAAATACTGGAGCTTTTAGACAAATCCGCCGAAGGCTCGGTAATGTTTATTGCAGGAGCTTCCGACACGCCGAGGACCGGATCAACTGCGGAAGTATACGGTGAGGAGTTAAAGGAGCTGGCGAAAGAAAAAGAAGACATCGTGGTAATCAGTCGTCAGGAAATCAAAGACGAGGGCGCTCCCGAGGGCTACACCAAGTTGGTCAATAAATTCTCGCAGATAATAGATTCGAACCCGGATAAAAAAATCGTCATTGATTTTCCTCTTTTTTTAAAAGAGCTGTCTATGAAACCCTGGCTTGATGAAAAAGGGAACTTTTCCCAGTATCTGTTAGAGCTGATGAAAAAAAATAATGACGATGCGTATTTAGCGATGAAAGAATGGGTAGATACGAGCGGGGTCATGGAGAATAAGGGTTTGAGTGGCCCAAATCCTTTGGATGTGGCGAAAAGCCACAAAAAAGCCATCGGCAGGATTTTGGAGTTTGCCGATAAACATATTCATGGCAGACCGCTTATTCTCGGAATGGTCGGGCACAGCTGGATGGTTGATATTTTTCTGGCATATTTAAGCTCCGGAAAAATTGATGCTGAAAGTCTTGAGCAAGTCGCGGGAGGGGAGATGATTAAAGAGACCGAACTTGCGTCAATAAAAATCGAAAACGGCGAAATCGCAGTTTCATATCGCGGCAAAACTTTTGTTTCAAAAGAAGAATGAGTTTCACTAAAGATTTTAAAAATCTCGATAAAAGCGATGTCGCTATCGCCGGCGGTAAAGGAGCTTCGCTTGGCGAAATGACTAAAGCCGGTATCCCCGTCCCTCCGGGTTTTGTGGTTTTGAGTTCGGCTTTTGAAAGTTTTTTGAAAGAAACCAGCCTTCATGCCGAGATTGATTCAATTCTTCATACCGTCAATCATCAGGAAATACATACGGTTGAACACGCTTCCGAACAAATTCGGAAACTTATTTTTTCAGCGCCAATGCCGAAAAATATCGCAAAAGAGATTAACGAGCAGTTTGAAAAAATGGATGCGAACTTCGTCGCCGTCCGTTCAAGCGCTACCGCCGAAGATTCGTCTTCGGCGGCTTGGGCAGGTCAGCTGGATTCTTTTTTAAATACTACTGGCTCGGCTATTTTGCAAAACGTCCAAAGGTGCTGGGCGTCTCTTTTTACTCCGCGGGCTATTTTTTATCGCTTTGAGCAAAATTTTCACGAAAAACACATATCTGTCGCGGTCGTGGTGCAAAAAATGATAAATAGCGAGATTGCGGGCATTGCTTTTTCGGTGCATCCCGTGACCGAAGACAGAAACCAGCTCATTATAGAAGCTGGTTTTGGGCTGGGAGAGGCGATTGTTTCCGGCCAAATTACTCCAGATTCTTACGTGGTAGAGAAAAAACCGAAAAAGATTATTGAAACAAATGTGGCTACGCAGACAAAAGCGCTTTACGGCACTTCGGCTGGAGGCAATGAATGGAAAGAAATTTTGGAACCGCAGGCATCATCCCGCGTTTTGGACGACGGTCAGATTCTCAAACTGTCCGACATAATAATAAAAATAGAAAATCACTACGGTTTTCCGTGCGACATTGAATGGGCGTACGAAAAAGGAAAATTTTACATAGTCCAAAGCCGGCCGATTACGACTCTTCAAAAACGATGAAAAAAGAGATCAAACGTGCGTTAGATCCTCTGGGCATAATAGGCGCTCGCGGCTGGCAAAAAAACTTTCAAGGGCCGTGGACTCTTTACGAATGTTGTTATTATGGCGAACAAATGGTGCGTAGTTTAAAAAAATCATTCGGCGCAGGATTGGATAACGCCGTTTTTGTTTTCCATAAAGGAGTAAGCTCAAATTATATGGTCGGGGATGAAGTTAAAGAACTCTCCCAAATCATATCTAAACAATTGATAAAAAATCCCAGACTTGCTGAAAATTGGGTCGGCGATGTAAAAAAACAGGCAAACAAGTTTTTTGATTTTGTAAGACAAACAAAATACAGGGCTTTAACGCATAAAGACACGGAAGCTCTCTGGGGTATTTTAAATGATTACTACGTCGCGAACTTCCCTATTAAAAAAGTTTCCGATTACTTGCCCTCTACTCTGCTTAAAAAATTAATCCCACTCTTTCAAGAAACAAGGATATACGGAGAACCCGTGTATGCGAAGGCTGCTCTATTTATGAAGAGGTTTGCGCGGCAATTATCTAGACAAGCCAAGCTGCCGCCATATTTACTTTTAAGCATGACGCGGGAAGAATTGGGGCGGTATTTAAAAAACAAAATAATTCCATCAGAAAAAGAACTCAGGTCTAGGTATGCAAATAGTGTTCTTATTTTTCATAAAGGCAAGAGATTTTTGCTTTCGGGCGAAGAAGCAATTAAAGTCGAAAGTTTGATAACCAAGCCCAAACTGAAAATTAAATTAATAAAAGGGGTTTCCGCGTGCCGAGGCGTGGTCAGGGGGAGGGTAAGAGTGATTTTTGATCCGCTGAAAGTCAAAGATTATCAGGAAGGCTCTATTTTGGTAACGGGCATGACAAGACCGGAATATCTGCACTTGATCAAAAAATCCGCAGCCATTATTACCGACGCCGGAGGAATGCTTTCGCATGCGGCCATCACAGCCAGAGAATTAAAAATTCCGACCATTGTTGGCACGGAAATTGCGACAAAAGTTTTAAAAAACGGCGATATGGTTGAGGTAGACGCGGATAAGGGGATTGTTAAAATTTTAGAATAACTTGATAAAAAATATTTATTTTGTTCGTCACGGGGAAAGCGAGGGTAATGTAAGCATCGTACGCCTGCCGGAAACAACACCTCTTACCGAGCTTGGACGCAAACAGGCCGAGTATGTCGCCAAACGCGCGGCAAAATTGCCGATTGATGTGATGTTTGCAAGCACCATGATTCGCGCGCAGGAAACGGCACGGATAATTTCGGAAAAAATCGGCAAGGATTTTGAGTCTTTTGATTTTTTCGGCGAACGGCGGATGCCCAGCGCGCACATCGGAACAGCGAAAGATGATCCACAAGTCATTGAAGACATGGATAAAATAAAGAAAAATTTGGGGGTAGCGGGATTTAAACACTCCGACGAAGAAAGTTTTGACGACCTGAAAAAACGCGCGGCCAAAGCCGTCAAGTTTTTGGAAGCTCGTCCCGAAGAAAATATTCTGGTCGTCACTCACGGGTTCTTTTTGCGCATTATCGTCGCTTATATAACATTCGGCGAAGCGCTTACCGCATACGAATGTGATAAATTTTTAAGAGTTTTGCGCCCGCAAAACGCCGGAATTACGGTTTTGAAATACGACGAAACAGAAGAAGACCCGTGGAAATTATGGATTTGGAACGACCATGCCCACCTTGGTTAAAGTTTTTGCGTTATCATGAGTTTTTATATTAGTTATTTAATGGGCGCGGAAAAGATTAGGGATGATGATCTCAAAAATTTGGGTGTGAAGATTGTAAATAAAAATGGCGAGGGTCATCGCGAACTAAAAATTCCAGAAGAAAAACTGTCGGAATACATTGAACTTGTAAAATCAAAAATGGACAATGGATTCTGGAACGAAATAGTCGGCGAAAAAGAAATAATTTTTATATTCAAATTCAAAAACGGCCGAATTGAAGAATACAAACTTTCGCCTGAAACCGAGTCCGAAATTGACAAGCTCTGCGCCGAATTCAACAGCGAACCGCCCGAAAAAACCGCGAATGTCTACAAATATCTTTCAGAAAACAATTTCTACCATGATTTTATGCTGAAACACTATGCGGGCATGATAAACCGCTCGCAAAAAGCGTAATTTTGTGCTATGATTTTGGTGTTATGATAAAACGCTTTCATTCAAGTTTATTTTACGCAAGCGATTTGGAAAAAACGGCTGATTTTTATGAACGGCTGGGTTTTTCGATCCAAAAAGACACTGAAACTGTCCGAATAAAACTTGGCGATTTTACGCTAGCGTTTATTGATGAGAATAAAACGCCGATTCAAAACGAATCGGGGATAAAGCCAAAGGGGCTCGGCATTTATACTTATATCGAGGTTGGAGATGTTGATAATTATTTTGAAGCCGTAAAAAAGAATGGCATCACGCCACGCACCGAGCCTAAAAGTTGGCCGTGGGGCAAACGCGAATTTGTAGTAAAAGACCCCGATGGATATAAATTAGTATTTTATTCGCCGGTTGGAAAATAAATTCGTAATATGTTATCAGTTTTTGAATCAAAAACCATCAAAGTTCTAGCGATACTCATCCCCATTATTATATCTAGTTGGGCGCTTAGGGGGTCTTGGAGGGCAAACGACATAGCTAAAGATGCTTTAGTCACTCAGTATGCGGCTTTAGCAGTAGGGGTGGTAAAAAATGACAGTTCGTATTTCCTGGTAAAAGAGGCGTCTGGAGGAATGGAGATAACCGTTAGTTTGAAAATAACAAATAACGGATTTTCTACTGCTCAAAACATAATAATGGGAAATGTGGAAGTGATAACGGAAGAAACCTCATACAGCACCGATTCTGGGTTAAAAATCACCACCTCGAAGACAAAACCAGAAATTAAACCATCTGGACCTATCACGCTATCCCCAACTGAACCCGACTATTTTGAATTAAAACTTTTTATTCCCGTATTGGATAAAGGAGCTGTCATTGACGCAATAGAAAAATTTAAAAACGACGATTTTGATTTTCCTTTTAATTTCGAAATTTTTTATGAATCCGGTTTTAACTTCCCAACAAAATGTAAGTTGGGGGTATCAATGATAATTAACTCGCGAAGAGAACCGAACATAAAATACAGAGTCAATCCTTGCGAGTTTGTGGAAACAACTACCGCTTGGACAAAAATGTCATCATTTATTTTGAATATAATCCATAGTCCGTAAAAAGCGCTGAATCTGTCGGGATAAAAACTTATCACTACGATGTCAACAAAAAAGACCTTGCTGCTCTCAAAAATTTTTTGACGGAAAGTTTATAAATCAATCACGATGGAATTTTTTGATATAGTTGACGAAAACAATAATCCTACGGGAAAGACTGCGGGTCGCGCGGAGACGCATTCCTCGGGCTTGTGGCACAGGACCGTGCACATTTATTTTTTCCGTAGGCGAAATGATGAATTGGAATTTTTGGTCCATCTGCGCTCGGCCAAGAAGGATTTAAATCCAAACAAATGGGACACAAGATTTGGCGGGCACGTCAAAGCCGGAAAAACATTGGAAGAAGCGGTAATTGAAGAAATTGAAGAAGAAGTCGGTTTGAATTTAAAAATCGGCGATTTAATAAACGGACCAGTGATAAAAAGAGAATACTATCCTAACAACGAATTCACCAAAACTTATTATTACGAATTTAACGGACATGACGGCGAGCTTAAATTCAAAGACGGTGAAGTGCAAAAGATAAAATGGATGTCCGAAACAGATATTTTTGGCGAGTTTGAAATAAACAAAAAAGAATGGTCTTCCAACCCCACAGAGTTTAAAGATATTCTGTCGTTTATTAAACGAAAATAATTCTTGCTTATGCGGTTTTTTTGGTCAAAATGCTAAAATAAAAATATGAAAACGGTTATTATTACCGGAGCCAGCCGGGGCATAGGGCTGGCGGCCGCAAAAAAGTTTCTTGCCGAAGGGTGGCGCGTAGTCGGAACGTTTCGGGCCAGTCCCATTCCGATTAACTCGGAGAATTTGGTCTCCATAAATCTTGATCTTGCCTCACCCGAAAGCATTGCTCGGGCGGCAAAAGATATACTAAAATCCGCGCCGCATATAGATGTATTGGTAAATAACGCGGGGATTATTCTGGATGCGCACGACCGAACCGCGGACATTGAAAAAATTCGCCAAACCCTCGAGGTCGATCTTTTTGGTGTCGTTGATCTGACCGAAAAACTGCTATCCGCAATGGTGCCGGGCAGCCACATAATAAATATTGATTCCGCGTATGGCGCATTTTCACTTCCTGTAGACGATGAAACATCAACCGGTTATCGGCTCGCGAAAGCCGCGCTCAACATGTACACGCGAATTTTGGCGTTTAGGATGAAAACTAGGCACATAATCGTTTCTTCGCTTGACCCCGGATGGGTAAAGACCGACATGGGCAGTGGTGCGGTGACGGGAGTTGAACGGCCGGATCGCGAGCCGGAAGAGGTCGCCGAGGAGATTTATAATTTAGCGGTCTCCGGAGCCGAAACCGGCCAGTTTTGGCATAAAGGAAACAAAAGGGCTTGGTAAAATACGTTTTGTTGCGTTAAACATCCCGTAGAATATTTTTATGACCCCGGAACACACTTTAGACGAATATTTGGATCTTGTTGACGAAAATGACAATGTCGTCGGCAAAAAGAAACGTTCGGAGGTTTATGCCGAAGACCTTTCAAATTTCCGAGTGGTGAATGCTTTTGTCATAAATTCAAAAAGGGAAATCTGGATACCTCGGCGCTCTGCCGATAAAAGAATTTATCCTTTATGTCTGGACATGAGCATGGGTGGACATGTTGAAAGCGGGGAGAGTTATGAAGACGCGCTTGGGCGCGAATTGCGGGAGGAACTGAATATTGATGTTGATAAAATTACCATTCGTTTTTTGGGACATTTAACTCCGCAAAAAGACGGCGTCTCGGCATATATGAAAGTGTACGAAATTAAAATGGATGAAACGCCCGACTATAATAAAAATGATTTCGTTGAATATTTTTGGCTGACGCCCAAAGCGCTTTTTGAGCGCATTTCCAGCGGCGAAAAAACGAAAGGCGATTTGCCCAAATTGGTAAGGCTTTTTTACGAGCTATGAAAAAAATCAGAACTGTGGCTGTCGTTGTTAACGACGGAAAAGTGCTTATTATGCACCGCATTAAAAACGGAAAAGAATATTATAATTTTCCCGGCGGAGGGGTGGAGGAGGGGGAAACGATTGAGCAAGCAGTTTTGCGTGAGGCGAAGGAGGAAACATCGCTTGAAATAAAAATAGAAAAACTTCTTTACCACCATATTTATGACAACGGAAGCGAGCAATTTTTTTATCTTTGCCGGTATGTTTCGGGCGAGCCCAAGCTTGGCGAAGGCAATGAATTAAAAGGTATGCAAAAAGGAGAGGAGAATTATTACGAGCCTATGTGGTATGAGATCGGAAAAATGTCGCAATTACTTTTCTATCCTCTGGAGATAAAAGACTGGTTTTTGGAAGATGTTAAATCTAATTTTGAAAATACTCCGCGTGAGGCCGAAATTAAAATTTCAGACTTGCGGCAGTTGGTGTAATGGGTTAAAATATGACTTAATTATGGAACTTCTTCCGGTAAAACCTTTTCAGGAGACGCTTCATGGCGGGTATTGCGCCCCGGCCAGTTTGAAGATGGTTTTTGAATATTACGGAGTTGAAAAAAGCGAGGAAGAACTGGCCGAAGCGTGCGGTCGCGACCCAAAAATCGGTGTTTCTTCCGAAACCACAGTCGAAGTGGCGCGCAAATACGGCTTTGGCGCCGAGGTAAAGAACGAATCCGACTTTTCCGAGATTGCGCGCTGGCTTGAGAAAAAAGTTCCGGTTATTGTGGACTGGTTTACTCCGGGCCGAAGGGATTATTCGGATTCCGAAATGCCGGACGGACATTATTCTGTCGTGGTGGGACTGGACGCCGAGAAAATTTATTTACAGGACCCGGAAACGGGCGGGCTTCGCGAAATTCCGAGAGGCGAGTTTCTTCGCGTCTGGTTTGACTTTCCGGGCGAAACAATCACAAAACCCGAAGACATAGTTTT
>CAYPMM010000019.1:0-17373 GCA_964412115.1 uncultured Candidatus Saccharibacteria bacterium | reverse complement strand
GTCAGGGAGCGAATGAAATGAGCGACAGGTTCTAGGAGCGTAGCGACGGATTCCTTCCGGGCGGACAAACAAAAAACAAGAAGTAAAACCTTCTGTTTTTTATTGTCTTAAAATGTTATATTTGCGGGAGATGTTTTGAAACGGAGGCAAAAATTGGAGCCGCGGCCTGTTTCTTCAACCAAGCGCGAAGACATAGAGATGGTAATGCCGCACCACCTTAATAATCATGGCACTCTTTTCGGCGGATGGCTTCCGGTTTGGTTTGACCTTGCTTGCTCCAAAACAGCCCGATTACATTCGGGCATGACCTGCGCCACAATCGTTTTTGACGCCATAGAATTTTACCAGCCTGTTTTTGCCGGCGAACTCGTCATCATCCAAAGCCGGATAAATCGCGTCTGGAAAACTTCTTGCGAAATAGGGGTCAAGGCGTTTGCTCTGGCTCCCAATTCGGATGAAAGAAGGTTTATAACCTCCACCTTTCTTACTTTCGTCGCGCTGGATGAAAATTTAAAACCCGCTTCAATGCGTTCGGTTTTTCCGGAAACCGAGGAAGAAAAGTCTTGCTTTGAATGGGCTGAAGCAAGGCGTCGGGCGCGCAAAAACAGAGCAGAAAATTTATATAAATAAACAGAGCGGAAAAATCCGCTCTTTTTATTAAAACATGCTTCGTTTTTCTACTTTAATTACTCCCTCTATTTTTTCAGCCCCGGCTATTTTTTGTCTTATTTCTTTTTCGCTATCAGCCTCTATCTCGGCTATAATATTGAAGCCGATGCGTTCCAGCGGCACAACTTTAGCGGTAAAACCTCTTACCGAAAGAATCGCTCTTACGTTTCTTTCTTGCCCGCGTTTGGTCTTGACCAGAATCAGCGTTTTCATTGCCGGCTCTCCGCAAATTTTAAATCCGATTTAACTATAACAAATCGTCGCGCAAAATAAAGATAAAATTCCTTATTTTACGAAAAAATTGTAGAAGTCCAAAAACAAAAACACGATCCAGCCGACTATCAAAATATACCAGCCGGCTGTTTCAAAAATTTTTGCCCTTCTTTCCCACGAATTGGTGAATCTTTCGGAGGCCACGGTGTAGACATCCTCAAGCGCCTCAAGTTTGTCCTTAACTTCCTGGCGCCAATTTTCAATTTTGAATTTTTTGGCGGCCAAGTCAAAAATCCGCGCCGAATACCAGTCGCCTATAAGCCTCACTTCTTTTTCAAGCGCCTGGAATTCGGAAATTGACGATGAGCGGATGAGCACGACGTTTTTAATCGCCTGATTCATTTCTTTCGCTCCAAAAAGGAATCTTGCCCGGTCGGGGGATTCTTTAATCAGCCGGGTAATCCGGCTTAGTCTGCGCTCCAGCTCGTCGTCCAACAAGCGATAACGCAGAAGCTGAAGGTTGGCTATTTCTAAAAGCTCAATTGCCGGCTCGATGTCGCCCTGCGGATCAAAAATCATGGCGCCGTCCCAGTCCACAATGACCATGTCGTTTTTGGCGTATTTCAAATACGACGAAAGGGTGTAGTCAATTTCTTTGGGGTCCAGGGCTATTTTCTCCGATTTGAGCAAAGAGGCGACAATACTGCGCTCGGCTAGAAATTGTTCCGGCTCGCCTTCGTATTCGGAGACGACGTATATTGAATACTCCTCACTGAACCGTTCGGCGTATTTTGGATTTTTTTTCTTCAGGATTTCGCGCAGTTTCCCGGCAACTTTCTCTTTAAATTCAATTGTTTTATGCGAAAACAAATTTTCCAGGTCAAACCTGGCTTCGGCCAGAATCATGTCCGGGTGGTACATTTTTAAAAACAGCGTTCCGGTCAGTCCGCCGACTGAAATTTTTTCCCGCGAGATTTCCGACTGGCGGGGAACAGACGCCTCAAAATAGTGGGGCGCGTTTTTGGTCAAGGGTGTTTTTACCGCTTCTCCCGCGCCCTTTTTTTGGCGCGGCGATTCGGCCATGAGAAAATGTATAAGCTTGGTTTTCATTACTATATTATAACATTTAAAACAAAAACCCCTTCTGCGCGCGGAACATAAGAACAAGAAGAAAATTTTTTGATTTGTCGGGCCGGAGAGAATCGAACTCTCGCCACAAGACCCCCAGCCTTGCGTACTGCCATTATACGACGGCCCGCCTTCACCTCGCGATTTTATTTATACAATTTTTTAATGCACTTGGTGCAGATTAAAACTCTTTTGCCGTCAGCAAGCCGCGCCCATTGCAAATTGGGCTGTTTTCTTTGAGTTTTGGTCGGATTATATTTTCCGCGAAGAAGGTTTCTTTTCCCGCCCATTTTGGAACCCTTCTCGCATATCGCGCATATTTTCATAAAAATAGTTTATAGTTTGTAATTAATAGTCTATAATAGAACAATATTTAAATCAATGACCGGAGCAGTAGATTTTATATTTTCCATAGCCGTACTCATAATGTCGGTCGTCATACACGAGGTCTCCCATGGATACTCGGCTTATTCGCTGGGCGACCCGACCGCCAAACACGAAGGGCGCTTGACGCTAAATCCGCTTAAACACCTTGACCCATTCGGTTCGGTTTTGCTTCCGGTAATGACTTATCTTTTGGGCGGGTTTATTTTCGGCTGGGCCAAACCCGTGCCGTATAATCCTTACAACCTGAAAAACCAGCGCTGGGGTCCGGCAGTAGTCGCCGTTGCCGGTCCCGCTTCCAATGTTCTGATTGCTTTGGTTTTCGGATTGATTTTAAGATTCGGGGGGTTTGTTTTTCTGCCCGAAAGTTCAATCCAAATAATTTCAATTGTGGTTTTTATCAACCTGCTTCTGGCCGTATTTAATCTTGTTCCCGTCCCCCCTCTTGACGGTTCAAAAATATTTTTCGCTTTTACCGGACGGATTTGGCCCGACCTTGAGTATTTCATGGAGCAGTGGGGTTTTGTCATTTTGATTTTTTTCATATTTTTTCTTTTCCGTTTCGTTTTTCCAGTTGTTTTGGCGTTGTTCCGTCTGATAACCGGATCGGGTTTGATTTAGGGTTATTTTAGAAACATATATTGCCTCGGCTTGCAATCCGGGAGCGTTTGCTTTATAATTTTGAAACATGCCGACGTTTAATCAGCTGGTAAAAAAGGGGCGGAAGCCCTTAACGAGAAAATCAAAATCCGTTGCTTTACAGCGGGGTTTTAATGTTTTGCAAAACAGGCCGAAGTTTTATCCCTCGGCTTTCAAAAGAGGGGTTTGCACCAAGGTTACGACGGTTACGCCAAAAAAACCAAATTCGGCTTTGCGAAAAGTCGCCCGTGTTCGTCTTACCAACGGCATGGAGGTTACAGCCTATATTCCGGGCGAGGGGCACAATTTACAGGAACACTCGGTGGTTGTTATCCGCGGAGGCAGGGTTAAAGACTTGCCCGGAGTGCGCTATCACATTGTGCGCGGAGTTTTGGACACATCAGGGGTTGACGGCCGAAAACAACAGAGGTCAAAATACGGCGCCAAAAGGCCAAAAGCGTAATTTTTATGAGAAGAAAAACAAAAGTAAAAACAACGATTGAGCCCGACTACCGCTATGATTCGGTCGTGGTTTCAAAGTTTATCAACCACATCATGTTTTCGGGAAAGAAAAACACCGCGCGTGATATCGTCTACGAGGCTTTGGATTTGGCCGGAAAAAAAACCAAAAAAGAACCGATGGCCGTTTTTGAAGACGCCATTAAAAATGTTTCGCCGGCTCTGGAAGTCAGGTCCCGCAGAGTCGGAGGTGCCAATTACCAGGTGCCGAGAGAGGTGAGGCCGGAAAGGAGATTAGCGCTCGCGATGCGTTGGCTCACCAAAGCCGCCAGGTCCAAAAAAGGCAAGCCGATGGCGGAGAAACTCGCCGAGGAGCTTGTGCTTGCTTCCAAAAACGAAGGGGTGGCGGTCAAGAAAAAAGAGGATACCCATAAAATGGCCGAGGCCAACCGCGCTTTTGCTCATTTCGCCTGGTAATTTTTATGCCCCGCGACTTCCCATTAGAAAAAACCCGAGATATCGGTATTATCGCCCACATTGACGCCGGAAAGACTACGGTTTCCGAGCGGATTTTATTTTATACCGGCATATCGCACAAAATCGGCGAGGTTCACGAAGGGGCGGCAATAATGGACTGGATGGAGCAGGAGCGCGAGCGCGGAATTACCATAACATCAGCCGCAACCACGGCCTTTTGGACTCCGACCTACGCGCCTAAAGACGAATCCAAAAAACATCGCATAAACATAATTGATACTCCGGGCCACGTTGATTTTACGATTGAAGTTGAGCGTTCGCTTCGGGTGCTTGACGGCGGGGTGGTTGTTTTTGACGGCGTTGCCGGAGTTGAGCCGCAATCGGAGACGGTTTGGAGGCAAGCCGACAAATACAAAGTTCCGCGGGTTTGTTTCATAAACAAACTTGACCGGATGGGCGCGTCTTTTGAAAAAAGTTTAGCCTCAATTCGCGAACGGCTTACGCCCAATGCCGTCGTTTTGACATTTCCCATGGGCCTTGAGTCGGAAATGTCCGGCATCGTGGATGTGCTGGGACAAAAGGCCTATTATTTTGACGGCGATCACGGACAGGTCGTGCGCTCGGAAGACGTTCCCGAAAAATATCAGGCGGAGTTAAAAAAATGGCGCGCCGAAACGGTTGAGCGCATAGCCGGGACCGACGACGTTTTGACCGGCGAGTATCTTGAGGGTAAGGAAATTGATTCGGACAAGCTTAAGGCGGTTTTAAGAAAAGCGACCATAGAATATAAACTGGTGCCGGTGCTTTGCGGTTCGGCTTTGAAAAACAAAGGCGTTCAGATTCTTTTGGATGCCGTGGTTGATTATTTACCCTCGCCCGCCGAACTGCCCCCGGTTGAGGGGCTTAACATAAAAAGCGGAGAAAAAATAATACGCAAAGCGTCCGATGACGAACCTTTTTCGGCTCTGGCTTTCAAGCTTCAGACCGATCCGTTTGTCGGACAGCTCACTTATTTCAGGATTTATTCGGGAACGCTTAAGGCCGGTTCGTACGTTTTAAACGTTTCAAACGGAGACAAAGAAAGAGTCGGACGTATTTTGCGGATGCATGCCAATCACCGCGAAGAAGTTAAAGAAGTATATACCGGGGGCATCGGCGCCATAGTCGGATTAAAAAATACCCACACCGGCGACACGCTTTCGGACCCCGACCATCCTATTTTGCTTGAAAAAATTATAGCGCCCGAGCCGGTTGTTTCGGTGCGAATTGAGCCGAAAACCAAAGCCG
This sequence comes from uncultured Candidatus Saccharibacteria bacterium, assembly GCA_964412115.1. Classification (GTDB taxonomy): domain Bacteria; phylum Patescibacteriota; class Minisyncoccia; order HO2-45-28; family HO2-45-28; genus HO2-45-28. The sequence goes on along the minus strand of CAYPMM010000019.1, from coordinate 12,117 downwards.
ACCAGGAGCGCATGGGTTTGGCATTACGGCGCCTGGCCGACGAGGACCCGACTTTCAGAATTAAAGCCGACCAAGAGACCATGGAAACCATAATTTCGGGCATGGGCGAACTGCATCTGGAAGTTTTGGTGGACCGCATGAAGCGCGAATTTAAGGTTGAGGCCGACGTGGGAAGGCCGCAGGTTGCATACAAAGAAACCATTCAAGGACAAGCCGAGGCCGAAGGTAAATACATAAGACAGTCGGGCGGCCGGGGGCAATATGGGCATGTGCGGCTTAGGGTTGAACCGCTTGAGCGCGGAAAAGGTTTTGAATTCGTAAGCGCGATTAAAGGAGGGATTATTCCGCAGGAATTTATTCCGGCGGTTGAAAAAGGAGTTAAAGAAGCAATGGACCGGGGAGTTATCGCGGGCTATCCGTTCGTTGATACAAAAGTCACGCTTTATGACGGCTCGTATCATGAGGTTGACTCGTCTGAATCCGCTTTTAAAATCGCGGGGTCAATGGCTTTGCAGGAAGCGGTCAAGCGCGCAAAGCCGGTAATACTTGAGCCGATAATGCTGATTGAGGTTGTCACGCCGGAAAATTTTTTGGGAGAAGTTACCGGCGACCTGTCCAGCAAGCGAGGGAAAATAGAAGAGATGGGTGAAAGGTATAACAATAAAGTCATAAAATCCAAAGTTCCGCTTTCGGAAATGTTCGGATATGTCACCAATTTGCGCTCAATGACCGAAGGGCGGGCGACATACACTATGGAGTTTTCAAATTACGAAACCGTTCCGGCAAATGTGGCCGAACTAATTAAAGAGGGAAAGAAAAGATAATAATGGACGAAGAAAATAAAAAATCCTCCGAAGATTTAAATCCCGAGCTTATTTCCGATGATTTTGAAATATCGGGCGGCTTGGACGACCTGCCGGTGTAGTTATTGACTTTTTTGGCAAAGGGAGTATAATGGGAAGAAGCTAGAAAGAAAAGGGCAAGCCAGTTCGACTTCGCTCATGGTGAACCGGGTTCGGCGACGACTCTATTCCTAAGCCAGGGAATTTTGTCGTCTTCGCACTCGGTTTTTTGTTTGCAATTCCCCCAACTCTTTGACAAAAAGGAGAAAGAAATGAAAAAACTCGCCCCGCTGTTTGTGGTTCTGTTTTTGTCGTTTGGATGCAATATTGTCGGCGGATACTATCAGCCTGTCCCGGACGGCAAGTACGATAACCATGTTTATCTTGTTGATCCCGAAAAAATGTCTCTTGAGGCGGTGAATGATTCAATCGGTATCGTTATTACCAAAACGGTTTTTACAATCAAAAACGACGAGAGAAAAAGTTTTACGGAGCTGTTGGAAAAATTCGGTATTCCGCCATCCGCTTACGCCGGCACTCTTCAAGACAGGGTTGAGGTGGAGACGATCGGGGGCGGAGTTCTGCTGTTTGGCCGGTATTTTCTTACGGTGGAACATGTGGTAATCCATCCTCCTCTCACCGTCAATTTTCCTTTCGGGACCGCGTACTTACCGTATGAAAAATCCGCGGAAAACCACTATCTACGCCTGAAAAACGGCGAAATCGCGGCAGATGTGAAAATACAATCTCTTTACACGGACCGTAAAAATGACATTGCTCTCTTTGAGCTTCCGGCGGGAACCGGCACTCGTTCGTTTCCTTATACGCTCGGAAACAGCGATGACCTGCTGGTCGGGAATTTCACGTATCTTGTGGGTTTCCCGCGGGGCCTTATCGTTAACGTACGGGAGGGTATTGTGTCGTCGCGGTTTGCTCCGGAAAAGATCGCCGAAGCCGGATTCGCGGCCAAAAACGCGTTTATGGTTTCAAACGGACTCAACTTCGGCGATTCAGGAACTCCGCTACTCGCAATTCGCGACGGAAAGTATGAACTCGTCGGTTTGGCCCAAGGAACGATTACCGGGAACCAGCGTCTCGGCTGGGCCATCCGAATAAATGTGATTCGTGACCTCCTGCTCAAGGACCCGAATGTTACGGAAGAATTCAAGAAGTTTTTGAAATAGAATATGACGCCCCGCTTCGGCGAAACGCCGAAGCGGGGTTGTTTTTTTATTTTTCTATAAAAAAATAAGACCCGGCAATCGGGTCTTTTTTTAATTTTGACGCATGGCGCTTTGTATTTTTATTGTATCGGCGCCGTTCCGTTTTGTTTGGGCGCATTTTCTCTTTCGGGCGCCTTAAACTCGGCGTTTCCGAAGCTGTCGTCGCGGTCTTTCTCGCCCTCTTTCTTTTCGTCCCTTTGTTTGCGGAAGAAAGAATCCATTTTTGCCCTGCTTTCGGCAGAGCCCGGAAGGGTGATTTTGATTTCACCGAACTCCGATAAGCGCTCTGCGGGAACGCCTGCCTTTTTGGCCGCATCCCACTGCTTTTTTTGGGCTTCCCTGATATTTTGAAGCAGTTTTTTTGTTTTTTCATCGTAAGGCAGACGGCAGACGTGGGAATTTTTGACGTTCAAATTTTCCCCGAAAATTTCATGCTGTTTCAAAAACAAGTCGACGAATCCGATATCGGCCGGACCGGGTACGGCATGCAGCCACATGTAATCGTATTTGACCGGCTCTGTTTCTTTGGTAAGCGGATTTATGGTTATTTCGGGGCAATTTTTATCCGGGGATCCGGCTCTGAAGTTTTCGTAAAAATTCGGAATGTTAAAGAGAACGATGGCAATGGGCAAAAAGAGAATTACCAGAGACACCTTCCAAGCTTTTGAGTGCGACGTTCGGCTCAAAATAAAGAAAAGAAGGTATGCGGCGATCGCGACCGCGGCTACCGGTATCGCCCACTCAAACCAGGGTTCCGAATAAAAAACTGTTCTTAAGGTCGTCCATATCAATTTTACAAGGGGAGTGTCCATTTTTTGTCTCCCTGTCAGTCTGGGGTGCAGTTGCGGCCGAACGAACTGGCGCAACGCATCTGGACTATCGTCTTATTACTTCCTATCACGAATTTGCCTTCGGAGTCAATTTCGAAACTGGTGACGGTTTTCTCTTCCCCGGCCCGGTTCATCGTGATCTTTTTCTGGTCAAGAAGAACCGTTTGTTTTCCGCTTTCGTGCCCTTTGAAAAGAACAGCCGAAACGGTTAATTCAATCGGCAGCGTTCCTCCGTTTGTGCCATAGACATGCAGGTTTATTCCGCAAAGAGCGGCGGGAAGCCTGTTTCCGAGGGAAACGACAATTTCTTTGTTCACGTTGTCGTTTGGATACTCCGGACGAAACCCGCGGTCATCCTGGTTGAGAACGAAAAACGCGCCTTTTCTGCGCTGGTAGCTGACTATTTCCCAAAGTCCCGTGGCTGGGTTGGTGCACCAGATCCAGGTATCAATGTCGACCGGGGATATTCCGTCCCACTCGGCCACGCTTTCAAAAGGGGTTTTGTCGGGATCTTTAGATGAAGGATCGTTCAAGAAAACCATGAAAAGAAACAAAACCAGCAAAGGAATAAAAGATATAAGCAAAGTTATGTCGCCCTGAACGACGGTGTGATCCGATTCTCTTCTTACAAACACCTGCCACTTATTCATCGCTCGGTTCCTTTTTTGGTTCTGGAGGAGAGTGCAAATCAAGCCCATACACGCTCGTTATGCGGGAAAGCTCTCCCATGATCCTGTCTCTTACGTCCTCATGCTGTTCGTAAAACGAACTTAAAATCAGGTTGCCCACAATTCCCAGAATCGTGGTGAGGGCGGCAACGCCCAGTCCGGCAATAAGCTCTTTGGCGATTAACAGCGTCTGCTGGGCCGTTTCTCCGAAGCGCATACCGATGCCGATCAGCAGGATTCCGACGACCGTCCCCAGAAAACCGAAAAGCAGAAGCTTCCTTCCGGCGTTAACCATGGGTTTGATGATTCGTTCCAGACCGGCATAAAAACAGAATTTAAGTTCGTCGGTGTCCACAAACTCTTTTTGTCCCGAGCCGGTCAGCGTCTTGATGACCCTGATTCTTTTGCCCAAGTTTCTGAAATAGTCGGCGACGAAGGTGTCGGCAAATTCGGGCGCGTTATGTTTTTCGAAAAACCAATCGGTTTCGAAAATCAGCTGGGCGTGGTCCCGTGATCCGGCGTTTTCGTATTCAGACATTTTTTTTCTGACAAAATCCAAAGTGTCTTTTTCGAGGCTCACCCGCCCGCCCCTTTCGAGAGTCCTTCTCAAATAAAAAATCATTACGCCCGCCATCAAAACCGTGCTTACAAAAACCGACTGGTTCCAGAACAGGAGTTTTTGCGCGATTCCGGTAGACAAAAGAAAAACCAGGATTCCCGCGCTGACCGTGTAAGTAAACCACCCTTTAAAATAGGTAAGATGCCGTTTTCGTCCATTGGCGTTCGGCATGTCGGGCCCTTTTTCAACGAAACGTTTCTGGGCTGATATTAACATTTAAATATTCCGGAGTAAACCGCTTTTACCCTCGGAGTTTGACTTTGCGTTTTTCGGCCCTTATCCTGAAAGTTAGGCATTTTGAAAACTTCAAAGGAGGTTTGGCCATGCGCAAACTCTTGCTTGCGGCATTTTGGTCGCTTTCACTTTCAGCGCTTTTGGCGGTCGGGTCTTCGGCTCAAGATTCTCCGGAAGTCACGACTGTTTCTCAAAGAGGCGGGGCTCTTGCCGAAATAATGACCGCGATTGAGCGGGACTCTTTTTATCAGTTGAGCGAAAAAGAACTAAACGACGTTTCCGAATGCATTGCCGCGCGGGCATTCACCAGTTTTGAAATTAAAAAAGACGTTTTAAAAGAGGATTTTAAAGTCCCGAGCTGTTTTCCTCAAGATAAGCGCGCGATGTATTTTTCTCCCGAAATGGCTAAAAGCATGGCGATCGAGCGCGAGGGCCATTTCGGCGGCATAGGTATCAAGACAGGCATTGATAAAGACACCGGAGGCTTGCTGATTAAAGATATTCTCCCGGGAAATCCGGTCCAAAAAGACGGTCGGCTTAAAGTCGGAGACGTGATAATATCTGCCGGAGATTTTGTGGAGGGCAAAGAGACAAAAATGGTTCCCCTCAAAGGTTTTAACATCGGAAGAATAATTGAAATCATAAGGGGTGTGCCTGGGACAAAAATTGCGCTTGAGGTGTTAAGAAAAGGCCAAAAACTTCCGCTTATTGTAATTACCCGCGAAGACGTAAAGATTCAAAACATCAAATCTTCCGAAATCGAGCCCGGTATCGGTTATTTGAAAATAAGTTCTTTTATGAACGAAAATATAGCCGAAAACTTTTTGGATGCGGCAATGGATCTTGAACAAAAAGGAGTAAAAAAGCTGGTTATTGATTTGAGGCAAAATGGCGGCGGTCTGATGTACGCCACAATCGGCATCGCTTCTCTTTTTGCGCCCCAAAAAGGAAATCTTATTCTTGAAGTCCGTTGGCGGGGACAGAAGGTCGGCCAGGGGCAAAGGTATCAGGCTAAGGAAATCGGCCCTTTTTCCGGATGGAAGGTTGTTGTCTTGATAGACGGTTCTTCCGCGTCAGCCTCCGAGATTCTTGCCGGCTCTCTTAAAATCTGGGGAGCAAAAATTGTCGGCCTAAAAAGCTATGGCAAGGGCAGTGTTCAAGTAGCCGTTCCTTTGTCCGATGGCGGGGCGTTCAATTTTACGACCGGTATTTACTATCTTGCCGACGGAAAAACTCCCGAAGACGGGGCAATTGAACCGCATTTTGTAGTTGAAGACGACCCGAAAACGCCCGAAATTGATGAAGCTTTGGCAATTGCCATCGGCATACTGACGGACCCAAAGTGATTTTTATAAATAGCGCATATATGCGCTCCGACGGCTATCGGGGCGCATTTTTATTTTGTTATAAAATATGTATAATAACTTCATAATGGGACGGAAAAAAAAGGAGCGCGCGTCCAAAAAAGAAAATACCGAGGAGAACGGTTATTTTGAAAGACTTAGCCGGGAAACCAAACACTCTATTTGGGCCGTTTTTTCTTTTGCCGCTTCGTTTCTTTTCGTGCTCGCGGCCTACGGCAGGGCCGGTTTTGTCGGCGAAAGTGTTTACGGACTTCTGGATTTTATTTTCGGCGGGGCTTTTTTTCTGGTTCCGCTTACTCTTTTTCTTGCCGGACTTTCTTTTATTTTTTCTTTAAGAACGCATCTTGTGGCGACAACCGTCGGAGGCGGAGTTTTGATGCTTTTTTCAACGCTCGGCATATTTGACGCGGTTTTCGGGGAGAAATCGGCCGGCCTTGCGGGATTTATCGTCTCTCTTCCCCTCCTAAAACTTTTTGATTTCTGGGCGACCCTGGTCATATTGGCTTCTCTTGCCGTAATTTCCGTTCTTTTGATGCTTAATGTTTCAATAAAACCTCGGCTATGGTTTAAGCCGAAAGAAAATAGCGCGGATGAAAATATCGGCTCCGTCCGCGAAAACGAGAAAGCGCCAAACGAAGAAGAAGAACCAAAACGCGCCTGGACCGGAATAAAAGAAGCGGCCGATGCCATACGGCGGGAGTTAATAACCAAAAAAGAATTTGAAAACCGCCTGTCCGAAGAAGGACCGGCCGAAGAAGACGGCGAGACCAACGGGGCCGATACGGACGGGGAAAGAGGGTTTGAAAACGCGCCGTTTAAATTCGGCCAAAAAAATAAAAATATCGCCGCCTTTGAATTCAAACCGCCTCCGGCGGACCTTTTGGAAAACGATAAGGGCAAACCGTCGTCGGGCGACATAAAAGCGAATTCAAACATAATAAAAAGGACCCTTCAAAATTTCGGCATTGTGGTTGAGATGGGCGAAATAAATGTCGGCCCGTCAATTACCCAATACACCTTGCGTCCGGCTGAAGGAATAAAACTCTCACGCATCACCGGTTTGCATAACGACCTTTCTTTGGCTTTAGCCGCCCATCCCATAAGAATAGAGGCGCCGATTCCGGGAAAATCTTTAATCGGGGTCGAAATTCCCAACAAAAGCATTGCCCTTGTCGGAATGTCAAATATTCTATCCTCTCCGGATTATGCCGAGTCTTCGGCTTCGCTACTTTTGGGCCTGGGCCGGGATGTCACCGGGCGGGCCGTATTCGCTGATTTAGGCAAGATGCCCCACCTTTTGGTCGCGGGTTCAACCGGTTCGGGAAAGTCGGTCGCGATTCATGCCATGATGATGTCGCTTTTATTCCGCAACCCTCCGGAAAGGCTGCGTTTCTTGATGATTGACCCAAAACGGGTGGAGCTCACGGTTTACTCGGGGATTCCGCATATTTTAACGCCGGTGATAACCGACGCCAAAAAAGCGATTATGTCTTTGAAATGGGCGGTTAAAGAAATGGAGAGGAGATACGAATTTTTGGCTAAAGCCAAAGTGCGGGATATAAAATCCTATCAGGGCTCGAAAGAATCCAAAGAATTTCCCATGCCTTACATTCTTATCGTGATAGACGAGTTGGCCGACATTATGGCCGCCTATCCCCGCGAAATGGAAGCCTCAATCGTGCGCCTGGCCCAGATGTCGCGGGCGGTCGGAATACATCTGGTTGTTTCAACCCAAAGGCCCTCGGTTGAAGTGATTACCGGTTTGATTAAGGCGAATATAACCAGCCGTATTGCTTTTCAAGTCGCCTCCCAAGTTGATTCCAGAACAATCCTTGACATGGCCGGAGCCGAAAAACTTTTAGGCAATGGCGACATGCTTTATTTGTCGGGAGACAGTTCAAAACCGCGAAGATTGCAGGGCGCTTTTGTTTCCGAGCCGGAGGTGCGAAAAGTTGTTCAGCATCTTGAGTCCCAATATGCCGAATCGGAATTTGAGGGATTGAGCCTTGAAACTCAAAACGGCGGGCCGTCCATTTTTGAATCAGGCGAGGAGGACGAGGAAGAGGTTGATGACGAACTTTATAACCAGGCCGAAGAGGTGATAACGCAGGCGGGCAAAGCGTCGGCTTCGTATCTTCAGCGCAGGCTCCGCGTAGGTTACGCCAGAGCGGCAAGACTCCTGGATATGATGGAATCAAGGGGTGTTATCGGACCGGCTGACGGCGCCAAACCCCGCGAGATTTTGCGCGCTCCGAGCAATTCATCCCGAGCGGAGTCGAGGGGAGTCGAGGGGGTTAAAAAATCAAATGATGCGCCGAAGGTGCTGAGGAGCGCGGGTGACGAAGTGCCGGAGGAACCTAAACATGAAAAAGAAAGCGAGGAAGGCGGAGGAAAAAACTTTTTTGAATCTTTTTAAAATTTTATAAAATTATCATGCGCCGTTTTGTCGTTATGTGGGCTTTCGGACTTCTTTTGGCGTTCTTTTTTGTTTATTTCGCCTTCAGTTTTGAAAATTTATGGCGCGGTCCGCAAATCGCGATTGATTTTCCAACTGATGGAGTTTTGCTGGACGGCGCTGAGGTCGCGGTCTCGGGTCATGCCCGAGTTGTCGCTAATCTTGAGCTTAACGGACGCCCGATTTACACTGATGGGGACGGTAATTTTGAAGAAAAATTGATTTTGTCGCCCGGACTGAATATTATTGAACTTAAAGCCGAAGGCAGGTTCGGGAGCGTAAAAAAAGAACAAAGAATGGTGATGATAAAACTGCCGGAGTAGAAAAGTTAATGGTTAATGGTGTATAGTTAATATTTAATATGGCCAGACAAAAAGAGGAAAAAGACAATAAAGCCGCGAATGTTGAGGCGGCGATAAAAGGCATTCAGGCCAAATATGGCGAGGGGGCCATTATGAAGCTGGGCGAGGCGCGCCGTGTTGACGTGGATGTTATTCCGACCGGCTCGCTTTCTTTGGACATGGCTTTGGGTGTCGGAGGGGTGCCGAGAGGACGGGTAATTGAGATTTTCGGCCCCGAATCTTCGGGCAAGACGACGCTTGCTTTAAATATCGTGGCTCAAGCGCAGAAAAAAGGAGGCCTTTGCGCTTTTGTGGACGCCGAGCACGCGCTTGACCCCGAATACGCCAAGCGTCTTGGCGTTAAAATTGACGACCTTTTAATATCCCAGCCGGACACCGGAGAACAGGCTTTGGAAATAGTTGAGTCTTTGGTGCGCTCGGGAAGCATTGACGTGGTGGTCATAGATTCCGTCGCGGCTCTAACCCCAAGAGCGGAAATTGAAGGTGATATGGGACAAGCCCATGTCGGCTTGCAGGCGAGGTTAATGTCCCAAGCGCTTAGGAAACTCACTGCGCTTGTGGCCAGGACCAGCACCATCGTAATTTTTATAAATCAAATCAGAATGCAGATCGGCATGATGTTCGGAAATCCCGAAACCACTCCGGGAGGAAAGGCGCTTAAATTTTACGCATCAGTCAGGATTGATGTCAGGCGCCTGGCCCAGATTAAAAAAGGAGAAGAGTCAATCGGCAACAGAGTCAGAGCTAAGGTGGTCAAAAACAAAGTGGCGCCCCCCTTCAGATCCGGAGAGTTTGACATAATGTTCGGCGAAGGAATTTCTTACGAAGGCGATGTTTTGAATCTGGCGCTCAAATACGAATTGGCCAAAAAATCAGGCAACACTTTTTCTTACGACGCGCACAAACTCGGCGTCGGCTACGAAAACGCCAGAAACTTTCTTAAAGAAAATCCTAAAATCACCCAGGAGCTGGTGAAAAAAATAAAAGAAGCGGCGAAAGCTAGTGCGTAACGAACGGTACTAAAGCCATTTGGCGGGCGCGCTTGATGGCCTTGGCCAGTTTGCGCTGATGGGTGGAACAGGTAAAAGTTTTTCTTCGGGCCAAGATTTTTGACTGCGGGCTCATGAAGCGCTTCAAAACTTCAGTGTCTTTATAATCCACCGATTTCATGTTTGAAGTGCAAAAATAACACTGCTCTTTTTTTGCCATATTTTTTTTTATGTTTTATTAAAACGGAATTTCATCCGGATTGATGTTTCCTTCGCCGTAGTCAATCGTGGGCACCTCCGGCTGGGCTTCTTCTTTGGGTGCTGCGGCCGCCTCATGTCCGGCCGAAGTCCCCGAGCTTCGCGGTCCCAGCTGAATGCTTTCGGCCACCACTTCGGTTTTATATTTTTTTTGTCCGTCCTGTCCCTGCCACGAACGATTTTGGATTCTGCCCTCAATCATTAAAAGAGAACCCTTATTCAAATATTGTTTGGATATTTCGGCCAGCCTTCCGAAAGCGACGATGTTATGAAATTGGGTATCCTGCTGTTTTTGTCCGCTTTTGTCGTTAAAGAAACGGTTGGTTGCGACACCGAAAGAGGCCACGCTTTGTCCTGACGGCAGGCTTCTTACTTCCGGATCTCGGGTCAAGTTGCCGATTAAAAATATTTTATTTAAATTCATGTTTTATGATTTTATTTAATAAAATTTAGGCGCCGAGCATTTCTTCCAATTTTTTGTCTATTTCGGCGACATCCGTTTTTTCCGCCGGATGCGCCTGGACGATTCTTTTTCTGTGCGCAGGCCGGTCGGACATGTCCGCTTTGTTGACTTTGAAAATAGCGAAACGCATTATTTTCTTTGAATCGTTTTTTAAAGACTGCTCAATTGCGGCCAGTGTTTCGGGTTTGGCCATAAATTTTATCCAGCCCCACCAGCCCTCTTTTTCTTTGCCAACCGAATAACTCAAATCTTTGTGCACCGGCTGGTTTTGCGCGGCCACTATTCCGTGTTCTTTTTCAATTAATCCGGCGACTAAAGCCGCGCACTCAAGAGCCGCCTGGTCGTCTGCGGCGCGGGCCAAATACGATATTTCATATAATCTGGGATCGCTTTCTTTTTCCATATATGAGTAAAAGACTATCATGTTTGTGTTTTGGTTTCAAGAGCTATTTGCCGACTAAAAATTCTATTACATCGCCGTCCAAAACTTCGTAATCTTTGCCCTCGGTCCTAATGAGCCCTTTGGCCGAAGCTTCGGCAAAAGACCCCGATGATATAAGTTTTTGCCAGTTGATTACTTTGGCCCGGATGAAGTTTTTTTCAAAATCAGAATGAATGGCACCCGCCGCCTCTTTTGCGCTTGCCCCGTTTTTTATCGTCCAGGCCCTCGCTTCTTTTTCGCCGATTGTCAAAAACGATATAAGGCTTAGCGCGTCATAACAGGTCTTTATCAAATCGTCTAAACCCTTGCCGGTTTTGGCCGAAAAATAAATGACCGGACGCGAACGGTGGGTTTTTTTTTCGCCGATAGCGCCGATTTTTGAGGCATCGGTGTTGAAAGCGTAAATTTTTGGTTTAAGCGAAAGAAAGTTAAGTTCTTTTAAAATCGCGGATATTTTTTCATTTCCGGCGTCACGCTCCGAAATATCAAGCTCTTTACCGGAAGACATTTTTTCTTTAAGCGATGAAAGAAATACCGCCTCTTCTTTTTTGGACGAGTCTTTTTTTATTGAATCCAGTTTGCGCTCAAGCGATTCAAGGTCTTTTAATCTAAGCTCGGTTTCAATTATTTCCGCGTCTTCCTCGGGGTTTTTTGAGTGTTCGCGAAGTATTTCCGGGTCTTCAAAATCGCGTACAACTTCAAGAATTATTGAAGCGCTCTTGATGTGGTTTAGAAACTGGTTGCCGAGACCCTCGCCTTCGGAGGCCCCTTTAACCAATCCCGCGATGTCTACAAAAGTTATTGCCGTGGGCACTATCGGCGGAGGATTTTTCGGATTAAACCACTTAGCCAGCTTGTCCAGCCGTTCGTCCGGTACGCTGACAACTCCGATATTCGGCTCAATTGTCGCGAACGGGTAATTGGCCACGAGCGCCTGCTCGCGTTTCATCAAAGCGTTGAACAGCGACGACTTGCCGACATTGGGCAGTCCGACTATGCCTATTTTTAGAGACATAAAAACATAATATTACATTTCGCCGCAAAATTCATTTTCTCCGACCGCGATGTGTTTGCGGCTCGGCGAGATTGCTTTCTCCGACCGGCCGTTCCCGCCTCCAGCTCGCCCCGCCGTTGGCGGGGCTGGGCGGGCCGGCCTACGTTCTCGGCGAAAATTCAGCCCCTAACGCTTACTGCGTAAAAATAAGGGGCTGAACCCCGCATTTTCGCCTGCGAAAGTTCTCCGAAAGCAACCATCGCCTTGCCTTACGCAAACCATCGCGGTCTAAATATCCACTCGAAGCGCCGCGAAATTGATTTTCGTTGACTTGCGGAAAAACTTTGAAAATTAAAGAGTTTTGAAGCGGAAAA
>CAYPMM010000018.1:12021-17769 GCA_964412115.1 uncultured Candidatus Saccharibacteria bacterium | reverse complement strand
AGCAAAAAATCTCAATTTTCTACGGCTTTTCCGCAAGGCGTTCGGCGGGATTACGGGCGTTCTTGGTATTACACCTTACTTATTGCATCCAAACACGGCCACACAATTAAATGATATGCCTAATCGCTCACGTTTACCAGCTCCGGCCGGTTGTGAATAATCCAGCCGATAAATTCTCTGGCCGCGTAGGGAGAGCCGACCAGATTCTGCGAACTTCCGGCCTCCAAAACCACGGCCAGCGCCAATTTGGGATTTTCGTAAGGCATAAATCCTATGAACCATGAATTTACTTTCTTTTTTTCGGAACCGAGTTCGGCCGTTCCCGTTTTGCCGGCGATTTTAACCCCGAGACCCGAAAGAGCCGACGCGGTGCCGTATTCAACCGCTTGCAGCATTCCTTCTTTTACGATTTGAAAAGCGTCTTCGGGCACGGAGGAATTTTTGTCCGGCTCAAGTTTTGACGCCTGAAAACCGTTTTTTGAAACCAGACCCTTAACAAGATGAATGTCTTTTTTTAATCCGTTATTGGCTATAGTCGCTACGACCTGCGCCATCTGCAGAGGCGTTACCTGAATCATCCCCTGCCCTATGCTCAAGTTGTAGGTGTCCCCCACGCGCCATATCGGATCCGACGGAACATTTTTTTCTTTCCATTCCGGAGTCGGCAGAAATCCTTCGGCTTCCGCCAGCTCCGCGCCGACATCCGCCCCAAGGCCCATGCGCCCGGCGTAATCAATTATTTTTTTAACTCCGAGCCCCTGCTTACCGCCGAATCCTCCGCCTACGGTATAGAAATAAACGTTTGACGAGACGGCCAAAGCCCGCCTCATGTCAACCAGGCCGTGAGCTTTCCAATCGTAAAAAACGCTGGATTGGTCCGGAAAATAGGGATTCTGTATTGTTATGCTGCCGGTGCTTAAAATCTGGCTTTCGGGACTGATTATTTTTTCGGAAAGAGCGCCTAAAGCGACTATGGTTTTAAAAATTGAACCAGGGGCGTAAAGGCCTTCAAACGCCCTGAAAAAAAAGGGCGAGGCTGGATTTTTAAAATAAGAATCCAGCTGGCTTTCCGAAGGATTGCGGGATAAAACCGCGGAATCAAATTCGGGGAAGCTCACTGCCGACAGAATTTCTCCGCTCCGAACATCAACGGCTATCGCCGAGCCGGCTTTAAAACCGCGTTCCCGCGCCACTTTTTCAACGATTGAAAAAAGTTCCGACTGCATTTCGGAGTCAATCGTAAGCACAATCCCCTCTCCGTTTTCGGGTTCAAGCTCAACCGCTTCGGAAAAAATTTCCCCAAAAGAGTTTTCTTCAATAAGACGCGAACCGTCTTTGCCTTTTAGAACACCCTCATAAACGCTTTCTATGCCCGCTCGGCCGACTTTTGCCTGAGGATTGATGCCGCCTGAAATATCTTCGGGATAGCCGAGATATCCGGTAATGTGGGCAAGACCGGATGCTTTCAAATAATTTCTGCCTTCCGGCTCGTTCCAGGCAATTTCCCGCACATTGCGGTCATAAATCAATCCCCGCTCGGCCGGAAGCCTGATTCGCGTAAGCGTGTTGTTTTCGGCTCGGGCTAAATAAGTTCCGCGGTCAAATATCTGCAGGCCAAAAAGGCGAAAAATAATAGCAATGGATCCGAAAATAAAAATGGCAAGAATAAAGCGCGGGACGCTTGAAGAAATCGGAGTTTCAATCCGGCCCTCAAAAAGTTCGCGCTCAAAGCCGGGCAGGTTGGTCGAATCCATAAATATCTCGTCCGGTTCAATAACTTTTCGCGTTAAGTTTTTTTTCTTTTTGAAAAACATGAGGTTGAGACTCCGATTTTATCTTCCTATAAGGGCGATAACCATGCCTATGACCGCAAAAACCACCGCAATCACCCAAAAACGCATGGTTACCTGATGGGCCGGCCAGCCTATCGCTTCCAAATGATGATGCAAAGGCGCCACTTTAAAAACTTTGCGGCCGAAAAATCTTTTTGACAAAAGCTGGATAAGACTTGAACCTGAAGCCAAAACCAAGGGCAGGGCGATAATCGGCAAGACCGCTACCGAACCGGTAAGAAACGCAAGCACGGTCAGGGTCGTGGTCAGGCCCATTATGCCCGATTCACCCATGTAAAATTTAGCCGGCGGGATATTGTGCCATAAAAACGCGAGAATTGCTCCGACTACGGAAGCGGAGAATGTCGCGAGGTCAATCTGGTTCTGAAAAAAAGCAATGCCTGCGTAGGCCGAAAACGCGGCCGCGAGCACTCCGCCAGCCAAGCCGTCCAGGCCGTCAATAACGCCTCCGGAAAATGTCGCCACCATGACCAAAACGAAAAAGACGGTAAAAAACAGCCCCAAAGAAATCTCGCCCCAAAAAGGGATAAAAACGCCCGACACCCCCAGTTTCGCGTAAAACCACCAAGCGCCGGAAGAAGCGATGATTACGATCATGGCCAGCCTTCTTGAAAAACGCATTCCGCCGGCAATATATTTTCCGCGCCCGAATATCTGCAAAAGATCGTCGGCAAGGCCGACTAAAGACGCCGAGACCAGGGTAAAAAGAGGGAGCCATGTCTGAAATCGGCTTAAAAAGTTGAGTTTGTGCAAAATAAAATACGACGGAAAAAAATAAATAAGGGCGCGGAAAAATAAAATTATGAAAAGAGGCACGATCCAAACCAAAACCCCGCCCAGCCGAGGAATGCCGATTTCGCGGTCTTTGTGAAGTTCGCTGAAAATCGGCGTAGGCGAGCCGTCCGGAGCAAACCGCCTGACCTCTTTGCGCCACATTTTGTATTTATAAAGATAACGCGCGGCAAACGGAGTAAGCGCCATGCCGGCAAAAAAAGCTATTACCGAAGCTCCAAAAACTTTTAAAACGTTAAGAATCATAGGTTTTTTACGTACGCGAGCGTTGCTTGGTAAATTTTAAGCGCGTCGGAAAATCGTCCTTCAAAAGAAGACCCCAGAATCACCGCGGCAAACTGGCGGCCCGGACCGATACCGTATGCCAAAACCAAATTTCCTCCCGCAAGTTCGGTATACCCTGTTTTAGCGGCAATAAGCCCGGGAATGGGCATTATGGGCCCGGCGCTTGAATCAAAGGCATGTTTCCTGCCGTCCTCCGAGTAAATTTCAATCTTGGATTTGGAAGTGGCGGAAATCAAATCCAGGCGATTTTTAACGAGCCAGGAAAAAAGTCCGGCAACCTCGCTTGCCGTGCCGTATGATCCGCTAATCCGTTCGTCAATGTCTAATCCGGTCGGATTTAGAAAGTAGGTTTTTTGAAAGCCCAAACCGCTCACAAACAAATTCATTTCATTTACAAACCAGGCGTTATCGCCATTTGCGGCGTTTGTTTTGGCCCATGAAGCCAGAGCATAAGCAGCGTCGTTGGAAGACTTAACCAGCATCGCCTCATTCAAGTCTCTGGCGTTAAACGATTCTCCCACCAAAAATCCGTCGTCTCCTTCCTGTAAAACCGCCTCGGCCGTAATGGGAATGATTATCGCGCCCTCTTTTAATAAACTGCCGCCGGTATTATAAACTACGGCCGCGGTAACCAGCTTGGTCAGGCTCGCTAAAGGCAGTTCGGTATCGGAATTTTTTTGGAAAATTGGTTTTTCGTCCGATAAATCCAGCACTGATACGGCTTTGGCCTCAATATCCAAACTTTCAAAAGGGTCGTTTTTTATTTCGAGCACGTTTTCGGCGACTGAAGAATTCGCGGTAAAAAAAGAAGGCCCTGAAACATTGGCGTTTGCTAAAACCAGCAATAACGATATAAAAAATACCAGGCGCATTAATCTTCGGGCGGTTTAACTTTTAAAAATTCCTCAAATTTTCGCGTTAGTTCCGCGTGCTCCGGCAACTCCTCTATTTTACTCAGACCCATGAATTTTAAAAACTCAAAAGACGGCTGATAAATGTAGGTACGGCCGTCTTTCGGGTTGGATTTTCTTTCAATAAGACCCCGGATAAGAAGGTTTCTTAAAGTATAAGAGGAGTTTACTCCGCGGGCGTAATCTATTTCGGTTCTGGTCACGGG
This sequence comes from uncultured Candidatus Saccharibacteria bacterium, assembly GCA_964412115.1. Classification (GTDB taxonomy): domain Bacteria; phylum Patescibacteriota; class Minisyncoccia; order HO2-45-28; family HO2-45-28; genus HO2-45-28. The sequence continues at coordinate 13,722 of CAYPMM010000018.1, read as the reverse complement.
CCCGCGATAAGCTATTATCGCGAGCGTTTCCGCTGACGCCCGGCTCAATTCGCGCGACACTTCTTCTTTAACCAGAGTTTCGGCGTCTTTGGCAAACTCGGGCCGGGTCGCCATTTGCAAAAAATTTCCTTTCCAAACCAAAGTCAAAGCGGTGTCGGCAAGTTTTTTATCCAGTTCTTCGGCGGCCTGCCTGATTTGGGTTTTATCCGCGCCCAAAAGCTTGGCCAGCCGTTCGACTGAAACCGGGTCTCCTTGTATGAAAAGAATCGCCTCTATTCTTTTTGCCAGATTTTCCATTCGCGCGTTTTATTTTATTAAATTACGTCTCCGATCTTTTCAGCTCGACTTCGCCGAAAATATTTTTTTGCTCCACTTCAAAAAAACCTTGTTTTACCAGCTCCAAAATAGCCAAAAATCCCACGATAAGCTCAATTTTGTCCTTGGCTAAAATGACTTTTTCCAAAGGGCCGGAAAGGTGGTTTTGTATCCGGTTTATAAGTTCTCTCGTTTTTTCTTCAATTGTAATTACTTTAGCCAAGGCGCGCTTCGGAAGCAAGTCGGGCTTGGGCAAAGCGTCCAAAATGCCGGCGAGCATGGCGCGCAGAATGGCCGGGGTTATCTTTTCCGGAGGCAAAAAGCCGAATTCGTACCCGGAGAATGCTTCGCGCGAAAAAAGGCCAGTGTTTGCCCTCGCGCGCTCCTGCAGGCGTCCGGCCAGTCCCTTAAAAATCTTAAGAAGTTTCAGGCGATTTTCAAGCTCTTCTATTGATTCTTCTTCTTCGGACGTAAGTTCAAGCGAAGGTATGAGGGCTCGGGATTTTATAAGCATTAAAGTCGCGCCAACCGCCAGAAACGAAGCGGCCTCACGGCGCGAAATTCCGCCGAGAGTTTTTAAATAGGCCAGAAAATCTTCGCAGACTCCGGATAAGGAAATGTCGCTTATAGCCAGCTTCTTTTCTTCAATTAAATTCAAAAGGGCGTCAAACGGCCCCTCAAACTTTTCGGTTTTAACCCTATACGCCATGCCAAAATTTTAGCAGAAATTATCTGCCTTGAAAAGAAGAGTTGTTTTTGTCTTCTCCGTTATTTTTTCTTACTTTTCTTTACGCTCAACCCCAGCTCGTCCAGCTGTTTTTTGTCAATTTCCGAGGGAGCTGACATCATCAGATCCCTCCCGTCGCCTGTTTTGGGGAATGCTATGACTTCGCGGATGTTGGGTTCTCCGGCCAAAATCATAATCAGCCGTTCAAGTCCCAAAGCAATTCCTCCGTGCGGAGGAACGCCGTATTCAAAGGCCTCAAGCAGATGCCCGAATTTTTCCCTGACCTCCGCTTTTTTATGCCCCAAGGCAACAAAAACCGCCTCCAGTATTTCGGGCTTGTGTTCTCTGATTGACCCCCCGCCTATTTCGTTGCCGTTTAGCACAATGTCGTATTGTTCCGAAACAATATCATCTAAAGGACCCTTGAGATCCGACAAAACCCCTTCTTCTCCCCTTTCGCCCCTTCTTATTTTGGTGAACGGATGATGGGTCGCTCCCCAACCGCCATCCTCCCCTTTTTCAAACATGGGAAAATCAACGACGAAAGCAAAAGCAAGTTCGTTTGAGTCTTCTTTATTTTCCCTCAAATCCGGTCTGTCGCTTCCATAAATTTCTTTCGCCGTTTTATAAGAAATTAAAGGGAATGGCTTTTTGGATAT
>CAYPMM010000018.1:0-11842 GCA_964412115.1 uncultured Candidatus Saccharibacteria bacterium | reverse complement strand
TTCATCGCGAAAAGCCCTGGCAATCTGAAAATATCTTTCAAGCCCCGCGACCATCAAAAGCTGTTTATACTGCTGGGGCGACTGCGGAAGAGCGTAGAAAGCGCCCGGCTGAAGCCTGGACGGCACAACATAGTCCCTCGCCCCTTCGGGGGTGGACTTGGTCAAAATAGGCGTCTCCACTTCAGTAAAATCAAGACCGCGCAAATATTCGCGCGCAAATGAAATAACATCCGCTCTCAAAGAAAGATTTTTTTGCAAACGAGGCCGGCGCAAATCTAGATAGCGATAGCGCAAACGGTTGTCTTCGCCGACATCAAAACCGGAGCCCGAAACATCAAAAGGCGGAGTTTTGGCTTCGTTTAAAATTTCAAGATTAGTGGCGGCAACTTCAATATTGCCTGTGGCAATTTCCGGATTTTCCATTCCCTTGGGCCTCTCCTTAACCTCGCCCTTGATCGCAACCACCCACTCCGAGCGGAGTTTGTCAGCAAGTTTTAGCAGTTCTTTGTCGGCCGGAGTAAAAACAACCTGAACCTTGCCCCAGCGATCGCGCAAATCAATAAAAATAAGTTTGCCGTGATCGCGCCTGACGTCCACCCAGCCCTTCAGCAGGACCGTTTCACCGGTTTTATTTACTATATCTTTGGTTAGAACGCGCATGGTTTAAACTATAACATATTTTAGAGGTTATTTTATCGGCAATTCAACATAAAAAACGCTTCCGCGATAAGGCCCCGGAGACTCAGCCCAAATTCTTCCGCCATGCGCCTCCACCATTTGGTGCGCCACGTAAAGACCTATGCCGTGTCCCTGCACGTTAACCTTGTATCCTTGCCCGGCCCGGCTAAAGCGCTCAAAAAGGCGGTCTTTATCTTCGCTTTCCAAACCGATTCCGGTATCGCTTACGGATAAGCGCAAAAAGGTGCCGGCCTTTTCGGTTTTAACCGTTATTTTTCCGCTTTGGGTGTATTTAATGGCGTTGTCAATAAGATTGTAAATAACTTCGTGCATTTTGGAAGCGTCAATAACGGTCTGGGGCAGGGGCGGAAAAGATTTTTGCCAAAAAATCTCAAGACCTTTTTTCTTGGCCGGGTCCTTAAGTTCGTCCACTACCTCTTCGGCAATATCTTCAATAGAACTCCGGCTGAAGTCATACTGCATTCTCCCCTGCTCTATCCGGGAAAGATTCAAAAAATCATCAACGAGTTTTATCAGGCGTTCATTCGATTCGTAAACTCTTTTCAGTTTTTCAAGAACAAGTTCGCCTGCTTTGCCGTACGAACCCTCAATAATCATGGAAATGTAGCCCTTGGTTACGGTCAGAGGCGAGCGCAATTGGTGCGTGGCAAAAGACAAGAAGTCGGATTTCAACTGGTCAAGTTTTTTGAGCTCTTTGTTGGCCGATTCAAGCTCTGCTGAAAGAATTTCCAGTTTTTCACGCTGTTTTATTTCCTTAATCACGCTTCGCACAAGCAGAATACCGAAAGATAGCACTAAAACAAAAATACTCGCTCTGTATAGGACAAGAAACAACTCTTGAGCAAATATCACCTCGCCAAAAGCCGTAATTGCCAGGGCAAAAACCAAAAGACCGGCCCCCGCGACTTTAACATTGAAAAGCTTGCGCTTAAGAATGGAATACGAAGTTAACGCAACAAAGGGGAATGTAAATAGCGCCCCGAAGGGGATAAAACGCACATCATTTACAAGAACCGGCAATAGAAAGTTAAAAACAATTATCAAGCTGAACATCGCAAGCGCGCCGGCTAAAATAGGCGCGTATTGAAGGCGCTGCGTTCCGGACGCTTTTTTGGTTTTCTTTATTAAAATATATATGCTGGCTACAACTAACAAAATGCTTGCCAAGCCAAAAATAACTATGCCCGGACCCGGCACCGGCGAAGGAACCGTAATTCCGGGAGCAATAAGCACTTCGGAACCAATGGATGTAAATGTGTACGGCGTCAATGTAAGAAAAGAAACAAGAACCGCGAGGAGTAAAAGGACGCGGATGCGCCATGGACTAAAAAATTTTTTTTCGTCCGGAAAAACATAACTGAATTGAAATACGGCGAATGCCTGCCACACCGCCAGAAAAAGAACTGCCCTAAGCGACCAGAGCGTAAAATCAAAATAGTTTAGTTTGTAACTTATATAATTCAGCGCTCCCCAGACTGCCGTGATAATTGTAAAAAAAAAAAAAGTTCTGCTGGCAAGGTTGCTGGTATTACTAAGAAAAACGCTAAATCCCAAAACGAGGGTACCGGCAACGGCAATTCCCACCGACAACAAATCTAAGTTTAAAAAATCCATAACAACGGTGAAATTACTCCAGTATTACTTCTTTTAAGGTTAAGCGCGGGCTATGCGGCGGTTTTTGCAGGGCACGCCCAAGCCGAAAAAGCGCCTGGGGCCTTTTGTTTGTCCCAAGAATTTTTTGCAAATCCATGAAATAGCCGCCCGTTTCAATGGGAGCCGCCCACATGGCGGTCGAGAGACCCATCCGCTCCGCCGTCAGTGACGCGCGTTCATATAAAAACCCCGTCTTAATCCACGCCCGGGCATTATCTTGTTCCGTCGCCATTACCACAAGATACGGTGTTTGTTCGGTTAACAATTTCGTGTCGCTCTTTTGGCTAAGCCGGTTGACATTTACGAATCGTAGCAATACAGGCGCTATATAAGAGATGATTGTAGGTATTCCCATACCGTACGCAGGCATACCGATTTTTGACTTTGTGGTATTGCTTTTTACATATTCCGAAAGTTCTTTGCGAAACTCAGTATCCTTCATTGCATCAACAGACGCTTTGATGGCCACGGCCGCCACGCGCCGTTTTAGTTCGTCCGAGCAAACAAAAAACTCAGTGTCGTTGTCCCCAAGCCCCGTCAGATAGTCCGTTAACTTGTTCAAGCCACTGTCAGATGTATAGGTATATCGGCTCGTTATCCTGTTTTTTATCGCTTCAAGGATTTCGGGCTCTCTCTTCCCGATATCGACGCCAAAACTGATAATCGCTTTTTCGCCCGATATAGTTGCTGAAGTTTCGTAGCCAAACGCGCGAGCGGCCTGTGCAATATTTTCCGCGGCACACCCGAGTGAAATAAATAACTGCCTATTTTGTTTGTCTCCCACAGGAAGCCGGCGAGAATAATCCGGCAGAATCTCAGCGTGATTTTCTTTCGCCAAAAACCTCCACGGCTGGCTGTTGTGGCTCGAGGGAGCGTAAGTCCCGTATTCAATTATTTTTATTATTTCCTCCCGAGAGGGCATTTTTTAATTATATCATCCCTTCATCTTTTTCAGAAAATTTTTGAAAGCCGTTGCCCTCGCGGCTTTGCTTCTCAACGAGTGATACCCCGGCTCAAATATTGAGTCAAAATTGACTTCGTATCTTCCGGACTCAAGCTTATCACCCGTGATTATTTTTCTTGCAAGATAACTCAAAACAACCCCGCAAGTGGTTGCCGCGGTTCCGAGCTGGGGCCAGGAGTAAAGTGATTTTCCCACCTTGACCACGGACTCAAGCATCCTGGGTACTGCCAAGTTCGCGCCCGCCATTTTCGCAATAACGCCGGGCAGCTCTTTTGGGGAAAGATTTTTGAAGTCCTCCGGCCTGACATCTCCCAAAATTCCATGCAGTATCGGCAGATTTTTCTTCAAATCATAACGTTCAATATCAACAATGGCGCCATCTCCGTTGTCGGCCGACATTATCACCGGCACCCGGTGTTTCTTGGCCAAAAAGCGCGCTTTTATTTTAAAATACGGGTTATCCATCTCTTCAATCAAAATATCAAGCTTGGGAGAAGAAATAAATTTTTCCATATTTTTATCCGTAGCACCCTCTCCGAAAATCTCAACTTTCGCGTAGGGATTCATTTCATAAATCTGACGCGCGACTGACACGACTTTTGCCGTTCCAACATCGTGAAATCCCGTTCGTATCCTGTTTAAATTTGAGCCGTCAATCGCGTCGGGGTCCGCGAGTTTTATTCTTTTGGCTCCCCCGGTCATCGCGACAACCAGCGCTGCCTGGCTTCCGACGCTCATTCCGAAAATCCCGATGGCGGAATTGTAGTATCTGTCCTGCTCGCCCTTGGTAATTAAATCGCGGTTTCTGCCCGTTCGTACTTCCTGGTAGAGTTTTTCCGGAAGAAAGTGAATCAGCCGTCCGGACCACGGATAATAAAACCAGTTTCCCGCCTCATCCATCCTCTTTTTCCCAAGATGCTTTTTAATAAAATCGTTGAGATGGGCGCGATAATTTTTGTCAAAGCGATATTTAGGATTTCTAAGTAAAAAAAGCTCTTCCAATGCGTCGGGATGTTGATCCGCGACGGCAACTCCCCTTTTTTCGGCAAGCAAACGCGCCTTTTTAACGCTGACTCCTATGGGCTTAAACGACTTTCTGTCTATTGTTTCTTTCATAATGTTTTTAAAAATAATTTGTTAATTACGCCGTCCAGCGCTGTTTCCCACCGGGCTTAAAATATGAGCCATGCTCATAAGGCCAAAAAATCACTTTAGGTTTTGCCTTTCCTTCTTTTTGCTCGTAAAAAGCCGATTTAAACTCGGAGTTCTCTTCAAGAAGTTTTTCAAGGATTGTTTTTTCGGCAAGATTTTTAATTCTTTTTGAGGGACCTCTCTCGCCCTTTTTCAGTTCTATGTTTATTTCCAAAGACGGATTCTGTTTTTTGTCGTGGACAATACGCATTAAAAATTTTCCGCTCAAAATACCGCTTATTTTCCTTGAAGCAATCGCTCTTCTTATCGTCTCCGGATACACATTTGCTCCGGCGAAACTTACGGAAAAATCTTTCCGCTCAAACACATAAACAAACGGCAGACGCCAGACGGTTTCGGCTATCCCCGCTTTTTTTATCTCTTTTTTCAAATTCACCCCCGTGTTTTTGAGATGACTCTCCATTTCGGAAAAATTTATAACCCCACCCGAATCCTTAAGGTCGTATCTGACCAGGGGAAATCCGCTTCGAGCCGAGCAGACCAGCCCCCCATCCGATTCTTCAAAGAAAAACATTTCCGGGTCATATTGCGTAAGAGTCGGGACGCGCGAAATTTCCGCGCCAAAAATTTCCTTAAAGACATTTTTATTTTTCACGGCAAGCCGCCTTATCAGCACCGAAACCGGCGTTTCATAAGACATCGTTCCGAGGTCCACCGTTCCGTAATGATTAAGCGTGTCCTTATATATGTTTTTAAGACCCGTTTTTTCGGCGATATAATCCCTGAAGTCCTCGTCAAAGCGTTCCGCCGAAAATACAAATCCCAAGTCAAATTTTTTCCAATTAATCCCTTCGGCAGGCCCCTCGTCTATAATGTCTTTTACAAACGGCGGATAGCCGCCTATGAGCACCTGGTCAAACTCCGGACCAAGTTTTCTGACCGCCCTCAGTATTTCCGGTTTGTTGAGCCCGGGATTTATAACGGTCAGGCCGTACTTTCTTTTATTCATTATTATTTTCAGGGCCTCGTAAGTAAAAATCCCGCCTATCCAGACACCCAAAGCAAAGCAGTTTACATAAAGCGTGGTTTTTTTATGGATATTGAAATTGGTTCGCAGGTAAAGCTCGGCGGTCGCGGCATACTGCTCGTCCTGCAAATGTCCGCGCGGAAAATAAAACGGCTCGCCCGTTGAGCCGGAGCTTGAAGCGATAACCCAGTTTTTTGAGGCAAACTTTCCGTCCTGAGACAGGTCGGCGAAGGAATGTTCGCGAAGATAATTATTTTTATCGGTTGTCGGAATTTTTTTGAAATCGGAGATTGTTTTTATTGTCTTTGGATTGACCGCGCGCTTTTTCAGAAATTTTTTATAAGCAGGCACGCGGCGGGCCGTCTCATGAAAAAGACGCAAAGCCGTTTTTTTGCCCGCCCCAATCCAACGATTTTCGGAAAACACCCTTAAATCTTTTGATAATTTTTCTATGTTTGAATATTTTTTAGGCAAAAGTTCCATAAAAACATTATTTCCATTTCTTAAAAATTCCTTCCGCGATCCGGTCGGCAGTGACGTTTGGGGGCAGGCCGGTTTTTTTGCTTTCCAAAATAATCTTTTCAAGCCGTTTTGGTATTCTCTCTATCTTTTTTATTATACTTTGTTTTGACGGATTTTTGCTTACAAGCTCTTCGGCAACGCTAATCAGGCCTCCGGAATTCACCAGATAATCGGGCGCGTAAAATACACCCCTTTTTTGGAGCAGATATCCAATGTCCTTGTCCGCGAGCTGGTTGTTGGCGGAACCCAAAATTATTTTTGACCGAATTCGCGCAATGTTCTTTTTATTTAAGACCCCTCCAACGGCGCACGGCATAAAAACATCGGTTTTTATGCCGAATGCTTTTTTTGACGAAACAATTTCAACTTTCGGAAAAACCTTTTTCACTCTTGCCTCCGCGTTTTTATCGGTATCGGACGCGTAAATTTTCACGCCTTTTTCTTTCGTAAGCAGTTTTAAAATGTTCAGGCCGGTTTTGCCGAGGCCTTGTATAAAAAATGTTCTGTCTTTGAATTCAGGACTTTTAAAAATATGTTTAAGCGATATTTTAAGGGCGCCCACAACGCCGAGGGCCGTGTAGTATTCGGGATTGACTTTCGTGCCGATAACAAACCTGGTTTTCTTTTTTAGATTTTCAACGTCTTTCGGTCCAAGCCCCATGTCGGAGCCGGTAACAAATTCGCCCGCGAGTTGGTTTACTTCATGGGCATACGCCTCAAGAATTCTGTTTTTTTCTTTGGGTGAATATTTTTTCGGCGCCAAAATCACTCCCTTGGCTCCGCCGTAAGGCAGGCCCGCGAGAGCGGATTTGTAAGTCATTAGACGCGCGAGGTCTTTCGCGTCTTTAAGCGCTTCCTTTTCGAAAAAATAATATTGAAAACGGGTTGCCCCCAAAGACGGGTAGTTTTTTCTTTTTTTGTATATGACTATAAAGCCCTTGAGTCCTGACGCGGGATTGTTCAGGCGTTTTACAAGATAATTTTTCATATATGCTCTTTATATTATGAGATAAAAATTAAAATTCCTCAAATTTAGAAAAAATATCCCCGCCGCGCGCAATAGCCGCGGCGGGGTAAATCAGGTTGTCGTAATAATGGGCTCGAAATAAATTCCCCCATCCTTGTGGACCAGCCGTTCAAGGGGACATTCGGAATGGCTGTTCCAAAAGATGTAGTGGGTTACCCCTCTGCGAACGGCGTCGAGCACAACGTCGATACGATCTGGCCCTACCAAAACAACAGGCTGGTTTCCGTAGTCTCTGCAGATTTTGTCGTGCTCCCACCGACTGACGGGATAGATACGCATCGCCTCGAAATTTCCGACCGCTTTCGCAATTTCTTTACTCCGGAAATAAGAGAGTGAATCCGGATCCGCCCCCACAAGCAAAATCTTCTTCGTGTCCATCCTTTTTTCTCCTCGTTTGTCTTGAGAAAGAATTTGACTGCCCCAGCCCCTTGAAGTCTCGGGTGTATTTTTCTTCAGCTCGCTTCCCCAGCCGAGTGTTGGCATGGCACCCCCCCTAGATGTCCTTGATGGCCACATCCAAATCAACGCGATTCTCCGCCCGTTTCACCTTTTTTGCTTTCTCAAAAAGCCGGAAAATTTCCTCGTCCAGATTACCCCTGTGCTCGTTTTGATACCTGGCGACCATCTTTTCAATGATGATCATGAGAGCAGTTGACTTTCGACGGTCATCGTCCAGTGTCATTAGGCTTCTCCCCTGCTGGAGTGTAGAAAACCAGATTGGAACTTTCGGCTTTAATTATACCAAATATAGTATAAAAGTCAAGTCCGCCCGGTAGGAATCGCTTCTCCCTTCGGTCGAAACGCTGAATTTTTATAGTCGCGTTGCTCCTTAAAAATTCACGCCTTCGGTTCGATTCCATAACCAAACATATAAATTAAAACGACCCCAAAATGGGGTCGTTTTAATTTAAGTCCGCCCGGTAGGAATCGCTTCTCCCTTCGGTCGAAACGCTGAATTTTTATAGTCGCGTTGCTCCTTAAAAATTCACGCCTTCGGTTCGATTCCATAACCAAACATATAAATTAAAACGACCCCAAAATGGGGTCGTTTTAATTTAAGTCCGCCCGGTAGGAATCGAACCTACGACCATCTCCTTAAAAGGGAGCTGCTCTACCAGCTGAGCTACGGGCGGATAGACATTATTTTAACTCAACAACGACCCGTTGACAAGATAAAATAACGGGTTTAAAGGGAGACTCCTTTTCAGTTAATATCCAAAAGGTCAATTTCAAAAATTAGAGTTGAGTTCGGCGGAATACCGCCCTGACCGCGCGCTCCGTAGCCCAGCTCCGGCGGAATAGTCAGACGCCTGTGCCCGCCCATTTTCATGCCCAAAAGTCCTTGTTCCCATCCTTTAATCACCTGCCCGGAGCCAAGCACGAATGTGAAGGGCTGGCCGCGGTCAACGGAACTATCAAACTTAGTTCCGTTTTGAAGCGTTCCGATATAGTGCACAACAAGCGTATCGCCGTTTTTCGCTTCTTTGTTTTGACCCAAAGCGACATCTTCAATTTTAAGCTCGGACGGTTCGTTTTTACTAATCGCCGGTTTGTCGTTTAAAATCATACTCAATTCATCGGCCGAAGCCGTAAAATTATTTATTAAATCCGCGGCATTGCTGCCCGCGGCCGCTATTTTTGCGTTAACCTTAAAAAAGTCCGGAACTCCCGGCTCGCGTTTTGCGGCCAGCGCTTCATAATAAGTCTTGGCCAGCCCCAAAAGCTCCCGCTCAAAATCAACCAGGTTTTCAAACTTGGAATTAAGGCGTTCCAGAATATCGGCGGTTTTTAAGGCCGAGGTTTGAGTTTCGGTATCTACGGCGCCTTCGGCAAGTATTTTAAATTCGGCTGTTTTTGTTTTTAACTCCGCCGATTTTACCGCCATTTCATCCATTATTTTCAGGGCGTCTCCGGTTATTTCAGCGGCGGTCGCGAATTCTCCGGCATTTTCGGTTTCAGCCAAAACAGACAAACTCCCGGGCAGCTTAACCTGCAAAATGTCGGCTATGTCAAAAACCAAATCGCCTGTTTCCTGCAATTTTGCCAAAACTTCCTGTGAGTTATCCTGGTTTGGCCGGATAAAATAATGCGAATAATAATAAAGCCCTCCGGCAAAAAGTACCGCGACCACAGCCCCTGCCGAAATTTTAATCCAATTAAATTTCAACATACTGAAATATTATATATTAAAAAATCGTTTTGGCAAAATCCCAGAACTCGGGCCTGTTGTGTCTAACTTTCAGCCAATACCACCACTCCGCGCCCCACAAATAATATTCGTTAAAATCGGCGGCTTCGGCATATTTAACCGTATTTTTAAAAAAATCCAAATCAAAGTTTTTAAACTGGTCCTCAAGAGATGTTTCGTAAAGCTGTTTAGGCAGCCACGGTTCGGAGGCAAGTTCTATGACTACGAATTTTTTGTCCTGGTCGCCCGCAAGTACGCGCGTGATTTTTTCTTTAATCCTGAAAAACTCGGGTGGCAAATGATAATCAATGAATCCGAGTGTGTCGTTGTAAACCCTGCGATACATCGTCGTGCCGAAAACATCTCCCGCGCGAACCGCCGAATACCACCTGCCCACCTCACCGGAATCAGTAATCAAAATGGGATGTTCTCGGTCAAGCGATTTAACAAGCGCAATTTCTTCATCAAGCAATTCCCTATCAAGCGCCGGACACTCGCCAAACGGCAAAAACGGCTCGTTTTCCACCTGCCAGTAAATTAACGCCGGATGATTTTTATAACGATTCACAACCACTTCAATATATCCAAGTAAATCTTGATCGGATTTTGCCCAATCTGGAATGTGGCATTCGGGCCACCTTGGTAATTTTTGCCCCACGGCCAAAATAACACCTACATTGTTTTTTTCGGCCAAATCCATCTGATAATCCAGATCGCGAAAATCCCAGCCCGAGGCTGGTCCGCCTTGGGCGGAAAACTTGCCTTCTTCCGGCTCTATCATGTCCCAGTAAGCAATAAGGCGGATTCGTTCGGGTTTCAATTCATTTAAAATCGCGTCGTAATTTTCGCGCCAATCAAGCCCGAGCATTTCCGAAAATTTTTGTGAAAACGTAACACCCCAGACAATCTGCCGGTTATCATCGGGCGCCCAGTTTACTTGCGCCCACGCATTTGACTTGTAGTATTCGCCAACCGCAAGCCACAAAACTCCGAAAGATATTATCGCCAACGCTAAAATTTTCCAGACCAGCACCCATCCGCGAAACCGCTCCTTCAAAATCAGCCATCCGCCAAGAAAAATAAAAATAAATTTCAGGTTGAAAGTTGAATCCACGAGCGGAGGCGAGCCGAGCAAAAGAGCGTAAAAAATCAAAACCGAGCCGGCGCCGGCATATCCGCGATTTAGAAAATAGGCCCATTTGCCGTGAAATTCATCGCGCCCTCCGGGATTAAAAATTTTCTTGCGAAGTAAAGGCAGGAAAAGAAAAATAAGAACGGTGATGAGCGACGCAAATTTAATCCAGACAAATCCCGTGGCAAAATTTGAAAACTCAAACACGCTTTTGGTAAGCGTGTTTGACAGACCGAAAGAAAGGGCGGAAGCGAGCGCGAGAAGCCCGATCTTTAAACGGAGATTGGCGGATTCCACAAAAAACAAAACAATCCCGCCCAAAATCAAAACGGCAAAGCCGATAAGTTGGTGTCCGCTCAAATCAAGTCCTAAAATAAGCGAGCTGAAAAAATATGTGAATATAGGCGAGATGGCGCCTATTAAAATGACGGAGTTTGAGGCCTCGCCGTAAAAAAGAGCGTAAAAATAAAAAAGCATCGCCAGAATGAAAAAAACTCCGGCGAGCAGCGCGACTCCCGCTTCTGAAAAATTCAACATCCTAAAACCAAACGGCAAAAAGACAACGCTAAAAAGACCCAAAACGCCCAGCCAAAAAGTATAGCCGACCGGATTCGGATAAGATTTTTTCAAAAGCAGTTTGTCTATTACCGTGGAGCTTCCATTTACAAACTGCGCCAAAATCGCGACAAAAAGCCACATGGGCTAATTATACCCCATTTTTCAAAACCTTGACAAATGGCATAGTTTTGTGCTATTATTGGAAGCGTAAGAAGCGCTCTTTAACACCGAATAACAAACCGACATCAGGGGGACAGGAGATGCAACTAAGTGGCGCAGAAAAACTACAGTTGAATGCCTGCATGTTAAGACTTTCGAAAGAGTGGGACACCGAATCCGCCCACAAGGTGGTTCGGGCGTTCCACAATCTTCCAGCCATCAAGTTGCCTCACGTGGTGAACATAAGTGCAGAAACTAAAACAGACATCGGAAGCATTATATCGGGGCACACAAATGAAGCCGGAAATGTAACAATAAAGGATGATAAACCCAAAACCAAAATAACCGTCAAAGGAGAAAAAGAAGAGGAATACGCACGGGTGGGCGTTTTTAAGATTAAGAGATTCGGCCACACAAAAACAAACGTCGCGGAAATCCAGTTTTGGTATTTTTGGGCTTCCGATCCGGAAACAATGTCGGAAGACGTCAGTCAACCCACATTTTTAATTGAATACGACCCAAACAACCTAGAGCCGTACGCGCTAACACGTCATGAGTGGGAAGACTGGGTAGAAGAGCCGCCCTCAATATTGGATCATGTAAAAATATTTTTTCTTTACTTGATTGGTCTGGACGCCGAAGTTCATCATCGGTCGCGAGAATCCCGCACAGTGCCTATGTACGGAACCTCAAAACTTGGTAAAGGGCCGAGATTTCAGATGTTGTACAAACAATGAAATCCAAGGAGGCGCGAGCGCACC
>CAYPMM010000017.1:0-19378 GCA_964412115.1 uncultured Candidatus Saccharibacteria bacterium | reverse complement strand
CGGGTGCGCAAAGACTGGGTTCGATTCCCAGCATCCCGACAGGATTCGTAAAATAGCAATAAAAATTCGACTTGTTTCAACTGGTCGAGTATTCTTAACTTGGCGCGAACCCATTTTGAACGAAATTGCTGACGCAATTTAGCAAACCTTTCCAAAATTCGCTCGGGTGCGGTGGAAGGGGTTGGGGGGAGGAATTCCGCCGCACCCTCGCTTTGGGAAAATTCGCGCCTATAACAAAAATGAAATCATTTTATAGAAGCCTGTTGGGTTTTTTTGTTTTTCTTAAAACTTGACACTCTGTAGTTTATTTGCTACGCTATAATCAGTAAGTTTAGCGGTTCTTCGACAACAAAAACTCGAAAGGAGAGGATGAATGAAAGAGAAAAAGATGGGGCTCTTGAAGTCTCTGTTTGTGCTTTTTGTGGCCGGACTTATTCTGCTCGGCCTACTGATTCTCTATCCGTTCTGGCGATTATTCGCCTGGACGATCAACCTCATTGGTGTCAAGGGAATTCGTAACACTAACGGGAATATCGAAACGCCTGTGGTGTTCTATGAACATCCTGAAACCAAGAGGCAAATCGCCATCATCGCAACAATCCATCTCGCCGAGCCAGAGTACTTCGTCGCACTTCAACGGCTCATCGAATCGTTGTCCGGCCACAAGATTCTCTTTGAAGGCGTGGGCAAGCTTTCTCCACAAGAGGAACAAGCCCTAACTGAGAAAGAGTGTGGTGTCTCAGGACACTTCGACTACATCTTCGGTCTGTCACGCAAGATCGGTGGGGTGATGTCGCTTCAGCACCAGAAGGAGGGCTTGGCCTACGACTCCAGTTGGGTCAATACTGACATGCGGTTGTATGACCTCATTCGGTCATTTGCCCAATATAACATCCGCCTCCTGAAGAAAGAGAGAGAATTCGATGATCTGTTCGGTGACGAATCGGCGCAGCTGTTCACCCGGTGGTTCGTCAATAAGCTGTTCAGCCAATTAGTTCCTTTAGCCGTAATCGTCGGCACCCTCGTTTTCTTTTCGAGGAACAAGAGGTTAGCGAAGAAGTTCATCCTCGAAGCCAGAAACGAAGAAGCAGTTCGTGGCATCGACATACATCTGGCAGAGGGAAATGTCGTAACCATCTGGGGCGCCGCGCACCTGCGTGGAATCGAGAAGAGGCTTAAGCGGGCTGGTTTTCGCGAAGTTCGCCGCGAGTGGTTCACGGCGTACCACATTCGCGATTACAGCCTGTTGGCGTGTCTCAAGAAGATGATCAACGTCAGCAAGACGGCGGTAAGCACCGCCACTACACTGAAGAAGGACTAAGCTGCCTGGGCTCCGCGTGAAGCAATTCACTCGGAGCCCATTTTCTTTTTCAAAATTTCAAAGAACAAATTTTGCGAAAAAAATTCTTTAAGCTACCATTTACTTGTATTTGTTTTCACAATTATAGGCGCGAATTTTCCCAAAGCGAGGGTGCGCAAAGACTGGGTTCGATTCCCAGCATCCCGACAAATATGAAAAAAATAAAAATACCTTATTATCGCCAGGAAACTGATTATTTTTGCGGTCCGGCTTGTTTGAAAATGGTTTTTGAATTTTCAGGAAAAAAAATAAGCCAGAAAAAACTTGCCGAACTCCTCAAAACAAACAAAAAACGCGGGACATTGAGGCGGGACATGGCAAAAACAGCGAGGCGTTTTGGTTTGGATGTAAAAATTTTTTCCGGAAAAAGCATTGCGGACGTTAAAAAATTTTTAAGCGCGGGAAAAATTATTATCGCCATATTCGTCGAGCCGTCCGCCGAGGAAGACCACTACTCGATTATTACGGATGTAAAGGGTAAAAATGTTTTTTTAAACGATCCTTGGGCCGGAAAAAGTTTTAAAATAAAACAAAAAGATTTTATTGCCCGCTGGAGCAAATGGAACAGGTGGTTTATGGTAATCGGACGCCGGTCTAAAGTTCGCCCGGTCTGACAATAATATCTTCCGGGGCGCCGGCCGGCAGAAGGCCTTCTTCTTTGGCGTGGAATAAAAATACTTCCATAGCCTCAACCTCTTTTTCTCCCCATTCGGAATACATGAACATCGGGGCGTTTTCTCGCAGTAGGCGTTTTGCCTCGTCAGAAGTCAGATTGTTTTTTTCAAGAAATTCTTTTATGCCCGGTATTGATTCATCGGTCAAAAGTTCAGGGTTTTCTTTTATCATTTGCGCCGCCTCGTTGCTTGCTTCTATGAATCTTTTGGCTATTCTTCTGTTTTCTTTGTTTTTAAGCCAGTCTTCAAAAGCCACCATCACAACCGCGGGATGAGTTGTTTGGTGCGTTTCTTCCCAGATTTTTTCAAGGTCGGCAATGAATCTGAAATTGCCGCTTGCAAAAAGAGAAGCCGCCGTCGGATACGAAACCATGGCCGCGTCCGCCTTGCCCTCCCTGACCAGTTTGACCATGTCCGGTATCGGGCCGAAGGTAAGACTTAAGTCGGCGTCCGGGTTTATGCCAACATGCAGCAGGATGAGAGCAAGCGAGCTGTAGGCTGCCGTGGCTTTTGGCAACACCCCAACCCTTTTCCCCTTTAAGTCTTCAAGCGTCCGTATGTTTGAATCGTTTCTTACTGCAATATAGTAATTCATTTGAAGTTCGGCCGAAAGAATTCTCACCTTTTTATCTTCAAGATTTGCTTTGGAGGCCACCAGGGGCGACATGCCTCCCAGGCCCTCGGTTTCTCCGCTGAAAAATCTCCTTTCCAGCTCTCCCGGGTCCAATACCGGAAATTCAGCATCCAGGCCGTGTTTTTTATCCAGGCCGAAGTGCTTAATTATTATGTATTTCATTTCGGTAACCGTGCCTCTGGGAGTCCCGCGGCTGGTTTTAATGACTCGCGCGTTCTCATACCAGTACCAGTAGCCGGCTCCGGCAATTACCACTGCTATCAGAATCCATAAAACATATTTATTTTTCATAATTTTATTATATCACTGCTCTGCTTTAAAAAATAATCTAATTTTGCTAAAATTAATTTGTTTTTCGGGCTCATAGTAAAGTGGCATTACGCGGCATTCGCATTGCCGAGGCCCGGGTTCGATTCCCGGTGAGTCCAAATTACATCTTCGAACCCCCCCAAACTAAGTTTTAGTTAAACCAAAACTTAGTTTGGGGGGGGTTTCGCAGTTTGGGATTTTTTTGATTTTCATATCTCCCTGAATTCAGGGCGGCGCTCGGTTACATTGAGCGGAATGTTTATTGTGTCGGATACCCCTCCGCCGACTCCGCGCACTTTTATTGTATAACCGCCGGTTGCGGTTGCTCTCGGAATAGTTACCCAAAAATCAACCGTTTTGGGATAGGGCGCTGACAAGTTCGCGCTTGACGCTCCGCTTGTTCCAAAGCGGGCTGTTCCACCCGCGGGCATGCCCGATTCAACCGAAAGACTTACATTTGCATCAAAAAGATTAAACGGATTTACGGTCAGCTGAATTTTGTTTGATTCCGCCAGCGGATTTACCGAAACTCCGGCTTCAAGGTCTCCGTTTTTTGAGAGAGTGAAGTATCTTGGCGGTTCCAAAATTGTTAAAAGAGGAGCGCCGATCGCGTTTGTCGCCGACAGGCTGTCGCGCTCCGTTATTACTTTTGGCCTGAAATCGCACGTTCCGCCGCCGGCAGGACAAGTGAAGGTGTGAGGGCGCGAAAGCGAAGGCGAGTTTACCGCCTCGCATTTTACGCCGTTTGAGTTTTCGGAGCAGTTTCCGGCAGGGGCTGCGGGCAGGGCGCTGCAAACGGATGACGCGGTTGAAACGTTTGCGGTTGAATTATTGCAGTTCCACCACAAAGAATAATTTATTGTCCCAATCGCCGTTCCGCCGGTATTTGCCGTAAGCGCGGTGGTATAACTTGATGCTGTCCCCGGAGGAGGCGGAGGGTTTGCCGAAAGCGCTACCGACAGCGTGGGTGCCGCCACGTTAACTATTACCGAATCCGAAGCCGATCCGAGCGCGCCCGTGCATGAAATTGAATATGTCTCCGAACTTTTTAGGACACCGGTTGACTGGCTTCCGGATGTTCCCGACGAAAATGATGTCCCGTCTTTTGATACGGAACATGAACCGCCGTATTGCGGAAATTGCGAATATGTGGATGTCCAGGAAATGGTTGCCGGCTGATTGTAGCCGATATTTATCGGACCGTCGGAACCGTTTGCTTTTATGTCGGATGATAAAACCGGATCAGAAACGGTTATGGTTCTGGACCTTGAATCGTTTCCGCTGGGTCCGGAACAAGCCAATGTATAAGTGTGATTGCCAACGCTCGGAGGCGTTACGCTTTGCGAACCGGAAGTCGGTTTTGAATCACTCCACGCGCCGGACGCCGAGCAGGAACTGACAACTCCGCCCACTGACCACGAAAGGGTTGAGGATTCGCCAAGACGTATTGATGCCGGGCTTGCCGAAAAAGTTATTGAGGGCGGAGCGGGCGCGGCGACGTTTATGTTTATTGTTCTTTCGATGTTGCCCTCCTGTCCGACGCAGGTTAGGGTATAGCTTTTATTTGAAGTAAGCGTTCCCGTGTTTTCAGCGCCCGAGGTCGGCTTGCTTCCGCCCCATCCTCCTGAAGCGACGCATCCCAAGGTATTAGAAGATGACCAGCGAAGGGTTGTTGCTCCGCCGTAAGGCAAGTTTGCGTTGTCGGCGGTGAAGGTTAGAGTCGGCGGCTGGACATCCAGTCTTGCGGTCCCTCCGTTGAGGGTTATCCACCATGTGCCCCCCAAGTTTCTGGTTGTTTCCCAAGAGTATTGCACGAAAATTTGTTTGGTATTGGCGTCGTATCCTGATCTAACTATGCGCATGGTGTTAAAGTGTTGGCGGCCTCCGTCATCGCTTCTAGCCGTACAGCTTAATCCGCTCCCTATTGTAAAGGTTTTCGTACCGCATCCGTTTGACAGGTAAACACTGCCTCCGTCCTCTACGGTGAAATGGACCAGTGAAGATCCGGTTAAGTCAGAAGCTATTATTTTCGGATACGCGCTTAAGTCAAAAAATACGGTTCCTTGCGGGTTTGAACCTATATTTATTTCCCTTTGCATGGTCGGAATATTCACGGTTGATTGGGCGTTTGCGTAATTTGAGCGCGCCGCAAGAAATACCGCCGCGAGCGCGGCCACAAGCGTCATTATTGTAAATATTTTTTTCATATTTGGCATGAGATTTTAAAAGTCGCCAATCATTATGGTCATAAGGTTGGCGCCAAAGCTGTTTTGTTTTGTAATGTCTGTTTTAAGGTCGGACTGTACCGATACTTTTTGTCCGACGGCCAGATCGGAAAATTGAACCGTTGTAAAGCGGAAGTTTGCCGCTTCGTTTTGATTGTTCGCGCTCTCCGGTTCCAGTTTTTGTATCACCGTATTGTTTGACACAGTCACTGTTCTTAAGGAGCCGGCCGGAACAATCTGTTTTTCCTCTGCTCTCACGACTACTTCTCTGCCGGGGCCGATGCCGGTTATCGTTCCGTAGAGAGATGATGGGACGTTGCTTGATTTTTGGGCCACGACCGGCTCAAACTCTATATTTTCGCCCCCAGGTTTTTTAGGTAATATACTAACCGCGCTGGCCATTTTTTCTTCGGTAGTATCTGTTGTAAACTCTCCCTGCACGACCACGCTGTCCCCTATTTTAATATCTCCAAAATCGGCCTCTTTAAACACCGCGGCTTGGCCTTGGTTTTCGGTTTCCGGAGGTATTATTCTTTGAATAACAGCTTCATCGGTTATATAAAATGTTTTCCTTATTCCGGGGGGAATAAGCTGGCCATCGGCCGCCATGACGGTTATTGTTCTTCCGACATCGTCCTTCCCAACAACATCCCCGGAGACAAAACTAAAGGTCTGGTGTTGAGGAATTTTGGGCTGGTACAGGAAAAAGTAATATAAAACCGCTCCGGCAATAGCAATTATAGCCACGATTGTCAAAGTCGTAATGTTTTTTTTCCGGCCTATTGCTTCGTTTTTATTATTTTCCTGAATCTCGGACATTGTTTTTATTATTGGCTTGTCAGCCGTAAGTGTTTATTGCTCAATAATTATATTATACACAGAGAAATTAAAACAAGCTTGTGCATAATTATCTTCTGGGCTTTGACTTGTTTCACGTTTTACATCCTAAAACCAATTCAAAATTTACCCAAACTTAGTTTGGGATGGTTATAATGGACATGTTTTTATCGGACAGGCGCTGTGATTCAATTATGTGTCCATTATGACCATTTCCATCCCAGTCGTTTTGTTTTTTAATTTGACCCAAACTTAGTTTGGGCAGTATAATTAATTTGTTTCATATGAAACATTTATGAGAAATCATCAGTTTATCAAAGGAGAGTTTTACCATGTTTATATTCATGCCATTGAGGGCAGGAATTTGTTTAACGATGAGGATGACTATCAAAGGTTTATTACCACCATGTTTTGTGCCAACGGCAGCAATTCCCTACCAAGAATTGGTAAAAATTCTTACCCAAACTTAGTTTGGGAAATAAAAGATGGAAAATTGGATATTGGTTCACTGCTTGCAGATGTGGTTGTTTTTTGTCTTATGCCCACACACGCGCACTTTATACTTGGAGAGCTGGGCGAGGGAAACATATCTGCCTTTATGCATAAATTACAAGTAAGCTTTTCCAAGTACTACAATATCAAATACAACCGACGAGGGCATTTATTTGAGAGAAGTTTTAATTCAAGGCACATGGAAAATAATGACTACCTACTAAACGTTTCTTGTTATATTCACGGCAACCCGGGAAAACTTAACATGTGGGTCGGGCGGGAGTATAATTATCCGTGGTCCAGTTATCAAGATTTTATTTTGAACGATCGTTGGGGCGGTCTTTTGAAAAAAGACGTTATTTTATCTCAATTTGATAGTCCTCGAGAGTATCAAAACTTTTTTGAACAAAATTATAACCCAAACTTAGTTTAGGAAATGTTTCATATGAAACAAAATGTGGAGTGAAAAAAGGAAACTTGGAAATATTGGTGAAGATTTTTGTGTGAAACATCTTGTGAAACACGGATATAGTATTTTGGATAGAAATTATTTAAAAAAGTGGGGCGAAATAGATGTGGTAGCCAAAAAGAACGGTATAATTCACTTTGTTGAGGTTAAAACGAAAGAGTTGCAAAGTTTCATGTGGAACAATTTTGACAACTATGATCCGGAAGAAAACGTGCATCCTTGGAAATTGAAAAGGCTTTCCAGGGCAATTCAGACTTATTTAATGGAAAAAAATGTAGACGACGACACGGAATGGCAGGTTGATGTGGCGGCGGTTTTTCTTGATTTAGATGCCGAAAAGGCTAGTATAAGGATTGTAGAGGACGTTGGTCTTTGAATTAAATTTTTACCCAAACTAAGTTTGGGTAAAAATTAAGTAAAATCGCGGGGTGTAGTATACCGGTAGTACGCCTGCTTTGGGAGCAGGTGGACCGAGTTCGATTCTCGGCACCCCGACAAATTTTTTGGTTTACACACCATTGACTTCAAGGACTGAACATGCTATATAATCATAGTAATCAAGCTTCGTGCTTGATGCCTTTGCGGCATAGTGTCGCAGAGAAATTGTACATTAAGAAAGGAGAAACGCCATGGTTCGCGTATCGATTTATGGGTCTCGGTACGACCGCCTTACAGAGAATGCAAGCCGATCTCGGCACAAGTTCACTGATCGTGTGCGAAACTTCTTCGATGACGCTTCGCCGGCAGAGCCGACTGAAATCAACTTTGTTTTCCTTACCCAAGCCGAGATCAGTCTTGCTGGGAAAGAGGATTTCTTGGTTGAGGTCAAAGGACTGGGAGCGGATGGTGACTTGTCAGAACGGGTTGCAGAGAATGTTGCCCAATTCGCTGCTGACAATTTCAGTTACCATGACTGCGACAACCACGATGGGTGGGATATTCCGAGAACGGCGCTTTGTGTCGTCGATCGAATCAACCAGGAACCAATTTCTTTTTCTACGGCCAAGAAGAGAGCTGAGCTGGTCACGGTCTGAACCAGTACGGCATCACGGACTCCGCGCTTTGTAGCGCGGAGTCCTTTTTCAGTTTCAGGAGTTTTTTAGTGATTTTACTCTGATTAGGACCCGATTGAATCTCAGATACGGAAATTGAGAAATTCGATAATGCCGTTGATGCGATGAATCCAATCCGCAAAGTGCCTTTTTTCTCAAATCTCAAAGAATAAATCTTGTGAAAACAAACTTTATGGGTTCGCGCTAAATTCAGAATACGCGACAAATTTTTTGGTTTTACCATTGACATAGTTGGATTTTTGTTGCAAAACTTGATTTTTTATTGCAGGTAGTATATAATACGCATACAAAGGTCGGTGTTTTTGTTTGTCAGTTTAACTAATATTTTTATGGCTAATTGTCCAAAGTGCAACACCGAGGTGGAGGATATGGATCAGCACGCGGCAGAAGCTCATGCCGATGAAGGCAAAGAGGAGTCTGCTGGCGACGATCAGTAATTTTCGCCCCGACCATTGGTTGACCTTGTTTGTTTAGCTTTTGGTCGTTAAAATCATCCCGACACATGTCGGGATGATTTGTTTTTACTTTCCAAAAATACTTTTGATAAACCAGACAAGCGTCTTAATGGGATAACGCATCCGGCATAATGAAATATAAACCGAAAGTCGGTCTTCTTTTTTGCGCAGTGCCGTGATGAAAGGGCACTCCGGAAGTTCGCTCCACCGCCAAACATTTTCAAAATCAGCCCCGGACGGATATTTAAGGAAGTCGTGCTGTCTAGACTCCCTGAAACTCTTAATCTCCTCCTCAAATTCATGCTTCCAGTGTTCTTCTGACGGGTCGTCAAGCCACTCGTCTAAGAGCTTAAGTCGCGCCAAGTGGTATTTTTTAAGTTCGGTTTCGGCTTCACTTTTAAGATTTTGGGCTTGGGCAAGGCAAAGAATTGGTTTTAAATCTTCACGAATCTTTTCCAATCTCATTATGCCGTCTGAATAATACAGAATTCTGTCGCCCCTTCCTCCTCGACGCAGTTTGTCCGCGCGTTCTTTTACTGTCTCCAAATCATTTTTCAAAACCGCGATCTCGGCCAGACATAATTCCTCATATTCTTTTCGCAGGTCGCGCTCCATCCAACCCACCTCCGGCCGTATTTAAAATCCTTTGTAATTATAGCTGTTTTATGTATGATTTAATATATCCGCGGTCGTCGTATAACGGCTATTATGGCTTCTTCTCCCGCAAAACAAGAAGCGAAGCGACTATGTTTTGCGGTGATCCCGTGAATACAGAGCGCGACAAATGTGCTTGAACATTTCAAATGCGGACATAGTTTAGTGGCAGAACGGCTGCCTTCCAAGCAGCAGGTGGGGTTTCGATTACCCCTGTCCGCACCGACATTCTTGTTTGCGGGATCCTCGAAAAATATTGTCGCTAGCGCTCTGTATTTTTCGGGACAAGCAGCAAACGCGGGTTCGACTCCCGCCGACCGCACCAAAATCTGACTTTCAGAAAATTGACCGACTTTTTCGTTGGCGGCGCGTTGTTTATGCGTTGGTCGCGTGTTCAAGAACGATCAGGTCGTATTTTATTTCCCCCGTGTGTTCATAGTTTTCGCTATGCGCGCCATTTTTTGAGACCACCAGAATATAAGCCTTCTCCCGCACGTTATTTTTTAAAAGCCGGTGTATTTCAATAACCGGCACGCCCATCAATTCTTCAAAATCGCCTATAAGATGCGTGACCACATCCCCCTCATGGAGGATAAATTTTATCTCGAGGGCGTCAAGATGGTGGCAAATTTCATAACGGCACACCTTGTGCCGCGTCGTCAGCTCCCCAATCGTTTTGTGAAAGTTATTGTGAATATCGTGGCTATGCCATATAAGATCCTGAATAGACGATGTTCGGGAATAGAAAAAGAGCGCATCACCTTCGATTTTATTTAACGTTAGCGTGTGACTGCAGGAAATATATACCCGGTGGAGAATCTCGGTAATGACCTCTCGGGCATGCAAAATTGAGGTGTTGGTCAAAAATCTGGTATAGCCCGATATGTCAACTAAAAACAGGCGCGTGTTCCACGCTTTTATGTGTTTTCTGTCCAAACTTGATTGTATATCCGACAATAATTCGTTATTGTTCGTGGACATATATTTAATGATTAATAAGTACATGCCGCCATGTAGGGGTATGAAGACGAGCACACGCGTATTATAATGGTAATCGAGCCAATCAAGCAAGAATTTATACTAACGCGCAATGCTTGATACCGAAACAATATGACTTGCGGCGCTGTTATAATTTAAAGGACTATTATAAGCAATAAAAAGCCTTCACAAATGAACACTGGCGAAGAATTCAGCGACCTGAAAGATGAGGAAATCTTGTTTGCCTCGCTTGAAAAGCCGGCGCTTTTTAGGGTAATAGTGTCCAGGTACGAACAGGCCTTCCTGCGCAAAGCCAAAAGTATGGTGTATCAGGAGGAAGAGGCCGAAGACGTTGTCCAAGACGCGTTTACCAAAATTTACTTTAACGCCGACAAATTCAAGAAAAGGCCGGGAATAGAATTTAAAAGCTGGGCCTATAAAATTTTGGTTAACACCGCGATTAACAAATATCACAAACTGAAAAAGAGGCGCGGGGTTGAGTTTTTAGATGCGTTTGCATACGGCGAAACGCTTGAGAGCAATGATAATACGGTTTTGGCGGCCGACGCCAAGATGATTGTTGAAAACGCCATGTCGCGCCTGCCGGCAGAATCGCAGAAACTCCTGACGTCATATTACATTAAAGACAAGTCGTACAAGGACATAGCTCTGGAGGAAAAAATGACCACGGCGGCCTTAAAAATGAAGCTTTTCAGGTCCAAAAGGCTTTTTAGGAAAATATTAAACGATAACTTATATCAATAAAACAAAATGGTTACAAAAATACAAAATCAAGTAATGAAAAAAGTTTATTTCATCTGGTTTTTGAAGAAGGTGTTTCCGTATGTGCTCGCCGAGATCGCGGTGTTTGCGGCGTTTTTGTATCTCGTCGGCAAATATACTTTTGTGCAGGTGGTCGCAGACAACTTCACAAGAATGCTGCTTACCAGCCCGTCGGCGCTTTTGTTTTACTTTGCCGATGCCGCGATAAACACCAAATTCGTGGTGCAAGTTTCGCTGGTCGGAGCCACGCTCGCCGTTATTCTGGCTTTCAGAAATGTTTTAACCGCGTTCATACAGCTTCGGGTTTTCAAGGAAGAAACCAACCTGAAGCGCGGGGTGTTCTATTAGTATAGGCTTAAAAAGGTCGGCTTTTTATAAGGATTATTCAGCAAAATACCTCCGATGAAAATCGGAGGTATTTTGCTGTTATTAAACGCGACTATTTTTTCGGCCAAGTCAACTGGCGGACCCATTTTTGCCGTGCTATGTTAATCTCAAGTTTTCTTTAAAAACGAAAGGGGTTGAACTGTGGGCGGAGACGGGAAAACCCGCAAACACGTTGTCACAAAAAAGCCTGCGACGCAAAAGCGCATCGTTTATCCCTGGATACGAAGTCCGATTTTTGCGGTTGAGGAGATGCAGCTGTACGGAATCAACACCAGAGATTTCAGCATATACCTTGCCGGCGAAGAGAAGGTTTACTATGACGAGGATGCCAGTTTTACGGAACCCGGGATAGAGTATCAGATGGCTACGAGATTTATTAAAAACTTGCACACTCTTTCAGGAAAAAATCCAAGACGCCCGATCCTGACTCATATGAAAACCTGCGGCGGAAGCTGGGAAGAAGGCATGGCCATTTATGACGCCATAAAAGCATGTCCGAATCCGATCACCATTTTAAGTTACACTCACGCCCGCTCGATGTCGTCTATAGTTCTTCAGGCGGCAGACAAGAGAGTTTTAATGCCGAATAGTTATTTTTTATTCCACGAAGGAACCCTGGGGCTGTCCGGAACAAATAAGGGCGTTTTATCCAATGCCGAATGGGTTAAAAAAATTGTAAACCCCACCATGGTTAGGATTTACGTTAGTGTTTTGAAGCGCAGGGGCCGGTTCAGTAAATGGTCGGCCAAACGGATAAGTGAAATGCTGCGCGATAGAATGGATAAAAAAGAGGATGTTTTTTTATCAGCCTGGGAAGCTGTTGACTGGGGTTTTGCCGATGAGGTTTTTGGAGGCGCAGACGGACACTTCGACTGGGAAAAATTAAGAGTTTACGAACGGGAAAACCGCCCAGCTTAGCCGGGCGGTTTTAATCGTCTCGATTTTATTATCTCACCGCCTCTTTCAGCCCTTTTCCGGCTCTGAATTTTGGAGCGCGAGATGCCGGAACATGCACCTTTTCGCCCGTTCTGGGGTTGCGCGCTTCGCGCTCTTTTCTTTGTTTGACCGCAAAAGCTCCGAAACCGGCAATAGTGACCTCCCCGCCGTTTTTAAGCTCATTTGTAATCGCGGCAAAAACCAGATCAATCATATCCTCAACCGCCTTTTTTGTTCCGCCCGTTTTTTCATATATCGCGTCCGCTAAACCGGTTTTATTCATATTATTTTTTAAATTTAAACTGTTAATTCCCGACCAATGTTTGGTTTTTAATCTTACCGAAAGTATAGCACAGATTAACTACCGGGCATATTCCGCCACTCTGTTTTCGCGGATATGGCCCAAAGAAAAACTTGACAAACCCAAAATAATTTGCTATACTCTTTTGTGTAAAGTAAGTTCTTTTATTTGAAATACTTGCGATTAGTGTGGTCATAGCCAAAAGTCGCTTGTTTTCAGGCGTTTTCTGGCTATGACCACCATTGGGGCGGTCCTCTGGCAATCAAACCAACGCGACCAGTCCATGCGGACAATGTCGCAAAGGAGAAGACGATGAGCGAAATCGGACTCGACGTCGGACAGGCGAACGAACTGAAGATGGGATTTCGCAGGGCGAACTACACGAACGAGGACGTCAAGAAGATGTGCGAGGGAGACTTTCTGGCCAAGATCCTCTCTGTCGTTCGCGGTCGGGCGGAGGTGGTGGTCAAGTCAATTCTGACCTTCCTCTGTTTCGTGAAGGTCGCGGCCCAGACGGCCGTCGCCACCTCCGAGGAGTACTTCAAAGAGGCGGGAATCAGATGGATGGGAGACAACTTCAGGACCCAGTTTTTGGGTCTGGAGGTTCCCGCAGTCGGCGAAATCGACCTCGCCGTTCACAAACTCGAGGAGGAGTCGCTGGACGGTCCCATCATCGCCGAGCGTGGTAGCGAGGAGAAAGTCGAGATCCCTGTCTCCCAGTTCCAGGCGTTCCTTGCGGCCAACCGCGGGAGCTTGGAGTGGTTCCTCTTCTACCTTCGCGGTAGAGATGGAAAAATCTGGGCCGTGAACGCGCACTGGAGCTCCGTCGATCGCTTCTGGCGCGTTGAGGCCTACTCGGTCAAGGACCCGGGCAGGTGGAATGACGGCTATCGGGTCGTTTCCCGCAAGTAGGGTTTTGGGGCTTCGGCCTCTTGATTCTTGGCCCGTCACGCAGTTGCGTGACGGGCCATCTTTTTAGTTGAAAGTTTTTTCTGTTAGGACTATTTCGGACACTAGGCGAATCTGCCGGCGGCCACGGCTTCCGGCGGCCGAATTCCGGAATTATTGTATGCAGAATGGCATTGAACACGGCCGTTAGCCAGTCTCTTCATTGAAACGCGCAAGCCGCAAAACTTGCGCGCTTCAGTTTATTTGACAGTTAATTGCCTATGCCATCCCCCAATCATTTTTCCTATCTCGTCTATTTTTTCAGAAAGCACAGAATATTTTTTAGTATCCAACGCTTTTATTTCCCACGATAATTGAAGAAAAAACTTAAGCATGTCTAATTTTGTTGCCGCTTTTTGAATTATGGGCAAATTCCCTGCGGGGGGTAAAGGAAGTGTTTTTATGAAAATTCAATTGGGCCATAATTTTGAAAGGGTTTTCACCGCCGATTCTTTTTCCTGTCGCCCGAACAAAAGAACCCACAAGGCCGTAATGTGTAAAACATAAACTTAAAACAAAATATTATATAAGATATGCGGATGATTTTATTTTGCTTTCAGACGACAGAAAACAGAAGGAGGATGTTTAAGAGAATATCGGTTAATCCGACCATCGAAACAATTAATTCATATTTTTAGGACTTTTGAGGCACGGAAACCCCTACAAGATCAAAAGTAAAGTTTTCACTACCTGGCATATTCCGCCACTCTGTTTTCGCGGATGACGTGCACTTTTATTTCACCCGGGTATTTCAGGTCCTGTTCCACCTTGTCGGCAATGCTTCGGGCCATCTTTTTCATTTCCAAATCGGAAATTTTTTCGGGCGACACGAAAACGCGTATTTCGCGTCCGGCCTGTATGGCATATGATTTTTCCACTCCGTCAAATGAGTTGGCGATTCTTTCAAGGTCTTCAAGGCGCTTCAGGTAATTTTCGGCCGTATCGCGCCTTGCCCCGGGCCTTGCTCCCGAAATGTTGTCGGCCACTTGAACTATTATGGCCTCAATGCTTTCGTGCGGGTATTCGTCATGATGCGACTGCATCGCTTTTATGACCTTTTCGTCAACGCCGAATTTCTGAAGGATTCTGCGTCCTATTTCAACATGCGTGCCCTGTATCTCGTGGTCCATCGCCTTGCCTATATCGTGAAACAAGGCGCCCTTTTTGGATATCTGGACGTCGGCGCCGAGTTCGGAGGCGAGCATTCCGGCAAGGTGGGTCATTTCAACCGAATGCTGTAAAACATTTTGTCCGTAACTTGTCCTGAAACGCAGGCGTCCGAGCAGATTGACCAGTCTCGGGTCAACGTCAAAAACACCCACTTCGTAAATGGCGGCCTCTCCGGAGTCTTTCATTATTTTTTCCACTTCGGCTTTGGCCTTTTCAACCGTTTCTTCAATTCTGGCCGGCTGTATTCTTCCGTCCAGAATAAGATTTTCCAAAGCGATTTTGGCGATGTGGCGCCTGACCGGATCAAAACTTGAAATTATTATTGAACCGGGAGTGTCGTCAACTATTACTTCCACTCCGGCCGCCCTTTCAAGCGCGCGGATGTTGCGGCCCTCTTTGCCGATTATTTTTCCTTTAATGTCTTCGGACGGAATAGTGACCGACGTGGTCGTGATTTCCGACGCGGTGGATGAGGCGAGCCGCTGGATTACCGAGGCCAGAGTTTCACGGGCGCGTTCGGCAAGCTGTTCATGGCCGAATGTTTCCAGCTTCTGCATCCGCGAAAGTATGTCCGCCTCGTGCTTTTTTTCAACGCTGGTCAAGAGCGCCGCCTTCGCCTCTTCTTCGGAGAGTCCCGATAATTTTTCAAGCTCGCGCCTTCGCTCATTTTCAATTGACTCAAGCGACTCATGCCGGCGCTTGAGCTCCTCTTTTTGTTTAACGATTTCTTTGGTTTCGCGCTCCGCCTCTCCGCGCCTTTTTTCCACCAGTTCTTCTTTCTGGGAGATTCGTTCTTCCAGTCTGCGCAGGTTGGTTTCCCTTTCTTTTTCCTCCCGTTTTACCGAGTCTAAAAGTGAATCGGCTTTTTGTTTCGCTCCTTCAAGAGTTTTTTGGGCTTCCGATTTCGCATCAAGAAGGATTTGTTTAATCCTTAGCTCTACCGAGTTTGTTTTTTGCTGGGCTATTATTTGGCGAAGCGCGTAGCCGGCTATCAGGCCGAACGTGCCCGCCGCAAGCGCGATAAGCGCCGCTGAAGATAAATCCATAAAAATATTTAATTCGCGGTTTTAAAACCATAATAATAACAATATATAAAGTATATCAAAACTCTTTAAATTTGTCAAAGGCCGGCTTAAAATAAGGTCATGCATTATAAACCGGCGGTATTGGCGATACTTGACGGCTACGGAGTGAATACTAAAGTTCCGGAATCAACGTGGAGACAAGCCGCGCGGCCCAATTTTGAACGTCTGGAAAAATTTTATCCTTTCACGACCTTGCAGGCATCGGGCGTTGCGGTTGGATTGCCGTGGGGAGAAGAAGGCAATTCCGAAGTCGGGCATTTAACCATCGGCGCGGGGCGGGTGATTTACACCCATCTTCCGAGGATCATAATGTCTATTCGCGACGGAAGTTTTTTTGAAAATCCGGCTTTTTTAAAAGCGGCCAAACACGTTAAAAAAAATAATTCGCGCCTGCACTTGGCGGGCCTTTTTTCTTCCGGTTCGGTGCACGCCTATCCCGACCATGTATACGCTCTTCTGGAGTTTGCGAGAAAACAGGGTGTCAACGAATTATACCTTCATCTTTTTACCGACGGCCGGGACGCCCCGCCACAAGAAGCGGCCAAATTCTTTAATCTTCTTGAATCTAGACTCGCCGGCGAATATCCATGGGCCAAAATTGCCTCAGTCATCGGCCGGCGTTTTGCCATGGATAGGGACGGCCAGTGGGGGCTTATTGAAAAGGCTTATAATCTTTTGGTTTCGGGAGTCGGGAAGCCTTATGAAATCGCTTCTTTGTATGTCGAAAAAAATTATCAGGCCGGTCTTTCCGACGAATTTATAGAGCCGGGTTTTTTGGCTGAAAACGGAAAGGCTGTCGGGAGAGTTGAGGACGGGGACGCGGTGATATTTTTTAACTACCGCGAAGACAGCGCCAGAGAACTCACGGACTCTTTCGTTTCGGAAGGGTTTGATAAGTTTCCGCGCGAAAAAATAAATAACCTGTATATCGCGACCATGACCCGGTACGAAGAATCTCTTCCGGCCGAAACCGCTTTCTTGCCGCTTGCGGTTGAAAAGCCTCTGGCTAAAATAATTTCCGAGGCCGGTTTGAAACAGCTTCATGTAGCCGAGACGGAAAAATACGCCCATGTGACCTACTTTTTTAACGGCGGAAAAGAAAAAGCGTTTTCGGGCGAGGACAGAACGCTTATTCCTTCAATTGCCACGGCCCATTTTGACGAACATCCCCAAATGTCGGCCGGAGCAATTACCGAAAAGGTTTTGGAATCTCTTGAAAAATACGATTTTATTCTGGTGAATTTCGCCAACGCCGATATGGTCGGCCACACCGGAAATTTTGATTCAACCGTCAAAGCGATTGAAACTGTTGATGAAGCGATTGGCAAAATAATCCCGCGCGTTTTGGAGCTTGGCGGGGCGGTTATTATTACCGGAGACCATGGAAACGCCGAAGAAAAATATTATCGCGTAAGCGCGGAAAAAAGAACCAAACATACGGCAAATCCGGTGCCGTTTTTTATGGTTGCCAAAGATTTAGAATCCAAAGAGGCGCGCTCGGATGAAGAAATTTTGAAAAAATACGGCAAAGTTTTCGGAACTCTTACCGATGTCGCGCCGACGGTTCTTGAATTGATGGGATTGAATAAACCCGCCGAAATGACCGGCATTTCTTTGGTTGAAAAAATCAGCTAGTTTTCTTATTTTCCGTTTTTGGATTTTACGATTTTGTCCACTATGCCGTATTTTTTGGCCTCATCGGCATCCATGAAAAAGTCGCGGTCGGTATCTTTTTCTATTTTTAGGAGGGGTTGGCCGGTTTCATCGGCTAAAATCCGGTTAAGTTTGTCCTTTACTTTAAGTATGTGTTTTGCCGATATTTCAATTTCGGTTGCCTGCCCCTCGGCCGCTCCTAAAACCTGATGAATCATAATTTCGGAGTTCGGCAAGGTGAATCTTTTGCCTTTTGCGCCGGAGGCAAGAAGTATTGCCGCACCTGATGCGGCCAGTCCCACGCAGATGGTTGAGATGTCGGGTTTGACGTGCTGCATCGTGTCGTATATGGCCAAAGTGGATGAAACCGAACCCCCGGGAGAATTTATATAAATAGATATGTCTTTTTTGGGGTCTTGCGACTCCAGAAATAAAAGTTGCGCTATGACCGTGTTGGCCAGGGGGTCCGAAATGGGACCCGAAACAAAAACAATCCTTTCTTTCAAAAGGCGCGAGTAAATATCATACGCCCGTTCGCCGAACTGCGACTTTTCAATTACCGTCGGTATTAAATAGCTGTAATATTCTTCATCCATTGTTTTATTTTTGAGATTCTATAAATTGAAAAACTTTTTCGTTTCTTAATATACCGTAAGCATAATCTTTCAGGCGCGCTTTGTCAATCTTTTTACGCTCTGTTTCCGGGTATTGGGCGGTTGTTTTTTCCGCAAAGTCGTTTAATTCGGCGTCACTCGGCTCAATACTTTCCAAATTTGCTATTTCGCGCAAAACCAAAGCGTAGCGCGCTCTTTTTTCCGCTTCTTTACCCCAGTCTTTTTTTAGTTCTTCCTCCGTTTTTTTGATATGGGTAAGGTAGTCTTCCCATTTCATTCCCATATTTTCAATTGACGAGCGGAGTTCGGCCGACATTTTTTCTTTTTCGGATTGGATTAAGATTTCGGGCATCTCAATATTCGTTGAGGCGGAAATTTTATCAAGTGTTTCCATTCTTTTTTTCTCCCGCGCCTTAATTGTTTTGTCTTGTTTTATATTTTCTTCAAGAAGTTTTTTTAAACTGCCGACGTCCGGCTGGCCGAATTTTTTGGCAAATTCGTCGTTCAACTCCGTTGGCGCTTCTTTTTCGTCCTTTTTGGCCGACTTTTTTAAAAATTCTACGGCTTCCTCAATTTCTTTTTCCTCAACTTTTACTTCGTCAGTTCTGGCCATTATATTTTTGGCCATGTTTTTATAATCTGGGAGTGTTATGTGCGGCAGAACGGCTACGGTTATTTTAAATCCAAGAGGATTTTTGCGGGCAATTTTGGTTATGGTTATCTGGGGATGGCCGATTGCGTCAATTTTATTTTCTTCAAGAATTTTCGGGTATTCGTTTTGCAAAGCGTGTTCGGCGGCATGCTCCAAAACAGAATCCCCGCCAATTTTTTCAATTAAAATATTTTCGGGAATATGCCCCGCCCTGAATCCCGGGATGGCCGATTTTTCGTTTAGCTCCTTTAACGCGTTTTTGTAATGGCGCTCAAAATCCTCGGCCGATATTTCGCCCTCAATTTCAATCATTGATTTTGGAAGTTTTTTTATTGATATTGGCATAACAAACCGCATGCGCTTGTCGTGTTTTGGCTTAGCGGTATTTACTTTCTCTGACCGGCCGTTCCCGCCTCCAGCGCGGCGGGCCGGCCTACGTTCTCGGCGCAAAATCGGCCGCAAAGCCATTCCTAAATTTGCGAAAATACACAAACTAAGTTTTGGTTTAACTAAAACTTAGTTTGAAACTCCTCGCGAATTTAGGAATGGCTTAACAGAACAGCGCCCGAACCATGCTTTTGCGCCTCCGAAAGTTCTTCGAAAGCAAACACCGCTTCGCTTCTCAAAACCGACAAGCTTCTTGACAAAACGATTTTATTAATATATAATAGAAAGCAGAAAAAAGCAAG